>JAFTEL010000064.1 GCA_017453685.1 Clostridia bacterium
CTTTATGAATTGAAGTGCTCTTCCGCATAGCGGACGGCACACATGGCGTCTCTTCCGTAATAATCCGCGCCGATCTCTTCGGCGTATTCCTTCGTGAGCACCGCGCCGCCCACCATGATACGGCATCGGCAGCGCTGCCGCAGCAGGCGCACGGTTTCTTCCATCGCGGGGAGTGTGGTGGTCATCAGCGCGCTCAAGCCCACCAGCGGCACATTCTGCGCCAGGCAGCAATCGACGATCGTCTGCGGTTCGACGTTCTTGCCCAGGTCAAGGACCTCGTAGCCGTAGTTTTCAAGCAGGACTTTCACGATGTTTTTGCCGATGTCGTGCACGTCGCCCTTGACGGTGGCGAGGATGACTTTCGCTTTTTTCTGCTCCTGCCCGCCGCTCGCCTGAAGCCGTTTTTTGATAACGTCAAAGCAGGCCGAAGCGGTTTTGGCGGCATTGAGAAGCTGCGGCAAAAACAGCTTTTTCTGCTCAAATTGCCGCCCAACTTCGTCCAAAGCGGGCACGAGATGACCGTTGATCACATCCAGCGGTTCGGTCGTCTCCAAAAGCGATTCAGTCGACCGGCACGCCTGCTCCGTCATACCGCCGATCACGGCGGAAGCCAGACTATCGGCGCCTCCGCTCTGCTTTTTATGGAGCGGCGCCGTCTGCTCCCGGGCGGCGTCGGCGCAGCTGGCGATATAGGCCGCGCAGCCCGCATCCGCGCCGGTGAGCACGTTTTGGGTATAGTACGCGTCCATCATCGCGCCGCTCATCGGGTTGATGATGCCGGCGCTCAAGCCCCGCTGCATCGCCGCCGCGAAGAACGCGGCGTTGACCTTTTCGCGGCACGGCAGCCCGAAGGAAATGTTCGACACGCCGAGCACGGTATGCACGCCGAGGCGATGGCGGATCTCATCCACCGCGTTCAGCGTTTTGACTGCGCTCTCGCCGTCCGTGCTGACGGTCATCGCCAGCGGGTCGACAATGAGGTTGTCGCGGTCAATGCCGATCTCGTCGCACCGATGAATGATGCGTTCGGCGATGGCGACGCGCTCCTGCACCGTTTCAGGGATGCCCTTTTCATCGAGCGTCAGGCACACGAGCATGGCGCCGTATTTTTTCGCCAGCGGCAGCACGCGGCGCAGGGATTCTTCCGAACCGTTGACCGAATTGATCAGCGGCTTGCCGCAATAGACGCGCAGCGCTTTTTCGAGCGCGGCGGTATCACCGGTGTCGATCTGCAGCGGCAGCTGAGAAACGCCCTGCACGGTTTTGACCGCCTGTTCGAGCGCGTTCGGTTCATCGATCCCCGACACGCCGACGTTTACGTCCAGCACGTCGGCGCCCGCCCGTTCCTGACTCACGGCTTCTTCGCACAGATAGGCAAAATCGCCGCCGAGCAGCGCCGCGTTGAGTTTGGGCTTGCCGGTGGGGTTGAGGCGTTCGCCGATGAGAATGGTTTTATCTTTGAAAAACACCGTTTGGGAGCGGGATGAAATAAAGCTCGCCCGTTCGGTGTTGTGCGGCAGGTTCAAGGGGATATTCCGGCAGACTTCCACCGCGGCTTTCAGATGCGCGGGCGTCGTGCCGCAGCAGCCGCCCACCGCCGCGCAGCCGAGGCGGACGAGTTCCGAAAGCTTTTCGGCAAAATCCGCGGGAGAAAGGCTGTAAGTCGTCTTGCCGTCACGCACCGTGGGCAGACCGGCGTTGGGGTTGATGAGAACGGGGAGTTTGGTGAACCCGAGCAGGGTCGGCGCAAGCCCGACCATCACGTCGGGGCCGAAGCCGCAGTTCAAGCCGACAAAATCCGCGCCGAGGCTTTCAATCTGAGCGGCGGCGGTGATGATATCCGCGCCATTGAGCAGCCGCCCGCTCTCGTCGACCGTGAAGGTCACGCCCACGGGCAGATCGCTGTTCTCTTTGGCGGCGAGCAGCGCCGCTTTGATCTCATAAGGATCGGTCATGGTCTCGATGAGGATCAGGTCCGCGCCGTTTTGCGCGCCGCAGCGCACCACGCGGGCAAAGCGGTCGTATGCCTCCTCAAAAGGCATATCACCCAGCGGCTCGAGCAGCTGCGCCGTGGTGCTGATATCCAGCGCCGCCAGCGCGTCCCGCCCGCTTTCGGCGATCGCCTCGCGGACGATTCTCAGCCCCGCTTCCACGATCTGTTCTGCGGAATACTCGCCCATCGTCGCCGCGCCGAAGGTATTGGCGGTGATGATGTCGCACCCGACGTCCAGATAAGCGCGATGCACGCTCTTGACCTTTTCGGGTTCTTCCACCGACCAACTGTCCGCCCGTTTGCCGACCGGCAGGCCGAGCGACTGCAGGACGGTACCCATGCCGCCATCGCAAAACACAAGGCGGCGGCCTAAAATGTCACTCAGTTTCATGCTGTGTCCCCTGCTTGCCGATAATATCGGAGAGATTGTTCATGATCGCCCGCGCGATATCCGGCTTGTTCATGGTGTAGATATGAATGTTGTTGACGCCGCTCGCCACCAGATCGATGATCTGATTGGTCGCAAAGGCGATGCCCGCCTGCTTCATGGCGGCGGGATCGTCGGCGAAGCGGTCGCAGATGGCGGTAAGTTCCAGCGGGATGCCGCAGCCGGAAAGCTTGACGATGCGGTCGATCTGGCTGCTCTGGGTCACGGGCATGATGCCCGCCACGAGCGGCACATGGATGCCCGCGGAGCGGAGATGATAGGCAAATTTATAAAACGCAGCGTTGTCGAAAAACATCTGCGTCGTCAGGAATCGGCAGCCGCTGTCGATCTTGCGTTTGAGCCCGTCCAGATCCGCCGCAAGGCTCCGCGATTCGGGATGACATTCTGGATAGCAGGCGCCGCCGATGCAGAAATCGCCCTGAGAAGCGATCAGCTCCATGAGCTCGCTGGCATGGTGGAATTCACCCGGCGGCACGTCGGCGGGACGGTCGCCGCGTAAGGCAAGGATATTCTGAATATTGTTCTGTTTCAGGCTCTCGATCACGCTCAGCACCTTGGTCTTGACAGAAGAATAACAGGTCAGGTGCGCCAAAGCCGTCACGCCGCTGTCTTCCGCCGCCCGCGCCAGATCGACCGTGTGGTCGCTCGTGCCGCCGCCCGCGCCGTAAGTGACGCTGATAAATGACGGCGCCAGCGCCGCCACCTCGCGCACGATCTGCTTGGCGCCGACCAGCTGCTCGAATTGCTTGGGCGGGAACAGTTCGCAGGAAACGTTCACTTTGCCGTTGTTGAGAATGTCGATAATCTTCATTATCTTCCCCCGCTTTTTTCAAGAAAGCATATCTTTTGTTAGTTTACCATAATTTGAGAACAAATGCAAATTTTTTTGACCGGCGTTTTCAGCCATACCGGTCGTTATTGTTCAGTAAATATTAACAATTCGCCGCTTGATTTTTTTCGACTGATTTTTTACACTATATTTAATAACTGCGGGGGTGCCTCCATGAAATACTTGTTTTTGGCGTTGTTTGTCTTTTTCAGCGTCGTCCATCTGATCGACTGCTTCTGTGACAACGGAAAAAGCCCGAAAACAAAGCCTTTTCTGGTGCCGCTGATCCTGTGCTGGTACCTGTTTTCGGTGCAGGCGCCGAGCTGGCTGCTGATCGCGGCGCTGGTCACGAGCTGGCTGGGCGACGTGCTGCTCATGCCCAGCGGTACAAAGTTCTTCCTCTCGGGCGGGATCGCTTTTGCCGTTTCCCACGTGTTCTTCATTCTGGTTTACAGCGGCAACGTGGATTTTGCCGCCGTCAAGCCGCTGATCGTCATTCCCGCCGCGCTGGTCTACGCTGCGCTGATCGCGTGGACGTTCTATATGCTGAGCCGTTATCTTGACCCGTTCATGAAGTTTGGCATGCCGTTCTATCTGCTCATCAACGCCGCCATGAACCTGTTCGCGCTCATGCAGCTGATCTCCCGCCCCTGCCTCGGCTCGGCGATCGCCTACGTCGGCGCGATTCTGTTCCTGATTTCGGACGTCGTGCTGTTCCTGTCCCGTTATCACGAAAACAAGAATCTCGTTCCCAAGCGGCACTTCGTGATCATGTTCACCTACATTCTCGCCGAATTTCTGATCACGCAGGGCATACTCCTGTTGGGCAATTGATGCAAAGCTGTCACGGGAAACCGTGGCAGTTTTTTGGATTTTCCTTGTAATATCGCTGCGGGTGCGGTATAATAATACGGTATATTTCAGGCAAAGGAGAAGGGCATGATCCTTGAATTCTTCGGTTTGCCCGGCTCCGGCAAAACCGTGAACATGAAAGAGCTGCTCCGGCATTACGGCAGCGGCGCGCGGCAGATTCTGCCCGACCGCAAGGTGCTGAAAGGCGGCGGGCTGCGGCTGGTTTTCACGGCGGAGTTTTTTGCCTTTTCCGCCATGATCTGGGGCTTATGGCTGCGCAAGAAGCACAAGGTGCGCTACGATCTGCGCACGCTCTACCATTTTTCGCTGCTGTACCTGTCCCTCATGAAAACCCGCGGGGATCACGGCGTTCGTTTTGCCGTGCTCGACCACGGACTGGTGCAGAGCGTTTCCTCGCTGGTGTGGGATGAGCCGAAGCTCTACGAAAAGAGCAAGGCGTTATTCCGGCATATCGAACGGTATTTCAAAAACGGGATCACGTTCATTTTCACCGATTACGCGGATAATCACGTTTTAGTGGAACGCATCAAAACGCGGGAATACGACGTGCGGCTCAAGCACGTTCCGGATGAAGAAGCGGAACAGATCCTGCAAACGCAGCGGCGCTTTTTCTCCATGGCTGCCGCGGAATTGAAAAGCGCGTTTCCCCTTCTGCCGATCGATTCGGACAAGCCTCTTGAAGAGAACGCCGCGCTCATCTGCCGTGAACTTGAAAACCAAGGATGAAACAGATTTGAAAAAGGATCTTTTCAAAAAAATCACCAATAACGCCTACAGCTTTTCGGTGCTGACCAAGGTGCTTTCCGTGCTCATCGGCTTTGTTTACACCGTGGTCTACACCCGTTATCTGGGCAAAGAGCTTCGCGGCACCGCGTCGGTCATCAACAACTACGTGGAGCTGGCGACGCTGTTTTTGTGTCTGGGGATGCATCAGGCCTACCCTTATTTCAAAAAGAAAACGGGCGTCGGCCCTTATCACGAATATATCAACAACATTCTGGCTGCCGTTCTGGTTTACGGCGCGGCGGCGGTCGGTTCGCTGTTCTTCCTGCGGAACAACACGAGCGCCTGCGTCGTGGCGGTGCTGATCCCCGCGTCGATCGCGGTGCGGGAACTGAACTACGTGGTGATGATCGAAAACCCGAAGGTGCGCAACGCCACGCAGATCGGGCTGGAAGTTTTCGATATTCTCTTTCTGGTCGTCCTGTTCCTGCTGACCAAAGCAAACTACCTTTATTGCATTCTGTTCCTGCTGGTGCGGGGCGCCGCCTCGTTCGTGCTGGCGATCCAGAACCTGCGCGTGCCGCTCAAAACGCTGCGTCCCACGCTGCACGGCATCGGCAAATACATTGCCTACGGTTTCGTGCCGATGCTCACGCTCATTCTCATGGAGATCAACTACAAGGTCGACATCCTCATGCTGGAATGGATGGGCATTACCAAAGCCGACATCGGCATTTATTCGCTGGGCGTGATGCTCGGGCAGAAGCTGTGGCTGATCTCCGACGCGCTGCGCGACATCCTCACCTCCAAGCTCGCCGGCGGACGCACCAAAGAAGAGGTCTGCCGTATCACGCGGCTGAGCCTTTGGGTCACGTTCGCGTTCGTGCTGGGCATGGCGATCTTCGGCAAGCCGCTCATCGGATTCGTTTACGGCGCGGAATTCAATGACGCTTATATGGTCTTTCTGAATATCAGCCTGGGCGTGCTCGGCATGGTATTTTACAAGATGATCTACGCGTTCAACGTGGTGAACGGACACAAGAGCGTGAACTTCGCGCTGCTGTTCGTCGCCGCCGTCATCAACGTCGTGCTCAACTATTTCTTCATTCTGCGCTGGTCGATCAACGGCGCCGCCATCGCCTCCACCGTGTCCTATACCGTGTGCGGCGTCAGCTTTTTGATCTATTTCGTCTGCAAAACCAAAACGTCGCCGCGTGATCTTCTGCTGGTCAAGAAGCAGGACGTCACCGACTTGATCCATTTCATAAGGAAGTGATCCTTCTTGCTCCCCGTATCCGAAAACCTGCTCAACGAACTGGAAAACGCCGGCATCCGCTACCTTCACTGGAAGGGCAACTGCCATTATATCGACGGCTTCAACGGCAAGGGCGATATTGATCTGCTCGTGCACCAAGACGACCGCGAGCAGATGCGCGCGCTGCTCAGCGTGCTGCGTTTCATCAACCCGAACACGCAGTCCTACATGCAAAACGACAACATTGAGGACTGGCTCGGGTTCGACAAAAAATACGGCGTGATGGTGCACCTGCATTTGTATTACGAGATCGTATTCGGTTCTCATTTTCTCAACGAATACACCTTTCTCCCCTACGAACAGTGTTTTGCGGCGGCGGTCAACGCCGAAGAGAGCGCCTGTCGGCTGCAAAACCCCTGCATCGAATACGCGCTGCTGCTGTGCCGCGTCGCCGTCGGTTCCGTGAAGGACAAAAAAAAGATCGAGGGCAACCGGCAGTATCTGATCCACCGCATCGAGGAAGAGCCGTTTTTGCAGATCATGCAGCAATGCGGGCTGACCGAAGAAGAGGCGCAGGAGCTTTTTGAAACGACGCAGGACGAAAAGTGCCAAACAGACGACGTTTTTTACATACTGAAAAAGCTCTATAAAAAGAACACTGCTTTTGCCAAGCTGAAAATCCTGCGGCGCAAAGCCGTCTACGCCGTTCTCAAGCGCAGGAGCGCGGATTCCGTGGGTTTTTTCACCAAAAAGAGGCTGAAAAACGGCGGCTGCATGATCGCCTTCGTCGGGCAGGACGGCGCGGGCAAGACCCGCGTGACCTCCGACATTGCGGGCTGGATGCGCAAGAAGCTGGAGGTTCGCCGGTTCTACCTCGGCAGCGGCGAAAACTATTATTCCATTCAGCGCGACTTGCTCAAAGTCCTGCCGAAAGCCAAGGCGTTCAAGCCGCTGCGCGGCATTCTCGCGCTGTCGGATCAACTGCACATCGCCAAGCGGTGCGTCAAGCAACTGAAACGGGCGCAAATCTATGCGGTGGGAGGCGGCATCGCGCTGTTCGACCGATACCCGCAGACGCAGTTCCCCGGCATCAGCGACGGACCGAAGATCCGCGAAAACCTGCTGCCCAAGGCGGATAACAAGCTGATCAAGGCCATCACGCTGCGCTACGCCAAACGCGAAGAAAAGGCGCTAAAAAAAGCCGTTCGCATCCAACCCGATCTGGTCATCAAGCTCATGCTCACCACCGAGGAATCCCTGCGGCGCAAACCGCGGGAAAAGGCGGAAAACGTGCAGAAAAAGCACGAGATCGTCAAGCAGCTTGCGTTCCCGAAATCCCGCGTGGTCGTCGTGGACGTGATGAAAGATTACGGCAAAGAGATCGTGGAAATCAAAAACATCATCTGGAAAAAGCTGCATTGATGATTTAAGCCATGCACCAATCGCAAATCATTTGGAGCGAAGCGACCCACAATTCCGCCTTTCGCATTCCGCATTAAAAAACGCCCGCTGTGCCATTGGGTACAGCGGGCAGTTTTTTGTGATTCAGCGGATTCTTTCAAAGGCTTCGACCACGGCTTGGGCGATGATCTCATGCCCGGCGGGGGTGGGATGAACGCCGTCCGCCAGCCAGAAGGAAGGCGGCGCGAAAGCGGTCAATTCATCGAAGCGCTTTTGCAGCGGAACAAACGCCAGGTTGAACTGTTCGGCGATGTGATGCGCGCTCGCGGCGCGTTTCTCGACCTCGGGGCGGAACACGTCGTAATGCGCCTCGGTGCCGGAGGCCTTGAGCACGAACGGCTCAAGGATGATGATCTTGCAGTCGGGCAGCGCGTCGAGAACCTCCGCAATAAAATCGCGGTAAACGCGGTAATACTTGCCGTCCGCCACGCCGTTCGGGTCGTCGTTCAGATCATGCCAGACGTCATTGACGCCGATTAAGATAGAGGCGTAATCGGGCTTGATGTTGATAAAATCGCGCTTGATGCGGGCATACATATCCACGCTGCGGTCGCCGCTAACGCCCTTGTTGATGAACGTGAGTTCGTTCGGGTAAAGAGCGCCGAGCTTGCCCTCGACAAACGTGGGATAGCCGCGGGAGCCCTGACCGAGCGCGTCACGGTTGCGATTGGCGTCGGTGATCGAATCGCCTTGAAACAGAAATGTTTTCATGATCGTTTCCTTAGTATTCACAATGATTTGACGGCTGCGCCGTCATGAATTGGCTGCGCCATGATTTCTCGCTTCGCTCCATGATTTGCATGGCAAGCCATGCATGTCGGGCGGGCGCTGCCCGCACCCGATTCAATAACCGGATGCATCATTCTTCATGCGCATCGCGCAATTCATGACCGAAGGTCAATTCATGCGCAGCAAGGCGCAATTCATTTCAAATTCTTGCGGAATTTGAATTATTTTGCGTCATTCTCGTCAAACGGGTCGCCGCACTCGGGGCAGAACCTGGGCGGATTGTGGGGATCTTCGGGTGTCCAGCCGCACTTGTCGCAGCGGTAAAGCGGCGCGCCAGCAGGCTTGGAAGCACCGCAGTTCATGCAGAATTTGCCCGTGTTCGCGGTGCCGCATGCGCAGACCCAACCGCCCGCGGCAGGATTCTGCGGCTGCGCGCGATCCGGCTGCTGCGGCTGCTGATACGGCGCCTGCTGGTACTGCTGCTGCGGCTGTTGCTGCTGACCCATGGCATAGAGGTTGGCCGCGGCATTTCCGCCGCCGCCCGCGTTCATCGCCATGCCCATGCCCATGAAGCCGGTGAAGGCGCCCGCTTCGTTCTTGGCAGCAGCCTGCATCGCCTCGGCCTGCGCGTCGACCATAGCGGCCGCGCCCATGGTCGCGTCGCGGTAAACCGCTTTGCGCTGCAGGGACTTGATCATATCTTCGTCTTCCTTCGACGCGGTGACGGAATTGATGCCGAAGGAATAGATGGCGATACCACGAAGCTCCGTCCATTTCTTGGAAAGCACTTCGTTGAGCGCGTTCGACAGATCCTCGGTATGGCTGGGCAGCGCGCTGTAACGGATGCCCATTTCGGAAATCTTGGCAAACGCCGGCTGGAGCGCGGTGAGCAGTTCAGTCTTCAGCTGGCTGTCGATCAGATCGCGGGTGTAATCATCGGAAACGTTGCCGCAGACGTTCGTGTAGAACATGAGCGGATCGATGATCTTGTAGGAATATTCGCCGTTGCAGCGAATGGCGATGTCAACATCCAGCCCGATGTTTTTGTCAACCACGCGGAACGGCACCGGATTCTGCGTGCCGTAACGGTTGCCGTAAATCTCTTTGGTGTTGAAATAGTAAACGCGCTGATCCTTCGCGGGTTCGCCGCCGAAGGTGAAACGCTTGCCGACGGTGGCAAAGTTCTTGAGGATGTTTTCCTTGTTCAGGCCGCCGTAAAGCAAGCTCGGCTCGGTGGAGGTATCGTAAACAAATTCGCCGGGTTCGGCGCAAAGGTCAACGACCTTGCCCTGCTCCACGATGATCATGCACTGACCGTCCGCCACGGCAATGATGGAGCCGTTGGAAATGACGTTGTCGCTGCCCTTGGTGTTGGAGGAACGGGAAGACGTGCGCTTTTTGCCTTTTTTGACGAGAGTCTGCGCGTCAAGCGCTTCGCAGTAGAAATACTCACGCCACTGGTCGGCAAGCACGCCGCTTAATGCTCCGATTCCTGCTTTGAGAAGTCCCATAATCTGATCTCCTTACTGTATGTTATTTGATTTTGCTCAGCTGAAAAAGTATTTGCGCAGCCATCTGGCGCAAAGCCCCGTCCACTGTTCCACATCGGGGCTGCCGCCGTTCACGCACACGCTCGGCGTCGCCAGTGACAGCCCGTGGTTGCCGCGCTCGAACACGTGCAGCTCAAAAGGCACTTTGTGTTCGGCGCAGGCCTTGGCGAAGGTCAGCGAATGCGTCACGGATACGCAGCCGTCGTCGGACGTGGTGAACAAAAACGTCGGCGGGGTCGCCTCGGTGACGAACTGATCGGTGGACGGGATGCTAACGCTCAGAACGCCGTCGGGCTTGGGGATAATGCAGGGATAGCCGAGGATGAGCGCGTTGGGCTTTTCGTCGCTAATCGTGCCGAGCGAACTCGCCAGATGACCGCCGGCGGAAAAGCCGATGGCCGCGATCTTGTCGGGAATGACGTGGAATTCCTCAGCGTTTTCGCGGATATATTTCAGCGCGCGGACCGCATCGCCGAACGGCTGCTCAAAGGTGAACTCGCCCGCTTCGCCGACGGTGTATCGCAGCACGAAGGTGTGATAGCCCTCCGTTGCGAACAGCATGGCGATCGGCTCCGCCTCGCGGTCGGAACACATACGGTAACCGCCGCCGGGAATGACCAGCACCGCCGGACGGTTTTCCATATTGGGCATCTCGCGGGAAGCATCCAGCAGATAGCCCGTCAGGCTCACTTTTTTGTCCGCACTGAAATACTCCGTAAATACTTTCATGGCAACTACTCACTTTCCGACAATTCTACAGATTCATTTTAGAGCATTGTGCGGGAAAAGTAAATAGTTTTAACAAATTTGTCAGATATTTTTCCCGAAGTTTTGTTCGCTTTGGCGAGTAATTCCGAAAAAGACTTGAAAGAGCACTGACAACATGGTATATTGAGAGAAATAAGATTTTCAGGAGGAAAACAGTATGAAAATCGGAAAAAAGCTTTTAGCGATCCTTCTCAGCGCGACCCTCGCGTTTTCGGTCGGCCTGTCCGCTTCGGCAAAAACGACGGTGGAAGAAGGCAAGCCCGTCAGCGCTTTCGCGCACGCGGTCGACAATCTCTTCGGCATCGCGCATGACCTGATTTTCGGCACGGCACAGAATCTCCTCAAGCTCAAAAACATTCCCACCCAGGAAGAATATCTGAAGCAAAACGACCCGACGTTTTACGCGGGGACGGACGGCACGGTGACCGGCCGCGGCTGGAGCGCGGGCTTCGCCAGCGGCAGCGTCATCCCCGTCCAGTGGCGCTGCGACGCCGACGGCAACAGCGACCCCAACGGCAGATGCCTGACCAAGCTGCGCCCCACCGGCGGTTATCAGACCAAAGTTGACAAGCTCTACACTGATCAGAACATGAACATGGTCATTCTTTCCAACGGCTCGGACGCCAATCAGAACGGCAAAAACGATCTGATCATCTTCGTGAGCGTGGACGGCGTGGGCATCACGGCGGGCTCGGTGCGCGAAATTCGCCAGAGCATCCAGAAAGCGCTGGAAGCGGAAGGCGTGAAGGCGCAGGACATCCTTTCCTGCAACGTCAGCGCGACCCACTGCCACGCGGGGCTTGACACGCAGGGCATGAACATCCCGACCCTGTTCAACAACAAGATCAACCCCTTCAACGGCGGCTATATCCGCAGCCTCAACAAAGAGATGGAAGAGACGCTTTGCGCCCGCGCGGAAGCCTGCGCCAAGGCCGCCTACGCCAAGATGGAAAGCGGCACGCTCTCGTTCTTTGAGACCGACAAGACCGCCGGCGTCAACGACGACCTCAGAAGCGGCGTGAAGACCAAAAACTTCTTCTCCTGCTTCCTGTTTGAAGGCGCGAGCGGCGAAAAGACCGTGATCACCAACATCGGCGCGCACCCGACCGCCTACGGCGCGTGGGACAACAACCACATGCTCTGCTGCGACTATCCGTATTTCATGGCCTTGGCGCTGAGAGACGCCGGCTGCAATCTGGTGTTCACCCAGAGCTGCGAAGCGGCGATCTCCTCCCCCGGCATCGACTATGAGCAGGGCGACGCGAAAGATCTGGAATCCAAGGCGTGGGTCGAGGCGCATTCTCTGACCAGAGACGACTGGGTCAGCCTTTACGGCGCAGATTACACCGACAAATGGTATGACAGCATGGAAGCGGACATGACTTCCCGCATCAAATCACTCATGAAGAGCGGCTATCTGCTCGCCCACTTCATTCTGGACGAATCCGAAAAAGCCCGCGAGCTTGCCCCGACGCTGAACATCAAAAACGCCCTCACCCTGCTCTCGCTCGACGACGGCGTGATGGCGCTGGGCAGCGTTTCCGGTCTGCTCGGTGAAAACGTGGTCAAGGACGACGAAGCCGAATCGGGCTACGGCGTCATGGTCGAAACCGACTATATTGAATTCGGCGGCGACGTCGTCATCCTCACCGCGCCCGGCGAACTGTCCCCCTCGCTGGTCTACGGCACCGATCCGGAATACACGGGCGACGCCCTGTGGAACGGCAAGACCTCCTGGACGGGCGAAACCTGGAAATACGACACGCTGATCGACTTGGTCCGCAAGGAAACGAGATCCCCCGACAAGACCGTGGTGCTCATGGGCATCACCAACGACGCGCTGGGCTACATGTTCCCCGACGTGAGCACGCCGGAATCCCTGCTGGGCACCTTCTTCTTCTACAAAGGCGACAGCAACGTCAGAGGCAAAATGCTCAACGATATGCTCATGACCGTGGGCACCCACTGCGGCAGCGACTTGATGGACGGCTACACGATCATGCTCAGAGAATTGAAGAAATAAGATGAAGAAAAAGACTGTTTCCGCAGCGACTGTCGTCTGCATCATTCTTTCCGTTGTGCTCGCGGCGATCACGCTGGCGGCGTGGCTGGTGTTTCTGCCCGCCTACCGTGCCAGACATTTCACCGCCGCCACGCCGAATAATCTGAACACCATCGCCGCGCTGGAATCCAGAGCGGCCTACGGTGATTTTTACGTTTCGCCCGACGGGAACGACAAGAACAGCGGCACCATCGACCACCCGTTCCGCACGGTGGAGGCGGCGCAGAAGGCGGCGCGAAAGACCGACAAGCAATATCTCAGCCATGTGGTCGTCTCCATTCTGGGCGGCACTTACCCGACCAAGGGACTGACCTTCACCAAGGCGGATTCCGGCACCGACTCCTGTTCGGTGATCTACTGCGCCTACGGCAACGGCGAAGTCATTTTTGACGGCGGCGCCATCGCGGGCACGCAGGAGGCAAGCGACGGTTCGTCGCTGGTGAAGATCGACGGCGCGTCTTACTTTTCGCTCAGCGGCGTCACCATCGTCAACGCCCCGGGCAGCGGGCTTACCGTTAAGGGCAGCAGCGTCAACGTGGAGGGCTGCACCGTCCGGCAGGTCGCCGGGTGCGGCATCGAGTGCCGAGGCAGCAAGATTAGCGTGAACAACTGCCAGATCAGTTACACGGGCGCGAGCGGCGTCACCGTACACGGCGGCGACGGCAAGAGCCTGAAATCCGGCGAAAACGTCGTTGACAACAACCTCATTTC
>JAFTEL010000065.1 GCA_017453685.1 Clostridia bacterium
CATGGGCCGCATGCACTCCGACGCGCAGTTCGCGGGCTCTTCCTCCGTTCCGGCTCACGTGGAAATGATGGGTCTGATCGGCATGGGCAACAACCCCATGGTCGGCGCGACGGTCGCCTGCGCGGTCGCGGTCGAAGAATCCTTCAAATAAGCGCAAACCAAACAGAAAGCCAACCGCCGTTCAGGTCGTTCCTGAGCGGCGGTTTTTTTACAGGCAGATCGTCATATACGGCGGGATGCAGATAATATCGTCTTTGAAGCTGAGATTCCGCGGATGGATCACATAGCATTCCCCGATTCTTGTCTTGTATTTTTCTTTGAAGCGTTTTAATGACTCAACGGAGTATTTCTTTCCTGATTTGACTTCGATCGGCGTCATCCTGTATTTCAACTTGCTGTTGTTGGAAAGCAGGAAATCGATTTCAATATCGTTGCGGTGCTTTTCGGTGTTGTAATGGGTGTAAAAATACAGCTTATGCCCGTTGGCGGCGAGCATTTGCGCGATCGCGTTCTCATACAGCATTCCCTCGTTCATGTTCAGCTTGTCGCCGAGGATCTGCTTATAGACTTCGTTTTCCAGCAGTTCGTTTTCGTCAAAGGCGTGGCTGACAAGCAGCCCCGTGTCGCCGAGATAGCATTTCATATACGTTCTGCTTTCATTGATGGAAAGTCCGACGTTCGGGTCGCTGCATAAGAAGCATTCGTTGGCGATCATGGAATCCGACAGCCAGAAGAACGTGTCTTCATATTGATCGGCTGTGCTTCCGGACGAAACGTCCTTAAAGACCACGCGCTTTTCATGCTGCGAGAGCAGCCCCGGGATCTGGTCGAAAATGGTCAAAACTTTGCTCCTGTATTTCGCGTCGATCTTCATGATGTCGCTGCGGTAGAGCGAAAGAATATCCCTTTTTTCCACGTCCGCCTGATCAAAATCCTTTCGGCTTTCCACAAAAGCGATCACGCTCTGCGGCATTCCGCCCACGAGCAGATACTGTTTGAACAGCAGCATCGCCTTGTAGTGCAGCTGCGTTTCCAGCGGAATTTTATCCGCAAAACACTTTCGGATATAATCGATGATCGGCTCCTCGCCCAGCGCGCCGCAGAACTCTTCAAAGTCGAGCGGCGACATCTTCAGGTGACGTTCCTCTGAGGGAATCACAATATCTTTGACATTTTCTCTAAGCGAGATCAACGAGCCTGTTTCGATGTAGTCATATCTGCCGTCGGCGACCAGATATTTGACGCATTCCCGCGCTTTCGGAAACCGCTGCACCTCATCAAAAATGATGAGCGATTCCCGTTCATACAGCTTCACGCCGTAATAAGCGGACAGCAGCATGAAAAATGTATCCAGGTCGTTCATCTGGCTCTGAAAATAGCCCTTGACTTCATCGGGACACTTGGCGAAGTCGATCAGGATGTAGCTTTTGTATTCGTTTTTTCCGAACTCCTCGCAGATCGTGGATTTGCCGATCCGCCTCGCGCCCTCGATGAGCAGCGCTTTTTGCCCGTTGAGCGTGTTTTTCAGCGTGAGCATCTTGTCATATATTTTGCGTTTCAGGATCATAACGGCACCTCTCCGGATCATACGCAGGTTTTTGTTCTCACAAAAGCTGTATTATGCGCAGGTTTTAAACTCTTTGTAAACAGTATTATGCGCAGGTTTATGGTTGTTATACTACAAAAGCGAAAAAATGTCAAGCCTGATCGAACAGCAGGGTTTTCGCTCTTTTTTCAGGCTCGTTAATTTTTGTCGAACAAAAAAACGGCGTTTCTCTTGACACCGCCCTGCCGCCTCTTTATAATACGGGCAAGACCCTCTGAAGGAGAAGCATCATGAAACTGATCATTGCCATTGTCAACAATGAAGACGCCGCCGTGGTCGCCGCGGCGCTGACCAAGGCGGATTTCAAGGTCACCAAGCTCGCCACAACGGGCGGCTTTCTGATGATGGGCAACACCACCTTCCTCATCGGCACGGATGACGACCGCGTGGAGCACGCCAAGGATGTGATCCGAAAGCACTCGCAGACGCGCGTTCACCCCAAGCCGGTGCCGTCCTTCGGCGGCAGCCCTGCCGAAGCGGAAACCGTCGCCGTCGGCGGCGCGACCGTGATGGTGCTCAACATCGAAAACATGGAAAAATATTAAAGCAAAACGAACCGGCTCCTTTCCGAACGGAAGGGAGCCGGTTTTTTGATTGATTCACTTTTCGGTCAGGATGATCTTAGCGACGGCGATGCGGTAGCCTGCCCCGCTTTGCGGCGGGTTGTTGGCGTAATAGATCGCCGCGCCGTCCTCGGCGACAAAGAGCGACGGACTGTAACCGCAGCGTCCATGCCCTTCGCCCTTGTCGTAGGGCAACGGGTTGTCAATGGGCGCGAAGGTTTTGCCGTAATCAAAGCTCAGGAACAGATCGGTACCCGTGCGGCTCTTGCCGCGCACCATGTGATCGGCGGTCACGATCAGCGTGCCGCACTCACCACCGACGGGCGACCACGCCGCATACGGCGAGGAGCCGAAGACCTTGCCCGCGGCGGAAACGACCGTGCCGTAATCGGCGGGGTCGCCCCAGTCGTCAAGGCGCTCGGCCCGTTTGCAATAGATCGGGTTGCCGTCGAAGCCGACCATTTCATACACCATGAAGTAACTGCCGTCGCCCAATTCGGCAATTGAGACCATGCCGGGGCGCAGGTCGGGATCGGCGCAGGCGACGCACTCGGTTTTTTCGCTCCAATGCACCAGATCGGTCGTGAATTTATAGACCAGCTTTTGAGAATGGGCGGGGTCGGAATCGTCGGAATAAAAGCAGAACAGCCGCCCGCTCGCTGCTTCATAGATCAGAAACGGTTCCCACACGCCCCAATCCGTGCCGCCCGCTTTGTCGATGTTGCCGAAAGCGGAAAACGAGTGTCCGCCGTCGCGGCTTTCGTAGAGCGTGATGGTGCTGTCCGTCACGCCTTCGCCGAACACGGAGGTGGCGGCGAGCAGAACGGTGCCCTTGGGGAACGCGCCGACGTCGGCGGGCAGCTCATACAAAAACGGCATCCATTCCGCCCAGAAGCCTTCGTTGAACGTGTCCGTGACCGTGCAGACGCTGTGCCACGACTGCGCGTCGTCCGTGCTTTCAAACACCTCGTACGTGCTGCCGAAGCGCTCAAAGGTCGCCAGCAGCTTGCCGTTATCCGCGGCGTCCGGCTGATGGCGCAGCTGAATCACCGTCGGGTATTCGCGCACGTCGGCGCCGTCGGCAGCAAAGACTTCGCTCACGCGCTCGACCGAAAAGCCGACCGGCAGCGCGCGGGGATTGAGATTCAGCCCGAGCGGCGGAATGACCGCGTTGAGCGCCGTGATGAGCGCGAGGAGAATACGGAACCGGATCATGTTCATGGGCAGTTCCTCAGATGATCCCGCAGGGGATCAATACGGCGAGCAGCACCGCGACCGTGCCCCACAGCCCGATGAGGAACTTTTTCTGCGTTTTGCGCGGCTTGTCGTAGATGAGGTTCGCCGCCAAAAAGAACGGGATATAGGTGGTGATGAACACGGGCAGCGCACCCCACCATTTGTAGACCCAGATGAACGCGGGCGTAGACGCGAGGAAGATTTCAAACACCGAGAAGAACAGCGCGTTGCCGATGGCGAACACGATGCGGTTGTTGACGCCGAAAATCTTTTTGTCCTTGTCCTCGGGCAGCAGCCCCACGCTCATAAAGCCCGCAACGGAGAACATGAGCGAGAGTTCCCACGAAACGCCGACGAGCAGGATGAAGCTGGTGCTTTCGGGCGACACGTGCCACAGGGCGTAGCCCGTGAAATGGCAGATCACGGCGTTGGCGATCTCATACAGCCAATGCACGCCGTAGAGCGCGAGCGCCGCCGCCATGCCGTTGTAGTTCTTCTTTTTCCACTGCGGGATCCAGATGCCCACAATGACCACCGCCAGCAGGGCGATGAACGTCCAGTTGAAGTTGTCCGTGGTGCGCACCGCGGCTTTTGCCGCCTCGGCCGCCGCCTTCGCCAGCGCGGAACCGTCTCCGAATAACATAAATCTCTCTCCTTTGCTTTTTTCTTTGAGTATATCAGTAAAACCGGCGGAATTCAAGCGCAAAAAAGAACGGCTCCTGTCTGAGCGGACAGGAACCGTTTTTTGTTTCATTCGTTTTTCATGGCTTCGAGGGGCGAAATTTTGACCGCTTTTCCGGCGGGATAAGCGCCGGAAACAAGGCCGATGAGCATGGAGAACAGCAGCCCGAACAGGAACAGCCAAAGCGGAATGACGGAGATGCGCTGCGGGGAGGCGAGCAGGTAGGAAAGAACGCTGCCCTCGATCTCGCCCGCGCTGCCGGACTGCAGATAAATGAGATTGATCACCGCCGAGATCAGGCAGCTCAGCGCCGACCCGACTGCGCCGCCGAGCAGCCCGATGGAGGCGGCTTCCAGCAAAAACAGCTTGCGGATATCCGCAACGCAGCAGCCGAGCGCCTTCATGATGCCGATCTCCTTGGTGCGTTCGGAAACGGACATGATCATGGTGTTCATGATGCCGATGGCGGCCACCAGCAGACTCACCGCGCCGATACCGCCCAGCGCGAGCTGAACGGTCGCCATTTCCTTTTTGGTCGATTCGCGCATACTCTCCATGCTGGAGGTCTCATAGCCCATGCCCCGAATAGCTTCTTCCACGGCGGAGACGTTGTTGATATCGTCCGCAAATACCTTCACGGCGGAATAGGCGGGCGTTTTTCGCTTGATATTCGCCGCCTTCTGCGCGTTGAAGCAGAATTGCTTCAAGTCCTCCGCCTGCATGAGCACACCGGCGTCGGTCTCGCTGCCGACGTTGTAATCCTGCTTCAGCTTGCCCACGACCTGAAAGCTCTCGCTGTAGATCACCTTGCCGTTTTCGTCGGTCACGCTGAGGTTGATCTTGCCGCCCGTTAAGCTGATGAACGGCTTCGGTCTGTCCTCGCCGGTCAGCTCTTCGCCCGTTTCGGGGTCGTAGTATTCCACGGTGTTGCGTCCCTCCGGCCGTCTGCTGTCCGTCAGGGCGTATTCAAACAGTTCGCCGACGGCGACGGTCCCCTTCTGGTCGGGCAGCTTTCCTTCCAGCAGCGTATAGCCCAGCTGCCGCGCCGTTTCCGGCTCATAAGCGGCAACGTCGGCGTAGGAGACCACGTAGCGGTCGCTGCTGCCGGCGGAAATGGTCGTCGTAAAATCGGCGTTGTCCAGTCCCAGCCTGGCCGCCACGGTTTTGACGTGCGGCGTGCTCTCCAGCGCCGTGACCAGCGCGTCGTCCAGCTTCGTGTCCGACATGTAGTTCTGATACACGTCAATGGCGGTCAGGTCGCCCATTTCGCTGATCCACTGCTCCTGCGAGGCGGTCATACCCACGCCGATGGACATCATGCACACGATGGAACAGCAGCCCACCACCACGCCGAGCACCGAGAGGAACGTGCGTCCCTTGCGGCGGCGCAGATTCTGTGCGCACATTTGCAGAATGTCTTTCAGGTTCATTCGTCCTGCTCCTGTTCGCTTGCCGCGCCGTCACCCCAGTCAAAGCCCTCCGGCAGCGTATCGGCGGCTTTTTTCTTTTTCTTTCGGCGCAGCACGACAAACACGACCACACCGGCGAGCACCGGCGCGCCGACTGCGGCGGCGATGAGCGCGGGGTTCAGCGCCGCGTGTTCCTCTTCGCCGTCCATATCACCGTCGTCGGGGAGAATATCGTCCTCAACGGACTCCTCCACAGTCAGAGTCAGCGGCAGGGTAATGGTTTTCGGCTCGGTCATTTCGTCCTCATAGGACACGACGATGTTGAACTTCAGTTCTCCCGCCACGTTCGGCGTGAAGAAAAAGTCAATGGTGCCGCTCTTGCCCGCCTCAAAATTGCCCAGCATCTGGCTCGGCTGTTCACAGGTCGCGTCCCCCGGGGCGGCAAAGACGATCTTCGCCTCCACGTTGCCGACCTCGCTCTTGCCGCGGTTGACGTAGGGCACGGACACGTTCACTTCGCTGCCCTGCACGGCGGTGAGCAGCTCCGGCTCGGCGAGCGAAAAGCGGTCGGGCAGATAGACCGGCACGGAGAGGCTCTCGCTCGCGTTGGCGGAGACCCGCTCGCCGGCGGAAACATATTCATAGCGGAACGAGATCTCCGCCTTCGCGCTCGTCACGGCGGCGTTGGCGGGCACCTGCATTTCGATGGTCTGCGTTCTGGTCTCGTTCGGCTTGAGCGCCGCAAAATAATAGGTGTTGGAGGCGGAGGTGATGGACAGGCTCTCGCCCGTATCGACCGCCATCACGATATTGTCCACCGCGGTGGTCTTGCTGGTGTTGCAAAACGAAACCGTCAGCTTGAATTTTTCACCGGCGGCAACGGAATCTTTGCCGCAGGAGTATTTGGTGACGATGATATTCGGGGTCGCGGCGCTGCTTTTGGTCGGGTCGTTCGCCTTGCTGACGGCGGCGGGGATCAGCAGCTTTTCTTCGGCTGCGCCCTCGGCCGTTCCCTCGGCGGCAGCGTATGTATATTTGAGCGAAACGCCCAGCGTGAGCGGCGTTGTTTCGATCGAACCCGCCGCCTTGAGCGCGACCGTCACGGAAGCCGAGCCGTTGGCGCCGACGGTGCCGACGGCTTTGGAGGTTTTGCTCTCTTCCAGCATCAGCCCTTCGCCCGGCTCGAACACGGCGATCACGCCGTTGGCGGCCGCGGCGGAAGCGTTGGTGATATTCACGCTGACCTTGAAGCTTTCGCCCGCTTTGACGGGCTGCTCCATCTCGCCCCGATTGATCTGCAGCTCCGGCACGGGCAGCGGTTTCGGGTCGGCAGTCGGCTCGACGTATTCCACACATTCCTCGACCGTCACGTTCAGCGGCTCCACGGGCAGATCGCAGTCCCGATAAAGCACGAAGCTGTTCAGGCTGTTCCCTTTGCCGGTGTACTGCACGTCGGTAAAGGTCACGGTGTATTCCAGCGGCTTATCGTCCGCCGAGGTGACCGCGACGCTGACGGACCCGCCCTTGAACGAGTCGGAGGTGCGGGTCACGTCGATGGCTTTGCCGTCGGCGGTGAGGAGCAGGGGGTTGCGCACCTTCACGACGATCACGGCGGTCGCGCCCTTGGTGAGCTTGCCGCTCGGCGTTGTCACGCTGTAATCCTCCACGATGCTCTGGCTGCTCAGCCCGACGCCGTCCTCTTCTTCCCCTTCGGCGAAGACCGGCGTGAACGCGCTCACGGCGAACAGCAGCACCAGCAGCAGTGCGGCAAAACGTTTGGTTTTCATGGTAAAATACTCTCCTTTTTCTGATCGTTGATGATCTCGCCGTCCTTCAGCGTGATCACGCGGTCGGCGTATCCGGCAAGCTCGGGGTTATGCGTGACGATGATCATGGTCTCGCGGTATTTTCGGGCAAAACCGACGATCATTTTCATAATATCCTGTGTGGTTCTGGAATCGAGGTTGCCGGTCGGTTCATCGGCAAAGATCAGCTTCGGTCTGGTGACGAAAGCGCGGGCGATCCCCACACGCTGCTGCTGACCGCCGGACATCTGCGCGGGGTAATGGTTCAGGCGATCGCCCAGACCGACAGCCTGAAGCACCGCTTTCGCCGCCGCGTCCCGCCGCTTTTGTTCCGCGCCACAAAACGCAAGCGGCAGGGCGACGTTTTCGGTCGCCGTGAGCATCGGCAGAAGATTGTAGGCCTGAAATACGAAGCCGATGTTTTTTTGCCGAAAAGCGGCGAGCTCGTTTTCATTCATTTGCGTCACGGTCTGCCCGTCGATGACGATCTCGCCCTCGGTGGGCGGCTCCATGCCCGCCAGCAGATTCAGCAGCGTGCTCTTGCCGGAGCCCGATGCGCCGAACACGCAGCAGATTTCGCCCTGTGCGATCTCCAGATCGATCCGGCGCAGCGCGACGACGACTTCAGACCCCATCACATAGGCCTTGCGCAGCCCTCTGACAGCGATAAACGGGGTTGGTTCCATTTCGTCACCTCCTTCTCAAACGGGCATTATTCTATTCTGAGAAAATAAAAAAACAATTAAAACTGTTTAACAAATTGAACAAGAACGGTTACAAACGGTAACACGAAAAAAGTCGGGCATCCGACCCCGGATGCCCGACTGTCTGCGTTTCTTATTTTACGAACAGCTTGAAGGTTTTGATCTCAAACGGGTTGATCTCAAACGAAAGCCGCTTGCCGTCAAAGCCCGCGTAAGCTTCATCCTCGCGTTCGAGGAGGTTGACCTCGGCGGCGCTTTCGATTTCGGCGAAGAAGTCAACGTCCACCTTCGTGCGGCGCCCCGCCTTTTCGACAAAGCGGATGATGTAAGCGTCCTCATCCTCGCACTTTTTCAGCGCCTCCAGCGGCACGTTGTCGGCGGAGACCTTCACGAAGCTGTTTTCCAGATCGCCCTTGCTCTCGGGCTTGATGACGACCGAGGTGAAGGGATTGTTGAAGGCGAGCCCCTGCTGCAGCGTGCCCGCGTCCTTCCAGTCGCCCGCGTGCGGGTAGAGCGAATAGCAGAACGTGTGGTCGCCCCGGTCGCTCTCGGGATCGGGATTCATCGGCGCTTTGAGGAGGGTGACGATCATGCGGTTTTTGTCGACCTCATAGCCGTACTTGCAGTCGTTGAGGATCGAAACGCCGTAGCCGTCCTCGCTCATGTCAATAAAGTTATGCGCGGAAACCTCAAACTTCGCCTTGTCGTAGGGGTTGTAGCGGTAGTTCGAGCTTTCGATGGTGGCGTAGGCGATGTCGCGCGTGAACTTCTTCGCTTCCACGTCCACGTCGAACCCGACCTTGAGCAGCTTTTCCTGCTCGTGCCAGCTGATGAAGGTGTCGAAGTCGATGCGGTCCAGCTCGTTATAGAGAATGATATTCTGCAGCACACGGGAGCGGTTGATGGTTTTGGAGACGGTCACGCAGGTGAACACGTCGCCCTTGACCATGCGCTCGATCCTGCCGGCGGGCGTGTCGAACTCGCGGTCGACGTAGGTGGCGACGATGTCCCACGCGTCGTATTTGCCGGGCAGGTCCTCATAAAAGCGGAACACGTTGCCCTTGCCGGCAAGCACCTCGCGGGCGTTTCTCTTATCGAAAATGCTGACCAGCTCGGCGCGATCGTCAAATTTCAAGGAGAAGAACTCGTTTTCGATCTCCACTTCGCCGCCGAACGCACTCGGATCGTCGCTGATATCGGCCGGCACGGGCGCGGGCTTGGCGTAATAGACCTTGTAGCCGCAGGCGGGCACGTTCTTCGCCACGAAGCAGAGCACACGCTTGCCGTCGGGCTTGGTGTAGGCCTGAACGGGCACCTTTTCGCCGTCGGGCGTGTAGATTTCCGCCTCCTGATAGGGCAGCTCCACCTTCGCGGTCGTCTCCTTGCCCAGCGCGTTGAACAGCGCGAAGGGCATGCCGTAGATCTGGCTGCCGTTGATGCTGCCGGCGATGGTGTCGAGCGCCTTGTTCTTCACCTCTTTGATGATGGCGAGGATCGCTTCATATTCTTCGCACATGTCGTGGAACACTTCGGTGATGTGCGAGCCGGGCAGCCCGTCGTGGAACTGCGTGGTGAGCAGGCGCTGCCACGCTTCGTTGAGCTTTTCCTGCGGGTATTCGTCGCCCTTCTGCATGGCGACGCAGGCGAAGATCTCCGCCTGACGCAGTTCGTTTTCGCAGCGGCGGTTGTATTTTTTCAGCTTCGCCTTGGTGGTGTGCACGCCGCGGTGCTCTTCCAGATAAAGCTCGTCCTTCCACGTCGGGATATTCGTTTCTGTCGCCTTCGCCTTCATGCGGGCGAGGGAATCCTCGATCTTGCTCACCTTGGTCTGCGGCAGACCCGGGAACTTTTTATAGCGCTTGACGTATTCGAGCATTTCGGTGTCGACGCCGCCGCCGCCGTCGCCCCAGCCGTAGCAATACATGGATTCGCCGATGGTGGCTTTATCGGTGTAGCGCTCCCAGTTCATCTTGAGCGAGTCAGCCTCGACCGTGCCGATGAAATGGGTGGGCGGCACGATGGAGAACACTTTGGACCCGTCGGGGCCTTCCCACCAGAAGGTGTGGTACTGCCACGGGTTCGTGTCGTTCCAGATGCCCATTTTATGCGTCACAAAATATTCGACGCCCGCTTTTTTGAGGATTTGCGGCATGGCGTAGCCGTTGCCGAACACGTCGGGCACCCAGCAGGTCTTGGGGGTGACGCCGAAGGTCTTTTCCGCGTAGCGCACGCCGTGCAGCAGCTGGCGGGCGAAGGATTCGCCGCTGATGAGGTTGCAGTCCGGCTCGACCCACATGGCGCCGATGTATTCCCAGCGTCCCTCCGCCATGCGCTTTTTGACCTGTTCAAACAGCGCGGGGTAGCAGTTCTGCATTTCGATATAGGTCGGCACGGTGCTCTGGGAGAAGATGAAATCGGGGTACTGCTCCATCAGGCGCAGCATGGTGGCATGGGTGCGCCCGAGCTTGCGGACGTATTCTTTATAAGCCCACATGAACACGATATCCAGATGGGAGTTGCCGATGAGCGAAAGCGTGCCCTCGGAAGCGTAGTTCGGGTTGTTGTAGACCTTGTCCTGCAAAATCTGCTTGGCGACGCGCAGCTCGGCTTTGAAGTCCTCGCCCTCCAGATCGAAATTGACATGAAGGAACGCCTCTTTCAGCGCGGCGCGGATGACTTCCGCCAGCCCCTTGTCGAGCACGGGCATGAACAGCGCGTTGAACACGGCCTTGAAATCCCAGTAGACGTCTTCGATCTCGGGGTCGACGCAGCCGATGAACGAACAGGAGAGCGTCTTGACGGTGGATTCGTTGGAATGCCACACATAGTAGGATTCGATATCCACGTCAAAGTGCTCGCCGCCCTGCGCGCAGTCGGTGAGCAGCACGCTGTTGCGGAACGGGTCAAGCCCCTGATAGGGCTCGCCGTTGAGCGTCACTAAGCTGTCGCCGCCGAAATAGACGTTGAGCGTGACCTTTTTGCCCGCGAAGCGCTGCGGCAAATCGAAGCTGTTTTTGAAAAACGCGCTCCAGCCGTTGTTGCCCCACTTATCACCCACGTTCAGGTCCTTCCACTCGTCGTAGAAATACTCGTATTCGCCGGGCGCTTTGTAGATGCACTCCTTCATCTTCCACGCGGGGATGGACTCAATGTCGGTGAAGATTCTTTTTTTCAGCGTTTTCAGCTTGACTTTCACCAGATCGTCAAACGAGAAAATGCCTCTCTGTTTGCCCTTGGTCGCGTCGCGCCAATCGTCCACGTGGGCGTCCATTGCTTCCAGCGAAGCGACGGCGTCAAAATCTTTGATCTGAGACAATATGCAACATCCTTTCCGTCAACGAACGGCAGCCTCTGCCCTTCGTTTTGATTCGGTCATACCTGTTTCAGTATAGCATCATCGCTCTGCCTTTTCAATATAAAGTTGCGCGGAATTTTGCGCACGTCGAGCGCGCAAAACTCCGATTGATTGGTACAAAAAAACTGCCCGCATCTGCAGGCAGTTTTTTGCGTTTGTTCATTTTTTCATCGTGCCGAAGAGACCGCGGATGAGCTGTTTGCCGACCTCGCGGCCGATGGTATTCATCGCGGAGGAGGCGGCCTTGTTCACCATCGTGTTCATGGCGCCGGAGGACGAGCTCTTGCGCTTTTGCTGGCGGGCGCGTTCGGCCTCTTTTTCCTCTTTGGCAAGGCGTCTTTCTTCCGCGGCGGCTCGCTTTTCTTCGGCGGCGCGGGCCTTTTCCTCGGCCAGACGCTGCTTTTCGGCCAGCTGGCGCTCTTTTTCCTCTTTCTTCTGGCGCGCCAGCTCTTCGGCTTCGCGGGAGGCCTGTTCCGCTTTTTCGGTGAGAATCTCATAGGCGGATTCGCGGTCAAGCGCCGCGGCGTATTTATCGAGCAGCGGCGACGTGGCCAGCACGGTGCCGATCACGGCAGGCGCCACGGCTTCCATGGAGCTTTTCGGCGGCAGGATGTTGGCGCGCTGCACGACGCCCGGAATGCCCTTTTCATCGAGCACCGAGACCAGCGCTTCGCCGGTGGCAAGCTCCTGCAGCACCGTCTCCGTGTTGAACGCGTCGTTCACGCGGAAGGAACGGGCGGCGGCACGGATGGCTTTTTGTTCGTTGGGCGTATAAGCGCGCAGGGCGTGCTGCACGCGGTTGCCGATCTGCGCCAAAACGGATTCCGGAATGTCCATCGGGTTCTGGGTGATGAACCAGACCGAAACGCCTTTGGAACGGATCAGACGCACGACCTGCTCCACTTTTTCAAGCAGAGCTTTCGGCGCGTCCTTGAACAGCAGATGTGCTTCGTCAAAGAAGAAAGCGATCTTCGGCTTGTCGAGGTCGCCCGCTTCGGGCAGCAGCTCATAGAGTTCCGTGAGCATCCAGAGCAGGAACGTGCTGTAAAGCAGCGGATGCTGGAACAGTTCGGCACATTCGAGAATGTTCATCACGCCGCGGCCGTCCGCTCCCCAGTCGAACCAATCGCCGATGTCCAGCGCCGGCTCGCCGAAGAAGACGTCGCCGCCCTCGTCCTCCAGCGTCAGCAGCGCGCGCTGGATGGAGCCGATCGACTGCGAGGACACGTTGCCGTAGCGGATCTTGTATTCGGTCGCGTTATCCGCCACGAACTGCAGCATGGAGCGCAGATCCTTGAGATCGAGAAGCAGCAGACCGTTGTCGTCGGCAATGCGGAACACGATGCGCAGCACGCCGCTCTGAATATCGTTCAGGCCCAGCAGACGCGCCAGCAGTTCCGGCCCCATGTCGGAGATCGTGGTGCGCACGGGGTGACCCAGCTTGCCGTAAACGTCGAAGAAATGGACGGGAAACGCGGTATAGTTGAAATTCTCGATCCCCATCGTGTCGATCGAGCGGCGGATATGTTTGTTTTCGCAGCCGGGCAGGCACATGCCGGAAACGTCGCCCTTGATGTCGGCGATGAAGACGGGCACGCCCATTTCGCTGAACGATTCCGCAATGACCTTGAGCGTGACGGTTTTGCCCGTTCCGGTGGCGCCGGCGATCAGCCCGTGACGGTTGGCCATCGAGGGGTTCAGATAAACGCGCTCACTGCCGGTGGCAAGCCAGATCTTGCCGTTTTCTTCTGTATACATAAGCGATCTCTCCTTTATTTTTACCTTAATCTTAATTATACTGAGCCGCGGCGGGAATGTCAAGAAAAGCCAGGCCGGCGCGTCACGCCTTCGGCTCGTCCAAAGAAATCACCGCAAAGCGCACGGCGCCGTCCGCCTGCAGATCGCGCAGCAGCCGGAAAAAGCCGTTGGCGCGGCGGCCGAGGTGCTCGCGCAGAAGCGCTTCGTTCACGATCACGATCCCGAGCGGTTCGGTGAGGTCGGTCAGAACGTCGTGCAGCGCGTCAAGGTTGCGGCCGTAATCTTCCTCCAACATCAGCTCGGCGGCAAACACGGCGTGCAGGTCCGCGTTGGAAAGGATGCGCGCGCCGTCCAGAAATACGTATTGCATGACTATTCCTCCCCGTAAAGCAGTGTGAAGCTCTTATAGTGGTCGCCGGTGTAATAGATCAGCCCGTCGTTGGAATAAACGATGCGCTTGCTGCCGCGCTTCGACTTGCCCAGCGTGTCGATGTCACATTCCGTGTAGTACCGGCCGGACTTTTCGGGCAGGAGCCCTTCATAGTTGCCGTAACGGCTGCCGCCGATGACCTTGCCCGGGGCGTACGGCTCCAGACTGCCGCCCGACCAGCCGAGCGCCTGCGCCTGCTTCTTCGTCAGATAATTCGACGGCAGATGACCGTAGGTGTGGATATACAGCGCCACGTCGTCGCGGCTGTAATAGCTGCCGTTCCTGTCGAGCTTGAATTTGGTGGTGGGCGGCGACGTTGTGCGCGGCTGCGTCGGCGCGTTGCTCGTGGGCGCCTCGGTCTGCGGGGCGGCGGTGGTCTGCGGCGCCGGATCGGTATAGGGCTCGTCCGGCTCTATGAACTCGGCGCAGCCCGCGAACAGCGTCACGACGCACAGCAGCGCCAGCAGCAGAGCAAGCCCTTTTCGGATCGTTTGCATATCCTTTCCTCCCTGTGCCAGTGTTGATTCCGCTTCATTCTATCACGATTCGCCCGACTGCGCAATAGATGTTCCAACGGATATGATCCGTTATGATTGTTTTCTTTTCGGCGCCAACGGTTGAAGAAATGCGGCAAAGGGTGTATAATCCCTGTTGCAAATTCGGAATTGAAAGGAGCAAAATGATGAACAGAATTCTTTTCAGTCAAACGATCTGCGTTGTGCTGGCGGTTTGCCTGCTCTTCCTCTGCGTCGGGTGTCAGAAGCAAAGCCAGAACCAAATGGCTTCCAAAGATCCGAAAGCGTTGGAAAAAACCGTGGAGGAGATCGCCGTTGATTACGGCACCTACGGCGCAGAGGCGTCGGACAGGATCGAAACCCTGCTGAACGAGCTTGCGGCGGCGGATCAGAGCGCGGGCGTGCGCTGGACGAAGATCATGGAGCTGTGGACGTCCGAGGAGCTCGGCAAGCCGCTGCATTATGACGTTCTGCCCGACGGACTGCCCGACACGGATGAACTCTGCATTGTCGTTCTGGGCTTTCAGCTGGAACCCGACGGGACGATGAAAGAGGAGCTGATCGAGCGGCTGACGGTCGCCCTGAACAGCGCGAAAAAATATCCCCGATCCTACATCGTCTGCACGGGCGGCGGCACGGCGGAGGAGAACGAAGCCGCGACCGAAGCCGGTGAGATGGCGAAATGGCTCGCGGAACAGGGGATCGAAAAGAATCGCATCATTGTGGAGGACAACTCGCTGACGACCGCGCAGAACGCGATCTTTACCTATGACATTCTGACGTCCCGCTATCCGTCCGTGAAGAAGCTCGCCATCGTGTCGAGCGACTACCACATCGCGACCGGCGAGCTGCTTTTCAAAGCCGAAGCGATCCTCCGCGCCAACGCGCCGGGGAACGAGAAGCTGGAAGTGGTGTCGAACGCCGCGTGGAAAGCCCCGTCCGGCACGCTTTCGACCATGTTCCAGGCAGGCGCCCTGATCGAACTGTTCGGCGACGTCGAAACGGCGTTTGAGGTCTATTACGACAATTATGATATCCACTCGCTTCCGCCGCTGCATTGAGCGAACAGAAGGGCTCCGCCCTTACCCATCATAATATACTCCGAAGCCGAAGGCTTCCCTCAATTTTTCATTATTCATTCTTCAGTTTTCAATATTCATTTCGGAAAAGAGGTGCCGCATGAAACCAATCGCTTTACGCATAAGCGCGTCGGAAATCATCTATCGTGTATCCGATCACGGGGTCGCGCCGAACGCGGAAAACCCGCAGACGGAAGCGATCCAGAAAATCCTTGACCAGTGCGGGGTCAGCGGCGGGACTGTGGTGTTTCCGAAAGGGACGTATCTCATTTCCGGTCTGCTGATCCATTCCCATACGACGGTATATCTGGAAAGCGGCGCGGTGCTGCTGGGGAGCGAAGACTGCGGCGATTACGCGCTGTTCGACGTGCCGGAAGACGTGCGGCTTTGCACGGATATGGAGCTGATCCCGCGTCATTTCGGGTTCAAAAGAAGAGAGGAGTACCGCCGCGCGATGCTCTCCGCCTACGGCGCGGAAGACATTGCCATTCTCGGCGAGCCGGGTTCGGTGATCGACGGTCGGAACTGCTTCGATCCGGACGGCGAAGAAAACTACCGCGGCCCGCACGGTATCTTTTTGTCCAACTGCCGCCGCGTCACGCTGCGGGGCTACACCGCGCAGCACAGCGGCAATTTTCTGCACCAGCTCGACGCCTGCACGGATGTGTCCATGACGGACGTCACCTGTCTTGGCGGCAGCGACGGGATCCATCTTCACTGCTGTGAAAATGTGGAGATCGACCGCTGCGTGTTCCGCACGGGAGACGACTGCATCGCGGGGATCAACATTCACAATCTGCACGTCAACAACTGCGTGCTGAATTCCTCCTGTCAGGCGTTTCGCATCGGCGGCGTGGATATTCTGGCGGAAAACTGCCATATCTGCGGCCCGGGTTATTACCCGCACCGCGTGACGATCGTTCGCTCGAAAACGGACGTCCTCCCGCGGGAAGCGGGACGGCACAACCTGATCGCCCTGATGATCTTTTTTGCCAGCGAGACCATGCCTGCCAAAGAGCATTCCCGCAATATCGTCTTTCGCAATCTGATCGTGGAGAACGCCGGACACGTGCTCGAATACCGCGCCGATTCGCCCGCTGCGCTGCAGCTGGGCGACCGATTGCGGGAGCTGACCTTTGACAACGTGCGGTTCATCGGGCTTCAAGAAAGTTCCCGCGTGGACGGCGCCGCGGACGAACCGCTGACCGTACATTTGAAAAACGTGACGGCGGAATTCTGCGGCAAAGCGGGCGAGCTGTTCGACCCCGCAAGCACAAACATGAACATTCTGACCGAACAGGGATAAAAAAGATGGAACAGTTACGGTTATTTCCGGAGCAAAGCAGCGATCTCAGACCGCCGGAAAGCGTTGGGTGGAATCTGTGGCACGGCTGCACGAAGGTCTCCGCCGGATGCAAAAACTGCTACGTGTACCGGCGGGACGAGAGCGTTGGACGCGATCCGACCAAGGTTGAAAAAACGCAAAACTTCAATCTCCCTGTCCGCATCCTTCGCTCCGGGGAATACAAAGGGGAATACAAGGTGCCTGGCGGCAGCCGCATTGACACCTGCTTTTCCTCCGACTTTTTTCACCCCGCGGCGGATGAATGGAGATCGGACGCCTGGGACATCATCCGCACGCGCGCCGACTGCACCTTTTTTATGATCACCAAGCGACCGGAACGGATCTATGATCACCTGCCGCCCGACTGGGGCAGCGGCTGGGAACACGTGACGATCGCCGTGACCTGTGAAAACGCGGAGATGGCGGAGAAAAGGCTGCCGATCTATCTTTCTCTGCCGCTGCGCCGCCACGCGGTCATGGTCGAGCCGATGCTCTCCGCCGTCGATCTGCGTCCTTATTTTCGCGCGTATCCCGGCGTGATCCGATTGGTTTCGGCGGGCGGAGAATCCGGCCCGAACGCCCGCGTTTGCGATTTTGCGTGGGTGCGCGATCTTCACGATCAATGCGCGGAAAACGGGGCCGCGTTCTCTTACCATCAGACGGGCGCAAGGCTGATCAAGGACGGGAAGGAATACCGCATCCCGCGCAGGCTTCAACACAGTCAGGCAAGGAAAGCGGGACTTGCTTTGTCGGGCAGCGACGGGATAGAGTAAAACGGAAAACGATCGGGCTGTCGTAATTCTTCACGGACGAATTACGTAATAAATACTGAAAACTGAAGAATGAATAATTAAGGGAAGCCTTCGGCTTCGGATTGTATAATGGGTAAGGGCGAAGCCCTTCCATCATTTTTAAGTTTTCAGTAAGGAATTCCGCGCGCGTCGAGCGCTAAATTCCGATTATTAATCAGAGGCATAAAACACGCCCTGACGAGCACATAAGTGTGACCCGTCGGGGCGTTGTTCTGTCTGTATTGACTTGTCGACCGAGCTCAGGACGCCGCTTTTTCGTCCGAGCCTTTCAGCGCCCGCAGATGACGGCGATCGACCAGGAAAAACTCCCGGCTCAGCATGCAAACGGCAAAGCCGATCGTGCCGCCCACCAGCACGTCCGAGAAGAAATGCGCGCCGACCATGATGCGGCTCAGGGCGACCAGCCCTGTAAACAGGATCGCGAAGCACCACAGCGCCGCGCGGCGGCCGCGGCTTTTGGCGCCGATGACGTCCGCGAGCGAAACCAGATAAAACGTAGCGGCGGCAGCGCGGGTGTGACCGCTGGGGAAGCTCTTAAAGGCGTCCGCCGTGCCGAAGGTCTCGCGCATCCAGGTCTTATCCGGCTGCCCGTTCGCCACATACCACGGCGTATAGCCGGAAAAATCGCCGATCACGTTCATGGAACGGTAGCGCATGCGCCCCATCGGGTTTTTCACGATCTGCACCAGCAGAATGGCGACCACGATGGAAGCCATGGTCGCGCAGGCGAAGCGCGGCAGCTTTTTCAGCGTTTCATCCGAAAAACAGTTCACCGCGAACAGGGTCAGTGCGGCGCACAGCAGCGCCAGAAACGCCGCGATCCCCCACAAAAACGCAGGCACGCCCTTGAAGGACGGACCGCCCTCGGGCGCCTGCACGTGGCGGCAGACGTATTCAAACATGTCGGAGAACTCCCACAGGTACAGCCCCGCCGTTGCCGCGCCTCCGGCGACGGTCATGAGCGTACTGACTGCGCCGGGCTTTCGGATGCGGTTCGCCCAAACGGTCAGCATCGCCGCGCAGATCGAGCTGAGCAAAAGCTCCGGCGCCGTGCCGACGCACTCAAACACCACGCCGAATACGCCGGTGGCATAGTATTGCCCCGCGGGCAGCGTGTTTTTCGTCAGGATCCGGCTGACTTGAAAATCGGTGAACGTGGCGGTCAGCAGCAGCCCGCCGAAGATCAGAAAAAAGAGGCAAAGGGAGACGATCGTTTTCTTTTTCGTGGTCATTTCAGCATCCCATCCTTCGGTTAATTTTGCCGATTACCATTTTAACAGAGTGCGGCGAAAAAAACAATCCGTTTTGACGCGCAGATTTTCGCCGGTTCTGTCGTGATTTACGACCTTCCGTTTAGTTCAATGACCGTTTTGTTTTTCTTTTCGGCCAGTTCCTTGAACTTCGCCGCGCCGCCGAAAGGGCGCTTGACGTAGGTCACGACAATATCACTGCGGTCGACCATCCAGCGGTTTCTGGCGTCAATGGCGAACCGCGGCGGAGCGTTTTCAATGCCCTCCGGCAGCAGCGCAGGATGCTTCTCAAGGGCCGTGTCCGTCTGCTTCGGCAAAGCGGCGAGAACCACCTCGTAGCGTATCTCGTGGGAACGCTCAAGCTCATAAAGCAGCTCGCGCGCCATCGCGTCAAAATTGCCCTGACAGCCCACATAGAAGCGGTCGACTCCCTGATGCTCAATAAGCTCCAGCAGAACCGTCCGCAAAAGCGGCCTGACCTCTGCCGGCGTGTCCCGATGCCCGAAAAACGTGCAAATCATAGCAACCCCGCTTTCAAAATGCGTTTTCCCGCTGACAACAGCAGGATTTGCCATGATTATACCGATATAATAAGTATAATTCAAGTGAAATCGGTCTTTTAAGGCGGAATCTTACCTCTTACGGCGGTATAAAATACTGCCATAAGGGGTGATTGGAATGGACAGCGGTTTTATCAGAACAAGAATCTCCGAGCTGCGCGTCAAAAAGGGCGTTTCCGAATACAAAATGAGCCTTGATTTAGGCCACAGCAAGGGCTATATCCAGGGCATCTCGTCGGGCAAAGCGTTCCCCTCCGTGCCGGAGCTGTTTTATATCTGCGAATACCTCGGCGTTACGCTGCAGGAATTCTTTTCGCCTCAGATCAAAGAACCTCAGCTGGTGCATGAGCTTTATACCCTTGCCCAAACGCTTGACCCGGAAGACCTGCAGGTGCTGATTGACACGGCGAAACGCCTGAATCTGCGCGGCTGAAAACAGAAGAATCAACGTCAATACACCTGAGTAAACGCAAGTTTGCCCGGGTGTTTATTTTTCTGCGCGGCTGCGGTTGAAGAATCACGGTGAAACGTGTATAATAAATTTTATAAATCGGAACTTGTCAAGGTCAGAGGTCAGAATTAAGAATGAAGAGGTAATGCTCCAAAGAAGCAGGAGCTTCGCTGAAAGGAACACCTCTGACCTCTTAATATTTACCTCTTAACGGAATGGAGTGTTTCAATTGAACGACAACTATCGGAAAGAAGCGAAAGAAAAATGGGGCGGCACCGCGGCGTACGCCGAATTTTCGGAAAAAGCCAAGACCCGTTCCGCCGCCGATTCTCAAAAGATCAACGAGGGGCTGGACGCCGTCATGGGCGAATTTGCCGCTCATATGGCGCGCGGTCTGAGGCCGGACGACGCCGCAACGCAATCGCTCGTCGGCAGGCTGCAAGGATACATTTCGGAACACTATTACACCTGCACGAACGAGATCCTCTTCGGACTGGGGCAGATGTACGCAGCCGATGAACGGTTCCGTGAAAATATCGACCGGCACGGCGACGGCGCCGCGCTATATATCCGCGAAGCGATCGAGGCGTTCTGCGGGGCATAAACAGATCTGCGCAAATTTGCGGCAAAGCGATATCATTAAGATCGAAAAGACGGTTTTGACTTTGGGGAGACGGTAACATGAACATACAGCTTGAAAATTTCACCGTTCGGATGGCGGACGGGCAAACCTGCGCCATTCAAACTATCAGCGAAAAAGACGGCGTGACCAAAACCGTTTTTCGGTTTGGCTGGACAAAAGAGAACGCCGAACGTGACGACGCCTTCACGGTCGGCTGGATGGCGGACGTGCCGGGCGTGATGTATCAATGGAACGCCTGCTGCCGGCTGAGCCGCGACCTGAACCCGCACTGGGACGACCGATTTCATTCCATGCTGTCCAGCCACGCGCCGGTGACCTGCTATTTTGACGGCGCGGATACCAACCGCTATTGCTGGGCGCTTTCCGAATGCGGCAAGCTGGTCGAACTCAAAAACGGTCTGCGGGATCAGACCGGCAGCCTGAACCTGCATTTTTCCTTCGGCGTTCAACAATTCACCGATCAATATGAAACTCAGATCACGCTGTACGTCGACACGCGGCCGGTGCCGCTGCGCAGCGCCGTGGAGGACGTGGCTGCGTGGTGGGCTCAGGACTGCGGCATGGCGCCGATGAACGTGCCGAACGACGCGCGCGACCCGCTGTATTCCTTCTGGTATTCTTATCATCAGGACGTCAACGAAGCGGATGTGGAGGCGGAATGTCGGCGCGCGAAAGAGCTGGGCTTTTCCCTGTGCATCGTGGACGACGGCTGGCAGACGGAGGACAGCGGCGGCAGCTATCCCTACTGCGGCGACTGGCTGCCCGCGCCCGGCAAATTTCCGGATATGGCCGCCCACGTCAGGCGGGTGCATGAGCTCGGCATGAAATATATCCTGTGGTACAGCGTTCCGCTCATCGGCTACCGCAGCGCGCATTATGAGCGATTCAGAAATATGCTGCTGCGCGACGAGCCCGGGCTGTCCGCCGCCGTGCTCGACCCGCGCTATCCCGAAACGCGTGAATTTCTGATCCAAACCTTCCGGAACGCGCTTTTGGACTGGGACTTGGACGGCTTCAAGCTGGATTTCATCGACTGCTGGCGGGAATCCTCCGCCAACGCGCCGTACAACGAGCGCATGGATATTCCCGCGCTGCAGGACGCGGTGGACGTTTGCATGAGCGGGATCGTACAGACGCTCATGCAAATGAAGCCGAATATTCTGCTGGAATTCCGCCAGAGCTACATCGGGCCGCACATGAAGCGCTTCGGCAACCTGTTCCGCGTGGCGGACTGCGCCGGAGATTACCTGAAAAACCGCGCGTCCATTCTGGACCTCAGAATGTTGATGGGCGATCAGGCCGTTCACTCCGATATGCTGATGATGGCGCCGTTTGAAGACCCGCGCATCAACGCCCTGCAGATCATCAGCTGTATGTTTGGCGTGATGCAGTTTTCCGGCCGGCTGGAGCGGCTCGACGAAAACACGCTGAAAATGGCGCGCTTCTGGCTCAGCTTTTTGAAGGAGCATAAAGCCCTTTTGCAAAGCAAAAACCTGACGGCGTATGAAGCGCATCTGCTTTATACGTGGGCGAAAACCGTGGAGGGCGACGCGTGCGCGGTGGGCGTTTACGCGGTCGATAAAGTGGTCAAACCGGACGCGGCGGGAACGATCTACATCGCCAACGGCAGCATGGGCGAACGGGTCTTTGTTGAGCTCGACGGCACGTACCGCGTTCGGGTCTTCGACTGCTTCGGTGAAGTCCAAACCGACTTTGAAAAAACGTTTGCCGGTGTGGAGCAGCTGCCCGTTCCGATCGGCGGCCTGATCGAAATGAAAAGAGCAATTGTGCCAAAGAAGTGAGGGCATTGCCGAAAAACACCTCTGACCACTTAACAAATCGGGATTTGTGAGGGCGAATATGAATTACAAGGTTATTGATAAAGAAGCATATTACAGAAAAGACGTTTACCGTCACTTTACTGAGGACTGCAAGTGCTCAACGTCAATGACGGCGCGCATAGACGTAACCGAACTCGTTAGATACTCAAAAGATACGGGCACAAAGTTTTACCTGAATTTTCTGTATCTTCTCTCGAAGGCACTTAATTCGCGCGACGACTATAAAATGGATTATTTATACAAGACGGATGAGCTTATTTGCTATGACGTTATTCATCCGTGCCATTACGTCTTTCACGAGGATACGGAAACCTGCACTACGGTTCACTCCGAATACTGTGAGGATTACAAAACATTTTACGGGAACGCTCTGCGTGATTTGGAAAATGCAAAGAAAAATCACGAGTATGAATTTGACAGTGCGAAATATCCAAACTGGTTTGACGCCTCATATGTATC
>JAFTEL010000066.1 GCA_017453685.1 Clostridia bacterium
AGCCGATAGCCGATATCTCGTGTCCCGGAAAGCAATTTGCTATCCGCTATTTGCTATCTGCTATCCGCTCAAATCGGAATTCCACGAACTTCGTTTATTCTGCACTGATGCTGAACGATCCGTTCATGCATTCTCCGTTCGTTTCTACGATGATATAGACGGTGCCGGCTTCCCTATACCCGCCATGCGAATCGAGCTCTTCCCCGGAATGGATCGTGAAAAGCTCTGATTTGGTTCCGCCATAATCATAGTAGACCGTAGCAGTACCCGACTCAAGCTTAGCCGTATACTTCAAATCGCCTTCACCGGAGCTTTTCAACTTGAATACCATCGTGCCCTCAAAGGAATAGAAGCTCATCTCCGCTGAAGCCGAGCTGTTGGAATGGACAAAGCCGATGGCTTTATAGCTTGAATTGTATTTCTCACAACCTGTCAGTAAAAGCAGAAAGATCCATGGCACGATCAGCAAAAATGTTTTTTTCATAGCTTGTTCTCTCCTTTGCAAACCGCAATTTGTCAGGCTGACGCCTGAAGCCGATAGCTGATAGCCGATAGCTCGTTTCTCCCAACAGCAATTTTCTATCCGCTATCTGCTCAAATCATAATTTGTCTGCGACAAATTACGATTTGTGTGTTGCCTTCAGACGCCGAAACGGTATTCCTTTTCCTCTTTATCGTTTGCGGTGAGTCCAAACGCCTCGATAACCCGATCGGCGACCTGACCCGGTGTCAGGTCGGTGTTGTCGATTTTCAGGTGGTTGGCAAACCAGACCTCGCCTTCTTCGGAATTTAGCCGATATTTTTCAGCGGTTTCCAGAAGATCAGTTCTGCTCCATTCCAGATTCTTTTTTGACGGCTTGCGCTCCATTCTATATGGCGTTTCGTTTCTGGCGATCCTCGTTTCCAGTTTTGCGCTGAGTTCCACAAAATAAAACGCGCCTGAGTTTTTCGTGAAAAGGTCATGCAGGTTTGTCAGATAATCCTTATCTTCCTGACAGTCAAACGCGCAGACATAGGTGAACACGAGATCGACGTCATATTTGACGGCCAGCTCAAATGCTTTTTCACGAAAGCTCGCGTTGAATTCCTTCTGGGCAGGCGTAGCGAAGCCGAAGATCCTGTTGGAGATCTCAATGCTGTCGTGATTCATCATCATGTTGTATTTCAGCTTGTCCCGCAGGCTTTCTGCGACAACCATTTTGCCGACGGCCTGAGGACCGCATACGACGATCAGATTAGCCATCCATATTCACCCTCACTTTTTCAGTTTCATCACGAGTTCTCGGTCGGGCGTGACGTAGACCGTGTTGTAGACGTGATAGATCACCTTGCCGGGTTTCGCGCCCACCGGCTTTTTCAGATTGCGCACCTCGGTGTAATCCACCGGAACGCCGGAGGACTGCCGCGCGCTGCTGTGGTAAGCGGCGAGTACGGCGGCCTGCCGCATGGTCGTTTCCGGCACTTCCTTTCCCTCGGTCACCACCACCACGTGGGAGCCGGGGAATTTTTGCGTGTGGAACCAAAGATCGTTTTTGGCGGCGGTCTTCAGCGAAAGACGGTCGTTCATCTCGTTGTTCCGTCCCACTAAAATCAAAAATCCGTCGTCCGAAACAAACGAATCGGGGGCAAGCGGTCTGGGTGCCTTGCTTGCGCCCTTTTGTTTTTGTTTGAGATAGCCCGTGTGCGTCAGTTCCGCTTTGATTTCGGCAATTTGCGCGGCGGTTTCCGCGCGGGTGAGCGCGTCCGCCACCGTTTCGAGGTAGGCGAGCTCGTCCTCGCCCGCGGCGATGAGCTCGGTGAGCTTTTGCTCGGCGGTCTTCGCCTTGCGATATTCCTTATAGTATTTCTGAGAATTTTCGTTGGGAGTCAGCGCCGGATTGGCGGTGATGCGCAGGGGCTTGTTGTCGTCATAATAATTGACCACGTCGTAAAACGGCGCGCCCTTTTGCAGGCAGTAGAGGTTGGCGGCGATCAGCTCCGCCTTGATCCGCAGTTGCTCGCGGTCGGCGCATTGTTTCAGTTCACCGCGCTGCAGGTCGAGCTTTTTCGCCGTGCGCTGAATGAGATTCGCCACGAGTTTTTGCAGCTCGGCGGAATTCTGCTTGGTGCGCTCCAGCCGGTCGCGCTCGTAATAGAACGAATCGAGCAGCGCGGAAAAGCTGTCGAAGGATTTCACAATGGCGTTCGTGCCGTATTGCGTGATGGGCAGAAACGAAAAATCCAGCGGTTTTCCGCCTGCGTCCGCCACGGAGCAGGGGAATGCTTCTTTTTTGTTTGTAAAGTCTTTCAACTTGTCAATTTCGGCAACTAAGGCGGCCTCGTCGGCGTCGGTCAGCAGGCTCACGCGCTTATCTTCGTTCAGCGCGCGGAATACGACCTCGCGGCTGACGATCGGGCTGATACCCTGCACGCTGCTCAACAGCGCCGAACTGCTTGATTTTTCAAAGAACTGCGCCATGTTACGCACTACGTCCGCGGCGCTGACCTCGGTCAGATCGGGTTTGTTTTGCTTGGGCGGCAGACGATACAGCATCCCCGGCAGAATCTGCCGCAGCGAGGACTTTTCGCTGTCCACACGCTTGATGCTGTCAAGTATAGTCCCTTCACAGTTAATCAGGATAATGTTGCTGTATTGCGCCATGATCTCAACGGCGAGCGTGAGCTTGACGCGGCTGCCGATCTCGTTCGTCGCGTCAAAGTCCAGAAACAGCGCGCGTTCCAGCCCTTCCTGCCGCACGTTTGTGAGCAGGGCAGAGGTCAGGTGCTTGCGCAGCAGCATACAGAACATGGGCGGCTTGTCGGGATTCTCCGGTGGGTATTCGGTGAAATGGATTTTCGGTGACTGCGCCCGCGCGCTGAGCAGCAGGCGCCGCACCCCGTTCCGGCTGCGGAAAACGAGCACCAGCTCTTCGCGCGAAGGCTGGTGCAGCTTTTCGATGCGGCTGCCGATGAGGGCGCTGCCGATCTCTTCTTTAAGAAAATGCAGGGTGATTCCGTCGAGTGCCATGTGTCAATCCTCAAACATTTCGGAAAGCTTTTTCAAGTCGTTCTTATCGAAAAACTCAATGGTGATCGTGCCGCCCTTTTCGCTGCCCCGAACGCTGACCTTGCGCCCGAGCACTTCGCAAAGGGAAAGCTCGACCTCCGTGAGATATTTGCTGCGCTCTTTCGGAGCCTTCGGTTTTCTGACCTTCAAAAAGTCCTTGACCCACTGTTCGGTCTGCCGCACCGAAAGCCCTTTTTCCACGATCTCTTTGGCGAACTGCGCGATCAGCGCGTCGTCCGCCAGCGGGAGCAGCGCTCTGGCGTGACCCGCGGAAAGCGTGCCAACGCTTACCATGTCGCGCACTTCTTTGGGCAGCCCGAGCAGGCGCATGAGGTTGGCGACGGCGGGGCGGCTTTTGCCCACGCGCGCGGCGGCTTCCTCCTGCGTGATGCCGCAGGTCTCCATCAGCGTGCGGTAGCCCTCCGCCTCTTCGATCGGGTCTAAATCTTCGCGCTGCAGGTTTTCAATGAGCGAGAGCGCCATCGCGTCTTCCTCGCTCAGGTCGCGGATGACGACCGGCACCTCGGTCAGCCCCGCCATGCGCGCAGCGCGCCAGCGGCGTTCGCCCGCCACGAGCTGGTAGCTGCCGTCCGACAGCGGACGCACCAGCAGCGGCTGGATCACGCCGTGTTTTTCAATGCTCTGCGCCAGTTCGTCCAGCGCCGTTTCGTCAAAATGCTTGCGCGGCTGACCCCGATTCGGTTCAATGTCGGTCAGCTTCAGCTTCACCGCGGAAGCGGCGGTGGTGTTTTCAATGGAATTGTCGATCAGCAGCGCGTCCAGTCCGCGCCCGAGACCGCTTCTCTTCATCGCCATGTTTCCTTACCCTCCGTTTTTCTGAATCAGTTCCGCCGCCAGATTGTCATAGGCGAGCGTACCTTTGGACGTGCGGTCGTAGTATTTCACCGGCTGCCCGTAGCTCGGCGCTTCGGATAAGCGTACCGTGCGGGGGATGACCGTGGCGAACACCTTTTGCGGGAAGAAGCGCTTGACCTCGTCCACGACCTGCTGTGTCAGGTTCAGCCGCCCGTCGTACATCGTCAACAGTACGCCCTCGATGTCGATCAGCGGGTTATACAGCCGCTTGATGCTGCGCACGGTCGAGATCAGTTGAGATAAGCCCTCCAGCGCGTAGTATTCACATTGGATGGGGACGAGCAGCGTATCCGCCGCGCACAGCCCGTTGAGGGTGATCAGCCCCAGCGAGGGCGGGCAATCCAAAAAGATAAAGTCATATTGGCTCTTGATCGGCGCGAGGCTCAGTCTCAGCTTGGCTTCGCGCCGTTCCACGTCCACCAGTTCCAGCTCCGCGCCCGCCAGGTCCATGTTGCTGGGGATCACGTCCACGTTTTTGAACGGGGAATGAAGGATCGTTTTTTCGGCGGGAACGCCGTTGATGATGTTGTCGTAGGACGACAGTGCGATCTCTCTTTTGTTGACACCCAGACCGCTCGTGGCGTTGCCCTGCGGGTCGATATCGACCAGCAGCGCCTTTTTGCCCAGCGCACCGACGGCGGCGGTGAGGTTGACGGCGGTGGTGGTTTTGCCCATGCCGCCTTTTTGGTTGACAATGGCTATGATCTTCCCCATGGTTTTACTCCTTTGAACGTCAGAACGGCTTTTTCAGCTTGTTTACCAAGATGGGCAGTAAGAATTTCACGTACATCAGGAAGGACGCAACGTACACGACGAGAATCGCGGCGGCATAAACCAACACGAACGGAACGAAAACGAACAGCGCCGCTTTCCGATTGATTCTGTAATCCCGCTTGCGCCAGAGCAGAAGCAGACCGACGCCGAGCAGACCGACAAGGCTGAGCGCGACGCCGACGCCCTGCCCCGGCGTGGTGTGGCGCAGCGCGACGTGACCGCTGCCTGCGGGCAGTTCTACGGCCAGGTAGGCGCCGAGCGCCTTTTCCACTTGGCATGCTTCGCCGTTCACCGTGGCTTTCCAGCCGCTGTCATAACTGATGGGAAGGAACAGATAGCGGCTGCCATCCGTGTTTTCGTAATCGAAGCTCAGACCGGTTTTGCTGCGGTTCAAATCAGAAAGCTTCATCTGATTGTTCCGCAGCGCGTCCCACTTGTCCAAAGACAAATAACCGAGCTGAACGGTTCCGGTCTGCAGGTCGTATTTGCTGGTGCGCATCACCTGAATCTCAACCGTTTCTCCTTCCTGGAAGGAGCCGAGCTCGAGAATTCCGTTTACCGCGTCTGACGGGTAACGGCAGTAATTGAGATGCTTGTAAAACGGCGTTTCAATATATTCACCGTTGACTTTGACAACGGTTTCTTGACTTTTCTTGAAGTTATAGGCGTTCAGATAGAGAATCTCATTCTTGCCTGCGGTGTAGCGGAAGGTGACGGATTCTTTCGTGCTGCTTTCCAGCACGATGCGCTCGGCTTCTTTGCCGGCGGAATCGGCATAGACGATCAGGTCTTCCTCCGTTTTGCCGAACATACGGTAAAGGGCGTTTTGCGTGTCAAATCTCGCCTCTTTCATCTCGTCGTCTTCTTTGTTTTCCGTCAGATCGTCTAATATCGCCTGATCTGCCGTCAGACCGAGCGGCAAGGCATAGTCGTTTTGGTACACGGAAAAGTTTTCGCCTTTTTCCAGCAGCGTGTAGCCGGCTGCCATGCGGTAGGTGTTGCGCGCCACCGCTTTTTCCATGCCGAGCAGCGTATCGGAGAAAATCGTTCCGCCGGAATCCAGCAGACGGGTGTACTGACCGGAATAGCCCAACGCACAGGACGTGCGCTGCAGATAAGAGGGGATAAAGTGCGTCCAGTTGGACAGCGCCTGCGTCTTCGTCAAAAACGGATAGTTGGTGTTCAGGCTGGTGTCGGGGTTTTTTACGCGCCCCAGCGCGCTCGTGCTCAGGTCAAGTTCGGTGGCTTCGCGGCAGTAGTTGACGTAACTGTCGCTCAGGTAAAGCGTTCGGGCTCTTGTTTTTTCCTCTGTGTTGGCAATGCCGTTGTAGGCGATCCCGAGACATTCCGCCAAAACCAGAACCGTGCAGAGCAGGCGCATGAATTTTTTGTTCTGCTGCATGGACAGCATGGTGACTGCCAGTCCCAGAACAAAAGCATAGTAGAAATGCAGGGACAAAAGCAGATAGAGAAACGCGGCAGAAAGCAGCAGGATGATCACGGCGTCTATGATTTTCGGCACTTTCCCGGTGAAGGGCCGCAGCGTTTCGCCGTATTGCTCCAGATAAGCCAGCGCAAGGCAGAACAGGAAGAAAACGGAGGAATAGAAAAAGCGCATCGGGAACTGTATATATTTGCCGCCGTGCCAGAAAACGTTGGTGTTTTCGAGCAGCACCTGTGAAAACATGATGATAACGCCGCCGCCGACAAAAACGGCCTGCCTGATCTTTTTGGCGCGCAGGCTGCGCAGCAGGAACAGCAGGGCAAAAGCGGCGGCGAATTCCAAACCGACCACAAGGAACAGCTTGTAGGTGATCAGGTCGAGCTTGGTCGTTTTCAGGATGCTGAGAATGGCGCCGCCGCTTTCCGCGTTGTCCATGTTGTTGCTGAACCGCTGCGTGGAAAGGGAAAGCAGGGCGAACGGGAGCGAGTGGACGCAGGACAGCAGCGCGCCGACAATGGTGGAGGCGCCGAACAAAACGGTCCTCTGCGGCTTATCCTCTTTTTTGACAGCCATCAGCAGATACAGCCCGCCCAGGAAGAACACGGCGAGCGTGATCATATAGCCCTGATAGAAAGACAGATACAGTCCCACCGCGTAGCAGACGGTGTAGAGGATCGGCTTGTTTTCATCCATCAGCCGTTTGACTCCCCACAGCAGCAGCGGGAACAGAATGACAAAATCCAGCCATGCAAAGTTGGTGTAGTAGGTCATGGCGTAGGTGCTCAGCGCGTAGGAGACCGAAAACAGGAGTTTCCAGATCGTCGGCGCCTTCGGGAACATGTTTTCAAAACTCAGCCGCGCCGTGAATGCGGCGGTGACGCTTTTGAGCCAGACGAGCACGCCAAGCGCGTAGATCAGGTGTTCCCGCCTGAACAGATAGAGAAACAAGTCGAACGGCGTTACGGTGTAGGACGCCGCCATGCTGATCCCCAAACCGGAATACCAGTCGAACAGCAGAGCCTTTTCACCGTGCAGCCAGTCGTAGATGTGATAGATCACGGGCAGCGTGCCCTGCGCCATATCGCCGTAGGCCACGTTGGCGCTGCCGAAGGGCCAGATATGTTTGAGCAAATATACAACGATCAGCAGCGCGCCGGTGATGAACACGCTGTCCCAAAAGCTGAGCGGACTGTTGCGTTGGATTCTTTTCTTCATGGTTTCTTCCCCGATCATGGATCGCTGCGATTTATCAGCGGTTTTGCAGGCGCAGGGCGATGATGCGCGCCGCGTCGCCGACCAGCTCGGCGCAGGGGCGTTTTTTGTAGTATTCCGCCGTGCGCGGCGCCGGAACGGGCGAGCCGTCGGCGTTCAGCCCCAGGAGTTCACGGCACACGATCGAGCCGTTCTCTTTTTTGAAATCATCCGCCAGAGTCTGAATGAAGGCGTAGTGAGCGGCTTTTTCTTCCTTCGCCTTCGGGTCGTCATAGCCGTTTGTCAGACCGGCGATCATGAACATACCGCTGACCGCGCCGCAGACTTCGCGCAGCCGACCCATGCCGCCGCCGAAGGAGGAGGCGAGCCTGGCGGCCGTTTCGGTGTCCAAACCGGTCACGTCCTCAAAGGCGAGCAGGACCGCCTGAGAGCAGTTATAACCGTTCAAAAACAATTCTTTTGCCTTCGCGGCGTATTCTTCCGGTGTTTTCATGTTTTATCCTCTTTCTTTATCATGTTCCACTCCGGCACGTAGCGGCTGTCCGCCGCCTCCGGCTCCTGAAAAAAGCCGTTGTCTCTGCCGAGCAGAAGCATGTAATTCGTTACTTGATCGTATTCTTCCGCCGTGATCCTGCGGCGCAGTTCGGGATGAACCTCGCCGCCGGTCGGGAAATACTGCGCCATCAGACTGACGGGCACCGTTTTGGGCAGGTTCTCGTCGATCCAGTCGAGCACGCCGAGCGAGTTTTCGACGTTGTCCGGCAGCACCAAGTGCCGCACCAGCAGCCCTCTTTGCATGATCCCGTTTTCGTCGTAAACAGGGGAGCCGACCTGACGGTACATTTCAAAAACCGCTTCGGCGGCCGCCTGCGGATAATCCGCCGCCTGTGAATATTTCTCCGCCGTTTCGCTGCTTGCATATTTGAAGTCGGGCAGGTAAACGTCGATCAGCCCTTCCATGCTTTTCAGCGTTTCCGCGCGCTCATAGCCGGAGGTGTTGCACACCACGGGTACGGCGGGCTTGTACCGCTCCAGCGCCTTGCGGATGGTCGGATAATACGGCGTGGGGCTGACGAGGTTGATGTTGTGAACGCCCTGATCTTCCAATCGTTGGAACAGCTCGATCAGGCCGTTTTCATCCGTGACGGCGCCGCAGCTTCGGCGGCTGATGGCGCTGTTCTGGCAGTATTCACACCGCAGTACGCAGCCGCTGAAAAAAATCGCGCCCGAGCCGTTCGTGCCGCTGATGGGCGGCTCTTCCCAAAGGTGTTTTTCCGCGCGGCAGACGGCGGGCAGGGCAGGGAGACGGCAAAAGCCCTCACCCGATCCCCGCGCGGGGCGCGAAGCGCCGCACTGACGCGGGCAGAGACGGCAGGACTTAATTGCTGTGTCAGCCATCGTACCGCTCTTTCAGCAGGGCGACGAGCGTATCAGTCAGACCGGTTTCCAGACTTTCGTTCATCGCCGTGTAGTCCTCGGCGGCGGAACCCTCCGCGTCGTCGGAGATTTTGCGGATGCTCATGAACGGGATACCGTACCGCTCGCAGACGCTGCCGATGGCGGCGGATTCCATATCGAACGCGCACACGCCGAAGAGCTCGTAATACTCGTCTTTTTTAGCCTGACTGGTCAGGAAAAAGTCGCCCGTACCGACCTTGCAGGCAAACAGCCCGATGGCTTCGGCGGCTTTCAGCATGGCGTCGTCCGCGTGATAGATGAAGTTCTGCCCCGGCTTTTCACCCGGCGCGTGACCCAGCGCCGTCAGGTCAAAATCACATTCCTGATAGGCGTTCGCGGCGATCGTCTTGCCCCGGCGCAGACCGTGAACGGCGCCGGAAAAGCCGATGTTATACAGTTCGTCGATCTTCTTTTCTTCGATCAGCTTCAGCGCGGCGGTGGCGGCGTTGACCTTGCCGATGCCGCTTTCAATGCCGATCATCCGGTTGCCGAACAGCTCGAATTCCACCAGACGGAAGCCGTTTTCCTTGCCGTGAACGGCGCCGTGCCGGTCGGCAAAAGCGCAGAAGGGCGCGTATTCGTATTCGTCCGCGATTAAAACTCCAATCGTTTTCATGTTGTCTTCTCCTTATTTTGAGCAAAATTTATTTATCAGCATAGTATGAGGCGAGGGCGGGAAGCCTTTCAGCGGTGCAAACGAAAAGACGGTGGCTGCCGGCAGCCCACGGGGAGCCGCTTTTCGACCGATTCCGATAGGGCAGGCGCCGATTCATCGGTGTTTGCCCGCTGGTCGGCGATGTCATTTCAGGCGTTTGCCTTTGACAAACACCGCCGTGAGGTCGATATTCGAGTCGACCGCGATCAAGTCCGCTCTCTTTCCGATTGCGATGGAGCCGGTCACCTTGTCCGCGCCGATGACGCGCGCGGGGTTGATGGTGCAGGCTCTGAGCGCCTGCTGCGGTTCCACACCGAATCGCAGCAGGTTTTTGTATTCTTCCAGCAGATTGGTCGTGCTCGCGGCGATGGTGCCGTCGGCGAGCGTGGCTTTGCCGTTTTTGACGGTCACCGTCTGACCGCCGAGCGTGTACGTGCCGTCGCCCGCGCCCGCGGCCATCATCGCGTCGCTCACGACCACGGGGCGGTCCCTGCCGAGCAGCCGGAACGCCATGCGCAGCACGGCGGGGTGGTTGTGAAACCCGTCGCAGATCAGTTCCGCCGTGACGTTTTCGCTGTCAAACACCGCCGTCGGCACGCCGGGCTCCCGGTTCTTGATGGGGGTCATGGCGTTGAATAAATGCGTGGCGTGGGTGAAGCCGTGAGCAAAGCCCGCCATGGCCTGCTCATAGGTCGCCGCCGTGTGAGCAGCCGACACCGTGCAGACCTTCGCCGCCTGTTCGGCAAAGGTGAGCGCGCCTTCGACTTCGGGCGCCAGATCGACCAGACAGATCGGGCAGATTTCGTTCAGCCGGTGGAATTCTTCGAGATCCGGTTCGCGGATGAATTCGTCCGCCTGCGCGCCTTTTTTTTCATGCGACAGATAAGGGCCTTCCATGTTCACGCCGTGGATATAGGCGCCCTCTTCCCGCCCCAGGCAGGAGCCGATGGCGGCAAAAGCGCGCTGCAGCTCTTCCGCGGGCAGCGTCATGGTCGTGGGACAAAAGGAGGTCACGCCGCGCTCAGCCAGGTAGCGGCTGACGGTCTGAATGTCCTCCGCCTTGTCGGACGAGCAGTCGGCAAGCATCCCGCCGTGGGTGTGGATGTCGATGAACCCGGGCAGAATGGTCTGACCGGAAAAATCGACCACGTCCTCGCCGCTCAGGTCGCCGATGGCGGCGATGAGCCCGTCCTTGATTTCGATATCCGCTTTGATTTTCTGAAAATTCTCGTCAATGATAAACGCGTTTTTGATAATCAATGCGCATCAGTCCTCAATCAGGGTTTTAACATGATTTCAATGACCGGCACCACCACGTCCGGCTTGACCACCGGCAGATGGAAGGTGACGGCGTTTTTCTTTTCGTCGACGTCATAAAGGATTTCCGAGCCGTCGTGCAAAAACTGCGCGTAGTCGATCTTGTCGGCAAAGCCTTTGAGCACAAGGTCGCGGAAGGGGTAGGCGAAAACGTGCGCGTAGAGGCGGTGCCCGTTTTGCGTGTAGCGAACGTCCGACGGCGCTTCGTATTCGGATTGGGTGCAGCCGTAAATGCTGCGGGCGTTGTATTTCATCCATTTACCGATCTCGCCCAGGGATTTG
>JAFTEL010000067.1 GCA_017453685.1 Clostridia bacterium
ATTCGTCCGCGCCCGCATACTTCGCCGCCTGTTCGATCTCTTCATCGGTCGCGTGCGGATTGCCGTAGGCGATGTTGTCCTTCACCGTGCCGGCGAACATATACTCGTCCTGCTGCACCACGCCGATGTGGCTGCGTAGCGACTTGAGCGTGAAGGTGCGGATATCCTGCCCGTCGAGCAGAATACGACCGCCCGTCACGTCGTAAAACCGCGGAATCAGATTACACAGCGTGGTTTTGCCGCCGCCGGAGGGACCGACGATGGCCACGCTCTTGCCCGGCTCCATGGTGAAGCTGATATTCTCCAGCACGGTGTCCTCCGTGCCGGAGTAGATGAACGAAACGTTTTCAAATTCGATCATGCCGTCGGTGTGGGTCAGTTCCACGGCGTCGCCGCGCTCCTTGACTTCGCTGATCACGCTCATCACTTCGTCAAAGCGTTCGATGCCCGTCATCCCGCGGGAGAACTGTTCGCTGAATTCCACGATGCGGCGGATGGTGCCCATCAGCGTGGTGATCATGAGCAGGTAGGCGGTCAGGTCGGCGGCGGTGATCTGACCGGCGTGGATGAACAGCGCGCCGGCGGAGAGAATGAGAATATACATCATGCCGTCGAACAGCCGCACGGTGGTGTGGAAGTTCGCCATGTATTTGTAGGAAAGACGCTTGAGCTTGAGAAATTTCAGCGAGCCCGCGTCGAACTTTTCCTTTTCGATCGGCTCGTTGGCGTAAGACTGCACCACGCGGATACCCAGAAGACTGTCCTCCGTCTGCGCCGTGATCTCGCCGATCTGATGGCGGGAATCCTTGAACGTCTGGCGCATTTTGGTGCGGTTGCGCTTGGTCATGAGCAGAATGACCGGGAACAGCAGAAAGATCAGCAGCGTGAACCAGATGTTCATTTTGGCGAAAATGATGAAGCAGCCGATGATCTTGATCACGGCGATCAGCACTTCTTCGGGCATGTGGTGCGCGAATTCCGTCACGTCGAACAAATCGCTCGTCAGGCGCGACATGAGCTGACCGATCTTGGTGTTGTCATAATACGAAAACGAAAGCGTCTGCAAATGCTCGAACAGGTCGTTGCGCATTTCGGTCTCGATCTTGGAGCCCATCACGTGACCGCCGCAGGCCATATAATAGTTGGCCACGGCGTCGACCAGCCGCAGAAAGATATAGAACCCGGCGATTTTTCCCACGAACACAACGGTCAGCAGCGCAGGGTCGTTGATGGCGGTGTCGGTGATCTTGCGCACCAGCAGCGGCAGCGCCAATTCGCACAGCGTGGTCAGCGACGCGCAGAACAGATCCAGCGCCATGGCGCCCTTATGTTTGAGCAGGTAAGGCTTGAAGACTTGCAGCAGGCGGACGTTTCGTTTGCGTTTTTCGACTCGTTCCTTGAACCGTTCCATCGGTTTCCTCGTTTTCCAAAGATTTCACAGAAGCAGAAGAAGGTAATGATTTTATATTATAATACACTCGGATGCAAAATGCAAATTATTCTTGCCATTTTTGATTGAATCATATAAAATAGACATAAGGTTCCCTTGATTTTATCGGAAAGGAAGAATGAAATGTCTGTCCTCATCTCTCCCTCCCTGCTTGCCGGCGATTTTTCGCGCATGGGCGAGGAGGCTGCGCGCATCGAACGGTGCGGCGCGGACTGGCTGCATATCGACGTCATGGACGGCCACTTTGTGCCCAACATCACGCTCGGCGCGCCCGTGGTCAAATGCCTGCGCAAGCGCACCGATCTGTTTTTCGACGTTCATCTCATGATCTCGCACCCTTTGCAATATGCGGAAGATTTCGTGAAGGCGGGCGCGCAGATGCTCACCTTCCACGTGGAATGTGAAGACGACACGGCCGAAACGATCGAAGCGATTCGGTCGCTCGGCTGCCGGGTCGGGCTTTCGCTCAAGCCGAACACGCCCGTGGAAACGATCCTGCCGTTTTTGCCGCAGGTCGACATGGTGCTGGTCATGACGGTTGAGCCCGGCTTCGGCGGGCAGTCCTTCATGCCGGATATGATGCCAAAGGTCAGTGCCGTCCGAAAAGCGGCGCCCGATCTGCTCCTTCAGGTCGACGGCGGCATCAGCGCCAAAACGATCGCGCAGGCGGCGGAAAGCGGCGCGAACGTGTTCGTGGCGGGCAGCGCCGTGTTCGGCGCGGCGGACCCGAAGGCCGCGATCGAAGAGCTGAAAACGCTCGCGCAGTCGGTCATCGGCTGATTCTGTTTCAGGCAAGAGGAGTGTATATGCGAATGTGTATACATTCTTCTTTTTTTGCGTCAAAATGCAGATTTAAGCGATTTGCTTTACAGTTTTCGCCATTATGATGCGGATTTAGAATTAAAAAACACACTTTTTCACATTTTCCACATGGTTTTTCACACTCGTAAACCAAATCGCTTTACGGCGCTGTTCAACATCTTCCAGATTTCTGACGAATAACCGACAAAGAACGAAATGGCGGAAAGTTGTATATTTTTGCCGCGATGTATAAAAACAGCGTTTTACACAACCTTGCGGAAAATGCGTGTTTTTGTCGAAAAAACGCAGCGGTTTTTGTGCTGTTTTGCCAATAGATTCCGCTGTCAAGACGAAAAATAAAAATTTTTCGGCGCCCTCTGTTGTAAAGCAATTTGCTTGTCAAACGTGAGAGCGCCGAAACCGTATCTTGTGGTGTCGATGATTTGCTTTGCTATTGCTGGATGTGTAAAGCGGTTTGCTTTACGAAAAAATCAAAAATATGCCTCGTCGATGGGCATGGTCGCGTAGGCATTCAGAGAAAGATCGGCCTGTTTGCCGTTCAAAAATTCATAATATCCCTGTGCGCCGACCATGGCGGCGTTGTCGCCGCAGTATTTTAATTCCGGTATATACAGTTCCAGCCCTTTCCGGCGGCAGAGGTCGGTCATTTCGCGGCGCAGCACGCTGTTGGCGGAGACGCCGCCCGCCAGCGCGATGCGCGTTTCGCCCACCGTTTCGGCAGCCCGCAGGGTGTTGTCGGTCAGGCAGCGCACTACGGCGTGGATGTAAGACGCGCCGAAATCCGCGACCGAGATCGGTTCGTTTTTCTGCGCGGCGTTGTGGATGAGATTGACCGCCGCCGTTTTCAGACCGGAAAAGCTGAAATCGAACGCCCTGCCGTCCACCCGCGGACGCGGGAACGAATAGGCTTTCGGGTCGCCGTTTTGCGCCGCGCGGTCGAGGTTCAGCCCGCCGGGATAGGGCAGACCCAGCGCGCGGGCGGCTTTGTCCATACATTCGCCGGCGGCGTCATCCATGGTCCTGCCGATCACCTCGAACTCGGTGTAGTCCTTCACGTGGACGATGTGGCTGTGTCCGCCGCTGACGACCAGCGCCAGAAACGGTGGCTGAAGCGTCGGGGTCGTGATATAGTTGGCGGCGATATGAGAACGCAGATGGTGCACGGGGATGAGCGGCTTATCCGCGCTCAGCGCGAGCCCCTTGGCAAAGCTCACGCCGATGAGCAGCGCGCCGATGAGCCCGGGCGCGTAAGTCACGGCGATGGCGTCGACGTCGTCCATCGTGCAGCCGGCCTGCCGCAGCGCTTCGCTCACCGTGCCGTGAATGGCTTCGGTGTGCATGCGCGAAGCGATCTCCGGCACGACGCCGCCGTAGACGATGTGGGCGTCCACCTGAGAAGCGACGATATTGCTCAGCACCTTCCGCCCGTCTTCCACAACGGCGGCGGCGGTATCGTCGCAGGAGGATTCAATGGCTAACAGTTTCATCTTGGTTTTCCTTCAATTCTTTTCTCATTAAAACGGCGTTTTCGGCGGGCTTGGTGTAAAAGTTTTTCCGTTCGCCGATCGGCGCAAACCCGTGTTTTTGATAAAGCGCCTGCGCCGCCTTGTTGCTTTCTCTCACTTCCAGCGTGATCCATTCGTCGCCGCGAGCCTTCGCTTCGTTCACGGCGGTTTCCAGCAGCTTGTCCGCGAGACCCAACCGACGGTAGGCGGGCAGGACGGCGACGTTGGTGATGTCGCTTTCGCCGCTGATCTCCAGCGCGCCGAGATAGCCGACGACCCGATTCTCAAAAACGGCGGTCAGAAAATGCGCCGCTTCGTTGGTCATTTCCTCTTCAAGACTCTGTTTTGACCACGGCGTTGAAAAACATTCCGCTTCCAGCGCGGCGATCGCTTCGATATGTTCCGCCGTCATCGGCACGATTTTTGTGTTCTCGCTGACGACCCTGCGCAGCACGGCGGGCAGCGCCTGTTCGATTCTTTCGGCGCAGTCGCGGTAATCCTCCAAGGAACCGCCGTAGGGGTCGGGGATGCCGTCACCCAGCAGCATCAGCCGTTCGGGCGGCAGATAGGGCTGCAGCACCCGACAGTGCGCCTCGGTCATGCCGACAAAAACGCCCTCCTGCAGCAGATACGCGCTGCACGGGCGGGAACGGTGATCGCGCAAATCCAAGCCGCGCTCGCGCATCACCTCAACGGCGTGGGGCGACGCTTCTTCGCCCGCATAGCAGGCGAGACCCGCGCTGTCCGCTTCAATGGCATCGATCTTTCTGTCCTGCAACAGCTTTCGGAACAGTACCTTCGCCATCGGGCTGCGGCAGGTGTTGCCCGAGCAAATAAAAGTAACCTTCATCGTTTATCCCTTCGCGTCATACCACGTTTTGCCGGCGTGCACGTCGGCGAGCATTTTCACTTTCAGGCTGACGGCGTTTTCCATTTCTTCTTTCAGCAGGACGCCGACCCGATCGGCTTCGGTTTCGGGTGCTTCGATGATCAGTTCATCGTGCACCTGCAGGATCAGCCTGGCGCGCAGATTTTCCGCTTTCAGGCGGCGGAACACCTTGATCATGGCGATCTTGATGATGTCGGCGGCGGTGCCTTGAATGGGCATGTTCATCGCCACGCGTTCGCCGAACGCGCGCAGCATGGCGTTGCCCGCCGTCAGTTCCGGCAGGTAGCGGCGGCGGTGGAACAGCGTTTCGGCGTAGCCGTTCGCCTTGGCGCGTTCCACGCTGTTTTTCATGTAGGCGTCGACCCCGTGGTAATGCGCGAGGTAGCCCTTGATATAGCGGTCGGCTTCCGCGCGCGTGACGCCGATATTTTTGGCGAGCGAAAACGCGCCGATGCCGTAAACGATGCCGAAATTGACCGCCTTGGCGCGGCTGCGCATGAGCGGTGTGACCATTTCCAGCGGCATATTGAACACCTGTGAGGCGGTGATGGCGTGGATATCGTCGCCGTTGTTGAATGCGTCGATCATCGTTTGGTCGTCGGCGGCGTCGGCGAGTACGCGCAGTTCGATCTGCGAATAGTCGGCGTCCACCAGCAGGCAGCCGGGCCTGGCGACGAAGAATTTGCGCATTTCGCGCCCGAGGTCGCTGCGCACGGGAATGTTCTGCAGATTCGGTTCGGCGGAACTGATGCGGCCGGTGCGCGTTTCGGTCTGATTGAGGGTGGAATGGATGCGCCCGTCCGCGCCGATGGCCTTAATGAGCCCGACGCAGTAGGTCGAGTTGAGCTTGGTATACTGACGATAGAGCAATATTTTTTCCACCACGGGATAATCGTCCGCCAGCTTTTCCAATAGTTCCGCCGTGGTCGACCAGCCGCTCTTGGTGCGCTTGCCGTTGGGCAGGCGCAGCTTTTCAAACAGCGCTTCGCCGAGCTGTTTGGGCGAGTTGAGGTTGAATTCATACCCGACTTCTTCGCAGATCTCTTTGGTGATGGTCTCAATTTCGGCTTCCAGCTGCTTGCCGAACAGGGCGATGCCGTTTCGATCCACCGCGAAGCCCGTTTGTTCCATGGCGGCGAGCACCTGCGCCAGCGGAATCTCCATTTCCCGCAGCAGATCAAGCTCTTCGTTTTCCGCGAGCTTTTTTGTCAGCGTTTCGCTGAGCTTCGGCAGCAGCCACGCCGTCAGCGCGGGGGCGGGGATCTCGTCCTCCTGCGGCACGGCGACGCCGTATTCCATGGCAAGGCGTCCGGCGGTGTAATCGTTGACGGAGGGGTTGAGCAGATAGCCGCTGAGCATGGAATCAAAAACGAGGTTGTTCAAGTCCAGACCGCACTGCAGCGCGTAGGCGTAGGCGAGTTTGGCGTTATCGGTGAATTTTTCGATGGCTTCGTTTTCAAACAGGTCGGCGATGAAGCCGCCGAACATGAGATTGAGCGCCGATAAATGCACCACTTCTTTGCCGCTGCGCACGTAAATGCCGCTGATCTCACCGGCGGCCTCCTCCAGAGCAAAATAACACTTGCCCTGCGCTTCAACGGCGGCTTGCAGGGCGGATACGTTGTCACATTCCACGCAGGCGTATGCTTCCTGCTTCGTTTCCTCTTTTTCGGCGACCGGCACCGCCTTCGGGTCAAGGTGCAGCCGCTCGATCGTGCGGAACATTTCCAGGTCTGCCAGCAGTTTGACGGCCTCAAAATTGTCCGCTTCCTGCTTGACGTAGGCGTGATAGTCCGTTTCGATCGGCGCGTCGGTGCGGATGGTGCCGAGCGTCCGGCTGAGGAACGCCATGTCCCTGTCCGCCTTTAACTTGCTGCGGACGCCGTCCTTGACGTCGATCTCGTCGATGTGTTCATAAATATAGTCAATGTCATGGAACCGCCGGATCAGATCGCCCGCGCCCTTCTGACCGATGCCGGCGACGCCCGGGATATTGTCGGACGAGTCGCCCATGAGCGCCTTGATGTCGATGAGCTGCGGCGGCGTGACGCCGTATTCGAGCTGCACTTTTTCTTCGTCGTAAACGGTCGTGACGGGGCTCCCCATCTGGGTCTTGGTCAGATAGACGCGCACCTTGCCGTCCACCAGCTGCAGGCTGTCGCGGTCGCCCGTGACGATGCAGCATTCGTCGCTGTCCTTGGCGTTGGCGGCGAGCGTGCCGAGCAGGTCGTCCGCCTCCCAGCCCTCACATTCGATCAGGGTGTAGCCCAGCGCGCGCAGAACCGCCTTGAGCGGCTGCACCTGCTGCGCGAGTTCCGGCGGCATGCCCTTGCGCTGCGCCTTGTAGCCGTCATACATCTTGTGGCGAAAGGTCGGCGCCTTCAGGTCAAACGCGATGGCGACGGCGTCGGGCGCGATCTCTTTGGTCTTGCTCTGCAGAATATTCAAAAAGCCGAGAATCCCGTGGGTGGATCTGCCGTCCTTCGTGCTCATCGGTTTGGTGCCGTAGAAGGCGCGGTTGAGGATGCTGTTGCCGTCAAGAACCATCAGTTTCATGGGCTTTCCCGTTCCTTTCGTTGACGAGTTTTTCGTTTTGTGGTATAGTGCAGAAGTATTCTCGGATAAATGAGGGTTTCATTTGAAGTTTCAAGGGGTTACATGGAACGGCTTCGCGGCGCTCGCGCCGATGGCGGGCGTGGCGGATAAGGCGTTCCGTGAAATGTGCGTGAAGTTCGGCGCGGGCTACACGGTCACCGAAATGGTCAGCGCCAAAGGGCTTTGCATGCAGGACCGCAAGTCGCGCGAACTGCTGGAACTGTCCGCCGACGAGCATCCCGCGGCCGCGCAGATCTTCGGGGACGATCCCGTCTTCATGGCGAAGGCGGCGGAAAAATGCCTTGCCTTTTCGCCGGACGTGATCGATATCAACATGGGCTGCCCCGCGCCGAAGATCGCGGGCAACGGCGGCGGCGCCGCGCTGATGCGGCAGCCGGAGCTCGCGCAGGCGATCGTGGAGGCCGTGTGCCGGACCGTTCCGCTCCCCGTTTCGGTCAAAATGCGCGTCGGATGGGACGCGGAGCATATCAACTGTGTGGAGCTGGCGCAACGCTTTGAACAGGCAGGCGCCGCCATGCTCACCGTGCACGGGCGCACCAAAATGCAGATGTACGCGCCGCCCGTGCTGACCGAGCCGATCGCCGCAGTTCGCCAAGCGGTGACCATCCCCGTCGTCGCCAACGGCGAAGTGACCGACGGCGTGTCGGCGGCAAAGCTCATGGAAGAAACGGGCTGCGAAGCGGTCATGGTCGGACGCGGTTCGCTCGGCCGCCCGTGGGTATTTCAACAAATTCAGGCGTATCTCACCGACGGCACGGTGCTGCCCGAGCCGCCAGCTCAGGAGCGTATGGCAGTCATGCTCGAACATATCGAACGAACCTGCGCCTACAAGGGGCAGAAGGTCGCCATGCTCGAAGCGCGCAAACACGCCGCTTGGTATATGAAAGGGATCCGGGGCGCCGCGGCGCTGCGGCGCGAGATCTGCGAACTGAAAACCTTCGACGATCTTCGCGCCATTGCCGAGAAGGCGATCGCGGCTGCTGCGGAATAGCTTATTCTTCCGCTGTTTCGACCGTTTCCGGTTCTTCTTCCGCTTCCTGTGTTTCTTCTTTCTTCATCAGGCGTTCTTCCCGCTTGCGGGCGAGCTCGTCCAAATCCTTTTGCGTGAGCTTGTTTGACTTTTTCGGCTTTTTCTCTTCTTCCGGCGGGCAGAAGTCCACACCCTCGATCGGTCGGGGGTGTTTTTTTACTTTGATGAGGCTGACGATCAGCGCCGCCAAAAACACGGCGGCGACCACGATGGAGAGCAGCTGCGACACGCGCAGGGTGCTCGAACCGATGTAAAGGCTGTCGGTGCGGAAGCCCTCGATGATCGCGCGGCCCGTGCCGTAGAGAACGCCGTAGGTGAGGAACAGCTGACCGCTGAATTTGCGGTATTTTCGGTAGATGATATACAGAATGATAAAGCTGCCCAGACACCAGAGCGATTCATACAGGAAAGTGGGATGCACCGGCGCGTAGGGGTCGACCGTGACGCCGAGCGATTTCAAATGTGCCTGATTGTCCAGCAGGTATTCGACCGTTTTTTCGCTTTTCATGCCCCATGGCATCGTGGTGTTCGTGCCGAACGCTTCCTGATTGGCGAAGTTGCCCCAGCGCCCGATGCCCTGCCCGATGAGCAGGCTCGTGCCGATGCAGTCCAAGAGATTATAAAAATTGAGCTTGTTGAAGCGGCAGGTGAGGTAAGCGCCGAGCAGACCGCCGATGATGCCGCCGTAGATCGCCAGCCCGCCGTTCCAGATCTGGATGATCTCGCCCGGATGCGCCGAATAGTACGACCAGCGGAAAATGACGTAATAGAGCCGCGCGCCGATGATGCCCAGCAGCGTGCCGTAAATGAGCACGTCGATCATTTTGTCCAGACTCATCTTCCACTTGTAAGCCATGCGGCCGCCCATGAGAACGGCGAGTAAAAAGCCGAAGGCGATGATCGCGCCGTACCAGCGGATGGTGACCTCATGCCCGAACAGCGTGAACTGCGCCAGAATGGAACTGACCGTGAATTCATGATCCAGCCCCGTGAAGGTTACGATTGTCGAATCCATTTTTATTTCTCCTGTTCGATCGGATTGATGACGGACAATGCCGCAAACTCGTCCCGCATCATGTGGCTGAGCGCTTCGCTCACGTCGTCCTTCGTGATGGTGCGGAACACGTCGAGCGGATCGAAAATGCCTTCGCCGTCAAAATGCGCGTTGACAAAGGTGTGGGCAATATCGTCCACGTCGTTGTAGCTCATGATCAGCCGCCCGTAGAGCTTGCGGCGAATAACGTCGAAATCCTCCTGCGAAACGCCGGTCGCTTTCAGTTCGGCGATGCGCGTCCGGATGAGTTCGGCGGCTGCTTTCGGGTCTTTGGATTCGCCGCTGAAAATGGACGCGCCGTAACCGAAGCCGAAAAAGCTCTCGAAGCCGAAGCTCGTGTTGGTCAGCCCCTTTTCAAGCAGTTCATTGTAGAGCGGCGAGGTCGAGCCGGCGATGATCTCCATGAGGATGTCCACGGCGATCTTTTGCTTGAGCGTCTGCTTAGGCAGCCCGTAGCTCTCCTTGTAGCCGAGGGAAAAGATCGGGGCGGCGACGCTTAAGCTTTCTTCGATATAGTCGCGGCAGATGCCGTCGGGCTCGTCAAAGGGTTTGCGCTCGAACAAAAACGGCTCGGAGGGCTTGAGCAGCTCGTCGCAGATCTTTTCGATCTCGTCGATATCCACGTTGCCGGAAACGGCGAGCGCCATGTTGTTCAGATTGTAGAAATTGCGATAGCAGTCATAGAGCGTTTCGGCCGTGATCGCGGCGATGGACTGCACCGTGCCGGCGATGTCGATGCGCACGGGGTGCTTGTGATAAAGCGCGCGCAGGAGGTTGAACAGCACCTCCCAGTCGGCAACGTCCTTATACATGGTGATCTCCTGCCCGATGATGCCCTGTTCCTTGGCGACGGTCTGCTCGGTGAAATAGGGGGACTGCACAAAGTCGAGCAGGATGCGCAGCGAAGCGTTGAAGTCGCCCGTGCAGCTGAACAGGTAACAGGTGGTGTCGAACGAGGTGAAGGCGTTGGCGCTCGCGCCGGTTTTGGCGTAGCGCGCGAACGCGTCAAGGTCTTCGCTTTCAAAGAGCTTGTGTTCGAGAAAATGCGCCGTGCCCTCGGGAATATCGACGGTTTCGCCGTTTTCGCTGCGGATTTTTGTGTCGATGGAGCCGTAGTTCGTGCCGAACACGGCGTAGGCGCCGGAATAGCCGGGCTTGGGCATGACGTAGATATTCAAGCCGGTCGGGTGAACGATGTGGTAGTATTTTTCGTCGACCAGTTCGTTATAGATTTCAGTCCTCATCGCTTTCTTCCTCCTCGGTGAGCGTTCCGGCGAGCATATAGATCGTGTCCTGTTCCACCATCAGCGCGGCGGCGATGACCTGTTCGCGGGTGATGGCGCCGATGCGCGCGGCATATTCCGCGGGCGTTTCGATCTCGCTGTCGAGCATCTGGTTGGCGTACCAGCGGTCGATGCTCTCCGGCGTGTCGCTCACGCTGCCGATCAGATTGGTCAGCCCCTTGAGCGAAGCGTCTAAATCCTCCGCGGTGAAGTTGCCTTTTTTCATATCATTGAGCTGGTCGGTGATGGCGTCGATGGCCTTTTGCTCGTTTTCGTTTTCGATGCCGCTCTGCACTATGATGAGCCCCTTCGCGGCGTTGAAGCCGGCGGAGCAGTAATAGCACAGGCTCATCTTTTCGCGCACGTTGGTGAAAAGCTTGGAATACACGCCGCCGCCGAACATATCCGCCATGACCTTGATGGCGGCGTCGTTGTCGTCGGCGTAGGTCATGCCGGCGCGGTAGCCGATGACGAGCTTGCCCTGCTTGACGGGCAGCTCTTCTTTGACGCGGTGGGTCTCATAAGGCGTGGTGATGAATTCGGTGTGGATGTCGTTGATGCGTGAGCGGTCGATCTTGTCGAACCGCTGTTCAAAGCGGCAGCGGATCAGCTCGGCGTTCATGCTGCCCACGGCGGAAACGAAAACGACGGCGTTGGAAAGCATCTCGTTCCACGCTTTTTTCAGACGGGCGGCGTCGATCGTCTGAATGTCCTCGATCTTGCCGTAGCGATCCAGCGCATACAGCTCGTTTTCGCACATGATCTCCGTGCAGCGCTTCAGGGCGTAGTAGCGCTTCTCGTTCAGTTCGCTTTCGATGCGCTCGATCAGCAGCCGCTTTTCGCGTTCAATATCCTCTTCGGCAAACGCGCCGTCCGTCAGATTCGGGTCGAACAGCACGTCCAGCAGCAGGTCGGTCAAATCGGAAGCAATGTTCTCGCCGTCCAGCGCGAAGCGATCCTCCAGCGACGTGATGCTGAAGGTGATCACCTGCGCTTCGCCGATCTTGTTCACGCCCGCGCTGAGCATCGCGCCGTAGAGCGCCGCCAGCCGACGATTCATCGCGGTGAGCGTGGGATACTTTTTGCAGGTGCGCTTGAGCAGGAACGGCAGCAGCGCCCGCGCGGCGATATCGCCGGTGAGCGGCAGCGCAAAGCGCGCGGAAATGACCGCGACCTTGAAGTTTTTCTCGGTGTTCACGGAGCAGAACCGCAGCCCCGGAACAGGGGAGGAGAGGGAATAGTCGTAATTCATCCGAAGGATCCTTTCTTTTCGATTTGGGTACAATATAACATTTTCATTATACCACAAAAATTCCTATATAGTACAGACTTTATAAAAAAATAATATCTTTTCCTTAGAAAAGTTGAAAACCGAACAAATTTTTGGTATAATAATTAAGTATGAAACAAATCGTTAGGAGATCGTTATGACCGATTTTGAGATCAAAAAAGCAAGGGTCGAAGAACTGCGCCGTTTGGTGGAATACCACAGCGACCGTTACTACAATCAGGATTCTCCCGAGATCAGCGATTATGAATACGATATGCTCCAGCGTGAACTCAGAGCGCTGGAGGAGAGCGACCCGCGCCTGCAAAGCGAGGATTCGCCGACGCGGCGCGTGGGCGGCAAGGCGAGCGCCATGTTCACCCCCGTGGTGCACACCGTGCGCATGGAAAGCCTGCTCGACGCGTTCAGCGAAGAAGAGCTTCTGGATTTTGACCGCCGCGTGCGCCAGAGCGTGTCAAACGCCGCCTATGTGGTCGAGCCCAAGATCGACGGGTTGTCCGTCAGCCTCGAATACCGCAGCGGCGTGCTGGTGCGCGGCTCCACCCGCGGCGACGGCGACGTGGGCGAGGACATTACCGAAAACGTGAAAACCATCGCGTCCGTGCCCCGTGAGCTGCCGAAAGCGCTGCCTTTTATCGAGGTGCGGGGCGAGGTTTATATGCCCCGCGCCAGCTTCAACGAGCTGGTGGCGCGGCAGGATGAGGCGGGCGAAAAGCCGTTCAAAAACCCGCGCAACGCGGCGGCGGGCTCCCTGCGGCAAAAAGACAGCGCCGTGACTGCGAGCCGCAAGCTGGACATGTTCCTGTTCAACATTCAGCAGCTCGAGGGTGAAACGCTCACGTCGCATAAGCAGTCGCTCGACTTTTTGGCGGAGCTCGGCTTTCACACCGTGCCGGGCTACTGCCGGGTGAATACCATCGAAGAAGCCATCGAACAGGTGCGAAAAATCGGCGAAAGGCGCGATTCGCTGTCTTACGATATCGACGGCGCCGTCATCAAGGTCGATGATTTTTCGCAGCGCCGCGCCATGGGCAGCACGGCGAAATTCCCGCGCTGGGCGATCGCGTTCAAATATCCGCCCGAAGAAAAGCAGACCGTTCTGCGCGATATTGAAGTCGCCGTCGGCCGCACGGGCGTGCTTACCCCTACGGCGGTGTTCGACCCCATCGAGCTGGCGGGCACCACGGTCAGCCGCGCCACGCTGCACAATCAGGATTTCATCGACGAAAAAGGCGCCGCCGTGGGCGACGTCATTCTGGTGCGCAAGGCGGGGGATATCATCCCCGAGGTGCTTTCCGTCGTGAAGCACGGCGGGAACGAGCCGTTCCGCATCCCGGCCTTCTGCCCCTCCTGCGGCGCGCCCACCGTGCGCGAAGCGGAGGAAGCCGCGATCCGCTGCACCAATTCCGACTGTCCGGCGCAGCTTCGCCGCAGCCTCATCCATTTCTGCTCACGCGACGCGATGGATATTGAATTTCTGGGCGAGGCCGTGACCGACGCGCTTGTCGACGCCGGTCTGGTCAAAAGCGTGGAGGATATCTACCGCCTGACCGAAGAGCAGCTGATCACCTTGGAGAACTTCGGCAAAAAATCGGCCGAAAACCTGCTTAACGCCATCGAAAAATCCAAACAGAACGATTTATATAAGCTCATTTTCGGGCTGGGCATCCGCCACATCGGGCAAAAATCCGCCAAGCTGCTGTGCGACCATTTCCGCACCATGGACGCCATTGCCGCGGCTGATGCGGAACAGATCGCGGCCATCGAAGGCTTCGGTGAGATCATGGCGGAAAGCGCGGCGCAGTATTTTTCACTGCCGCAGACCAAAACGCTCATTGCCAATCTGAAAGAGCTCGGGCTGAACATGCGATCCCTGCGCGAGATCGAGCGCGATGTTTTTGCGGGTAAGACCTTTGTGCTCACCGGCACTATGCCCACCTACACCCGCGCCGAGGCGGGCGCGCTCATAGAAAAATACGGAGGAAAAGTCTCTTCCTCCGTATCGAAAAAAACCGATTATGTTCTGGCCGGTGAAGAAGCCGGCAGCAAGCTGAAAAAGGCGCAGGATCTCGGCGTGACCATCCTGACCGAGGCTGAGTTTATCGCAATGCTCTCATAAAGTCCCGTCATAAAACGCTCTCACGAACCAGACGTCCTTTGCCTCGAAGCACTGCCCGCTGAGGTAGTTGAGCAGCCCCGCGTCGGTCGTGAACGCAAATTGCAGGCGGTAGGAATACAGACACTGCTTTTTATAGCCCTTTTCCTTGTTGAGCGCGTTGGTGCCGTATTTGCCGTCGCCGAGCAGCGGATGCCCCAGAAAGGCGAAATGCGCGCGGATCTGATGCGTGCGCCCGGTGAGCAATTCCACGCGCACAAGGCTCAGCTTGTCTTTTTCGTTGAGCACCTCATACCGTGTGCGGATCTCCTTCGCGCCCGGGGCGGGGCGGGCGGTGACGGTGACTTTGTTCTTCTTCTCGTCTTTCCAAAGGTAAGCCGTCAGCGTCGCCTGCGGCTTGTCAAAGTGACCGTGCGCCAGGCAAAGATAGGTTTTATTGATTTCTCTGTCCTTGATCTTCTGGTTCAATATCCGCAGGCTTTCCGCGTTTTTGGCGGCGATGACGATGCCGCCGGTGTTGCGGTCGATGCGGTTGGCGAGGGCGGGCGCGAAGGAGTTTTCTTTGTCGGGATCGTATTCGCCTTTTTCAAACAGATACCGCTCCACCCGCGCGATGAGCGTGTCGGCGTATTCGTGATCGTCCGGATGGCACAGCAGCCCGACCTTTTTGTCGAGCAGGAGAATGTTCTCGTCCTCATAGAGAATATCCAGTTTTTTCGAGGCGTTCATGAAGTCGTATTTCTTCTCGACCGGCTCGAAAAACTCGTCGTTGATATACAGCTCGATCACGTCGCCGGTCTGCAGCCTTGTTGAGATCTCGCCGCGCCTGCCGTTGACCTTGATGCGCTTGGTGCGGATGTATTTATACAGCAGTCCCTGCGGCAGCCGCGGCACGGCCTTGGTCACAAATTTGTCCAGCCGCTGTCCTGCGTCGTTGCCGTTGACCGTAAAACTTTTCATTTGTTTTCACACTCCGAACGTTCGGTTTAAAAATCATATCACACAATCACGGATTTTACAAGGATAACAGTATGGATCATTTTGTGCTTCATTCCAAATTCGAACCCATGGGCGACCAGCCGCAGGCGATCGCCAAGCTGGTGGACGGCGTGAACAGGGGCTATGAGGAGCAAACGCTCTTGGGCGTGACAGGTTCGGGCAAGACCTTCACCATGGCGAACATCATTGAGCAGGTGAACCGCCCCACGCTGGTGCTGGCGCACAACAAAACGCTGGCGGCGCAGCTTTGCACCGAGTTCCGCGAATTCTTCCCCGAAAACGCGGTGGAATATTTCGTGTCCTATTATGATTATTACCAGCCGGAGGCCTATGTGCCGACGACCGACACCTATATTGAAAAAGACTCCGCCGTGAATGACGAGATCGACAAAATGCGCCATTCCGCCACCTGTTCGCTCGTGGAGCGGCGCGACGTCATCATCGTGGCGAGCGTGAGCTGCATCTACACGCTGGGCAGTCCGTTTGATTACAAAAACATGCTTATCTCCCTGCGCCCGGGCATGACCAAAAGCCGCGACGCGTTATTGACCAAGCTGGTCGATATCCAGTATGAGCGCAACGACGTCAACTTCGTGCGCAACAAGTTCCGCGTGCGCGGCGACGTGGTCGAAATTTTCCCCGCCTATTCCAGCGAGAACGCCATCCGCGTGGAGTTCTTCGGCGACGAGATCGACCGCATCACCGAGATCAACGCCCTCACGGGCGACGTGAAGGCGGTGCTCAACCACGCCGCTATTTACCCCGCGTCGCACTACGTCATCCCGCGCGACAAGATGGAGCAGGCGATCGGCCGCATTGAAAAAGAGCTCGCCGAGCGCTATGATTATTTCGTTTCCGAGGGTAAGCTCCTCGAAGCCCAGCGCATCAAGCAGCGCACGGAATACGATATGGAAATGCTGCGCGAGACGGGTTTCTGCAAGGGCATCGAAAACTATTCCCGCGTCATCGCGGGCTTGCCCGCGGGTGCGGTGCCTTTCACGCTGCTCAACTATTTCCCCGACGACTTCCTGCTGCTGGTCGACGAATCCCACGTCACTCTGCCGCAGGTGCGCGGCATGATCGGCGGCGACCGCGCGCGCAAAAAGAATCTGGTCGATTTCGGGTTCCGCCTGCCGTCGGCCTACGATAACCGCCCGCTCACCTTTGAAGAATTCTATGAGCGGACGCATCAGCGCATTTTCATCAGCGCCACACCCGGCGAATTCGAGCGCGAAAAAAGCGCGCAGATCGCCGAGCAGCTCATCCGCCCGACGGGTCTGCTCGACCCCGAGATCAGCGTGCGCCCCACCGAGGGGCAGATCGACGATCTGGTGGGTGAAATCAACGAGCGCGTCGCCAAAAAGCAGCGTGTTTTGGTCACGACGCTCACCAAGAAAATGGCGGAAAATCTGACCGATTATCTGGATAATCTGGGCATCAAGGTGCGCTACATGCACCACGATATCGACACCATCGAACGCATGGAGATCATCCGTGACCTGAGGCTGGGCGAATTTGACGTGCTGGTGGGCATTAACCTGCTGCGTGAAGGGCTCGATCTGCCGGAGGTGTCTCTCGTGGCGATCCTCGACGCTGATAAAGAGGGCTTTTTGCGCAGCGAGACCTCGCTCATCCAGACCGTGGGGCGCGCGGCGCGCAACGCCGAGGGGCAGGTCATCATGTACGCCGACAGCGTCACGCCCTCGATGGAACGTGCGCTGGAGGAGACCGCCCGCCGCCGTCAGGCGCAGATGGCTTATAATGAGGACAACGGCATCGTGCCCAAGACCATCATCAAGGACGTGGGCGACGTGCTGGAAATTTCCGGCAGGGTGACCTTCAAGGACAAGACCGACAAGCAGCTCACCCGCGCCGAGCGGGAAATGCTCATCAAGCAGCTCACGCAGGAAATGAAGGCGGCGGCAAAGATACTGGAATTCGAGCACGCGGCCTATCTGCGTGACCGCATCGAAAAACTCAGACGGGGTAAATAAACGTGAAAGAGAAAAAAATCATTGTCAAGGGTGCGCGGATGCACAACCTGAAAAATATCGACGTGGAGATCCCGCGCGACAAGCTCGTGGTGTTCACGGGGCTGTCTGGCTCGGGCAAATCCTCTCTGGCGTTCGACACCATCTACGCTGAGGGGCAGCGCCGCTATATCGAGTCGCTTTCCAGCTATGCGCGGCAGTTCTTAGGGCAGATGGATAAGCCCGACGTGGACTCCATCGAGGGGCTTTCGCCCGCTATTTCCATCGACCAGAAGACCACCTCCAAAAACCCGCGCTCCACGGTCGGCACCGTGACTGAAATCTACGACTACCTGCGTTTGCTTTACGCGCGCGTGGGCGTGCCGCACTGTCCCGTCTGCGGGCGTGAGATCAAAAAGCAAACGGTCGATGACATCGTTGACCGCGTTATGGCGTTGCCGGAGGGCACGAAAATTCAGATCATGGCGCCCGTCGTGCGCGGGCAGAAGGGCGAGCACGTCAAGGTGCTCGAATCCGCCCGCAAAGGCGGCTTCGTCCGCGCGAGGGTGGACGGCAACGTCTACGATCTGTCCGAATCCATCAAGCTGGAAAAGAACAAGCGCCATAACATCGAGGTCGTCATCGACCGCCTTGTGGTGAAGGAATCCATCCGTTCCCGCCTGTCCGATTCCGCCGAAACGGCGGCGAAGCTGGCGGAGGGGCTGGTGCTCTGCGACGTCATCGGCGGCGAAGAACTGCTCTTTTCCGAAAACTATGCCTGCCCCGATCACGGCACCTGCATCGAAGAGCTGGAGCCGCGCATGTTCTCGTTCAACAACCCCTACGGCGCCTGTCCCACCTGTTCGGGTCTGGGCGTGTTCATGAAGATCGATCCGGCGATGGTTGTGCCGGATGAGTCGCTTTCCATCCGCGAGGGCGCGATCAAGGCCCGCGGCTGGAGCAACAGCGACGGCGGCTCGATCGCGCAGATGTATTTTGAAGGGCTGGCGCGGCACTACGGCTTTTCGCTTGACGAGCCGTTTTCCGAAATCAACGAGGCGGGGCGCAACGCCATCTTCTACGGCACGAAGGGCGAAAAAATCAAAATGGTGCGCGAAACGGGCTACATGAAGGGCACGTTCAACACCGATTTTGAGGGCGTTATCACCAATTTGGAACGCCGATATAACGAGACCAACAGCGAGTACTCCCGCGCCGAGATCGAACAGCACATGACCGAGCAGCTCTGCCCGGACTGTCACGGCGCCAGGCTCAAAAAAGAGGTGCTTTGCGTCACGGTCGGCGGCGTCAACATCCGCGAATTCACCGATCTGTCCGTCAAAAAAGAACTGGAATTCATCGAAAACCTCAAGCTGTCCGAGCGCGATCAGACCATCGCCCGCCTGATTCTGCGCGAGATCAAGGAGCGCCTGAACTTTTTGCTGAGCGTTGGGCTGGAATATCTCACCCTTTCGCGCAGCGCGGGTACGCTCTCGGGCGGCGAAAGCCAGCGCATCCGCCTGGCGACGCAGATCGGCTCCTCGCTCACGGGTGTGCTGTATATCCTCGACGAGCCCAGCATCGGGCTGCATCAGCGCGACAACAAGCGCCTGATCGAAACGCTCAAGCATCTGCGCGATCTGGATAATACCCTCATCGTGGTGGAACACGACGAGGAGACCATGCGCAGCGCCGATTATATCGTGGACGTCGGTCCCGGTCCCGGTGTGCA
>JAFTEL010000068.1 GCA_017453685.1 Clostridia bacterium
GGATGAAAAGCACAAAAAGCTCAAAGAACAGGCGGACGAAGTCTACCGCTACCGCCGCGATTTTGCCCAAACGGTCAAAAAAGAGCAGAAAAAGGGCGTGATCTTCGACACGATCTGCTGCCACGGTCTGCGCATTTTTGAATTCTGCAAGAGCGACACGCTCGACTCCGACCACATCGTTCATTCCGCCTCCGCTTCCATGGGGGCGACCTTCGCGCCGCTGGGCAAAAAGCTGCCCGCCTTCGGCGTCTGCCCCAATGGGCACACCCACGCTTCGCCCGACGGCACGGTGGACGCGTCCACGGGGCTTGCGCCCGAAACAACGTGGTTCTTCGCGCATCAGGCGCACGATTATGTGCAGAACTGCCGACCCGTGCTGGATACCGCGGAATGGCTGCTGGCGGATGAAGAATACAAAGACGTGTTCACCGATCCCGCCTACCCGCAGTTTACAAGAATCGAACGACCGAGTGAAGAAAGATAAGGGGCTGACAACATGAGAAAACACGCTAAACGCATCATTTCGCTTTTGCTCTGCCTTTGCCTGCTCTTATCAGCGGGCGCGGCGGCGCTGGCAAAGGACAAAAGCGGAACCGAACCAGACGAAAACGGCTGCTACACCGCCTGCAAGGGCGAATGTGGGCACACGCCGTCCATCATCCTGCACGGCATCGGGCAATCGCAGACCTTTGTGTGCGATGAAAACGATCAGCCGCTGGTGGACGCCAAGGGCAAGACCATCACCGGCTGGCCGCTGTATTTTGACGTGGATTACGCCATCAAAGAGCTGCTGTTCCCGCTGCTGCTCATGCTCATCACGCAGCACGATTTCGGCCTGACCGACAAGGCGGAAAAGGTCATGGCGGAGCTGCTCAAATGGAACCGCTGCGACGAAAACGGCAAGCCGATCTACAACGTGCAGACCGTCAAATATCCTTACAGTCTGGCGCGCTGCAGTCAGGAAGAGAAAAACTATATTTATAACTGCATCCCGCTCCAGACCTACTCCAGCGCCGCGGGCGAAGACCATCTGTATTATTTCGCCTACAATTCCTTCGGCAACAACATTGAAATTTGCGACGAGCTCTATGAATTCATCGAACAGGTCAAGCGCGAAACGGGGCATGACAAGGTCAATCTCGTGCCCATCAGTCTGGGCGGCACCATCGCCAACGGGCTGCTGGAATACCACCCCGACGTGATCGAAAGCCTTGACCGCGTGGTCTACATCATTCCGGCGCTCAACGGCTCCAACATCATCGGCGACATCTTCAAAAACAACCTGAGCACCTCCGGCGAAATGGTCTACGAAAAGATGTTCCCCAAGCTCACCGACGATGAAATGACGGGCAATCTCATCAATATCCTCATTCGTCTCGTGCCCGATTCCGTGCTGCACAAGCTGGTCGACAAGGTCATCAGCGGCATGATGCAGGGCGTGTTCACCAACGTCACCAACATGTGGGCGCTCGTGCCGAGCGAGGATTATCCCGCCTGCCGCGACAAGTGGCTCGCGGGCGAGGAGCACGCCGCCATCCGCCGCCAGACCGACCGGTATTATCAGGCGCAGCTCAACTCCAAGGCGAACATTCAGAAGATGGTCGACGCGGGCGTGGGCGTGTTCGACGTGGTGGATTACAGCTACCCGCTCTATTGCTTTATTGAAAGCTACGATAAGGTCAACGCCGACGGTATCATCCAGATCGAATCCACCGGCATGGGCGTGTATTCCGTGCCAAAAGGGCAGACGCTGCCGGAAGGTTACACGCAGCAATTCGTCAATAAGCTCGGCACGAACAACTGCGCTGACCCGACGCATCACAACCACCTTTCGCCCGACCGCGAGGTGGACGGTTCCACCGCGCTGCTGCCCGATCACACCTTCTTTTTCTACAATCAGGATCACGAAAAAACGGGGCGCAACGACGTGGTGATGAAACTGGCGACGGCGCTGATGGTCGATCACCGCATCACGGACGTCTATTCCGACCCGAACTTTCCGCAGTTCAACGTCGGGCGCGACGGCAAGAGCCTGCAAAACGACCTCGCGTATTACGACGCCAGAGTGGATCGTTCCGCCTACACGCCCGAGCAGTTGGCGCGCTACGACGCCGCGCGGGATAACGCGCAGCGGATGCTGGACGACACCGTGGTGAAGCAGGGCGAGACCGAGCAGGTGAAGCAGGAGTATTACGACGCGCTGTGCGACATGGGTCTGCGCAGCCCGCCCGAACCCGAAAAAGAATCTCGTGTGCGGCTGGGCAAATTCCTCAAAGCAGTCAACGACCTGCTCAACAAAACGTGGGGTTATCGAAGCTTCCACAAATAAATTAAAAGAACAACGCCCGAACGGAAAACCCGTTCGGGCGTTTGCTGTTTGTCAATCAAACTCAGTCGTGGTTTCTGCGGTCGCGTCTGTCGCCTCTGTGACCGCCGCGGCCACCGTCTCTGCGGGGTGCGGGGCGGCGGGGCGTGTCGGGAATGGTGTTCTCGGGCACTTTGCCTTCAATCTCGATGAGCGCGTCGCGGCGGGAGAGATTCAGGCGACCCTGATCGTCGATCTCCAGCACCTTAACGATGACCTCGTCGCCCACGGCGACAACGTCTTCCACTCTGTCCACACGGCGAACGTCCAGACGGCTGATGTGCACCAGACCCTCTTTACCGGGGGCGATCTCAACGAACGCGCCGAAGTCCATGATGCGGGTGACAACGCCGTTGTAGAACGTGCCGGGTTCGGGATCGTTGGCGATGGTGTTGACCATCAGCAGGGCGCGCTCTGCGTCTTCCTGATCGATGGCGCAGATGAAGACGGAGCCGTCCTCTTCCACATCGACCTTGCAGTTGCACTCGGCGCAGATCTTCTGAATGACCTTGCCCTGTTTGCCGATGACTTCGCTGATCTTGTCGACCGGGATCTTGGTGGTCACCATCTTGGGCGCGTACTTGCTCAGTTCCTTGCGCGGCTCGGCGATGCAGGGCAGCATCACTTCGTCGAGGATCTCGCAGCGGGCCTTATAGGTCTTGTCAAGCGCTTCGCGGATGATGGCGGGGGTCAGACCGTGTACCTTCAGATCCATCTGAATGGCGGTGATGCCCTTCTTGGTGCCGCCGACTTTGAAGTCCATATCGCCGAAGAAATCTTCCAGACCCTGAATGTCGACCATGGTCATGAAGCGGTCGCCCTCGGTGACGAGGCCGCAGGAGATGCCGGCGACCGGCGCCTTGATCGGCACGCCTGCCGCCATGAGGGACAGGGTCGAGCCGCAGATGGACGCCTGCGAGGTGGAACCGTTGGAGGAGAGCACTTCGGAGACAAGGCGGATGGCATAGGGGAATTCTTCCACGGACGGGATGACCGGCAGGAGCGCTTTTTCAGCCAGCGCGCCGTGACCGATCTCGCGGCGGCCGGGGCCTCTGGACGGTCTGGTCTCGCCGACGGAGTAGGACGGGAAGTTATAGTGGTGCATATAGCGCTTGGTGTCTTCGTTGTCGATGCCGTCGAGCATCTGCGCGTCGCTCATCGAACCGAGGGTGGTCACGGTCAGCACCTGGGTCTGCCCTCTGGTGAACATGCCGGAACCGTGCACGCGGTCAAGCAGGTCGATCTCAGCGGCAAGAGGACGGATGTCGTTGATGCCGCGGCCGTCCACGCGCTTGTTGTCGTCGAGCAGCCAGCGGCGCACGACGTACTTCTGGGTCTTGTAAAGGCAATCGTCGATCTTGGCGATGTCGTCGGGATACACTTCGTCATACTTGGCGTGAACCGCTTCGTAGATGGGCTTGAGCCGTTCGTCGCGAACGCGCTTGTCGTCGGTGTCGAGCGCGGCGCGGATATCCTCGATGGCGAAGTTCTTGATCTCTTCGTACATTTCGGGATCGGGATCGTTGGACGGGAACTCGATCTTTTCTTTGCCGCATTCGGTCTTGATGTTGTTGATGAATTCGACGAGTCTCTTGTTCTCCTCGTGGGCGAACATGATGCCGTCGTACATATCGTCGTTGCTCACTTCCTTGGCGGCGGCTTCGATCATGGCGACGAGGTCGGCTGTGGAAGCGACGGTGACGTACATTTCGCTCTTTTCTTTTTCTTCCGCGGTGGGGTTGATGACGTATTTGCCCTCGACCAGACCGACGACGCAGCCCGCGATGGGGCCGTCCCACGGAATTTCGGAAATGGAGATGGCGATGGAAACGCCGAGCATGGCGGTGATTTCAGGAGAGCAGTCGGGGTCGACGGACATCACGGTTGCCACGACGCCCACGTCGTTGCGCATATCCTTCGGAAACAGGGGGCGGATGGGGCGGTCGATCACGCGGGAGGCGAGGGTCGCCTTTTCGCTCGCTCTGCCCTCACGGCGCTGGAACGAGCCGGGGATCTTGCCCACGGAATAGAGCTTTTCTTCAAAGTCGACGGAAAGCGGGAAGAAATCCACGCCCTCGCGCGGCTTGGCCGACATGGTCGCGGTGCAAAGCACGTTGGTCTCGCCGTAGCGAACCATGCAGGCGCCGCCGGCCAGTTCCGCCATTTTGCCGATCTCGACCACGAACGGTCTGCCGGCGATCTCGGTTTTGAATGTCTTGAAGTCTTCAAACGTCTTGAAAGTCATTTCGTTACCTCTTTCTTTCTGGTCGCCTCAAAAATTCTCATACCTTCACCTTGCTTGATCTTTTTTCGCCATATTTCACAAAAATGCTCGTTGATACACCCAGTATTGACTCCGCTTTTTGTTTTATCTGACGAAAAAATCTCTTCGCAATCTGAAAGCGTCGAATATTTTGAGACTCCCTTTTTTATTTCTAGGCAACGGACTTTTAGCAATAAACAAAGGCTTCCAGGTTTGCCTCAAAGGCTTTGTTTACCGCTAAAGTCGAGTTGCCAGATTGACGATTTCACACAACGAGGGCTGTTCTGACTCGTGCGTTCAGGACAGCCCCGTTTTTGCAAGCTTATTTACGGATGTTGAGCTTGGCGATGATGGCACGATAACGCTCGATGTCGTTCTTCTGCAGGTAAGCAAGAAGGTTGCGTCTGTGACCGACCATCTTGAGCAGACCACGGCGGGAATGATGGTCCTTCTTGTGGACCTTCAGGTGCTCGGTGAGGTCGTTGATTCTCTTGGTGAGAACGGCGATCTGCACTTCGGGGGAACCGGTGTCGCCCTCATGCGTGGCATACTCCTGAATGATTGCGGTTTTTTCTGCTGCTGTCATGTTTTTCACCTCATTTTTTAATTTACTCGCCGACCCAGTAGGGGGCAGGTGAACACCGCTGAGCGGTTTTCTCCCCAAACCGAGAACGGGAGCGTGCAAAGTGCATTATAACACAGGGGTTCTGAAAAGTAAACCCCTTTTAATAATTTTGTTTAAGCGTGGTATTGCGCGGTCAGACCCTGCTCGTCGCACAGGAACACGGTCTCCAGCAAGATGTTGACGCCGCCCTCGATGGCCTTGAGACTGAGGCTTTCGACGTTGTCGGCCTTCGTGCCGTAGAGCTTTGCGGTCGCCGCGCTGCCGGCGGCCAGCGTCGCGCAGGAAACGCCCGCTTTGCCGATCACGGCGGCGTCGCCGGCAAACGCCCTGGTCTGCAATTCCACGCCTGCGTTCTGCGCCGCCTGTTTGAGCAGAGCGGCTGCCTTCGGGTCGGCTTTCGCGTTAAGGGCAAACGCGTCAAAATCGTGCAGCGCGTCCACGCCGATGAACACGGTCTCAGTTCCGTTCCACTCTTTCCTGTGCGCCTTCACCAGCGCTTTGGCGCCGCGCAGTCCGGCGTCGGCGCCGCCGGTAATAACGGCGCACACTTCCACGTTTTCAAAGCAAAACTCGTTGTCGCTCAGATATTTCATCGCGGCCATGGCGGCAAACGCGCCGGTCAGCTCGTTCGCGCCTTCCACGGGCGTTTTGAAGTTGATGAAAAACGCCGTGATCAAAAATTCCACGCACCAGGCGAGCAGCACCCATTTGACGACGGTTACGATAAAATCGTTTTCGGGGGCTTGCAGCAGACCGCCTCTTGCCACGCAGTAGGCTGCGGCGGCGAGCGTGACAACGACGCCGACGAGGAAAAGAGAGATCAGGTTTTTGCCGCCCGAAACCTTGAACCGCCATTCATAAGAGGAATCCGCGTGACCGCAGAGGATCACGCGCTGCTTGACTTCGCCCTTTGCTTTGCGCACGGCGACCACGTTGCGGGACTCGCACTTTTTGAAAAACGGGTCGAGCGTTGCGCTGCCAAGGAAAAACTCGGTCACGATAAAGAACAGGCTGAGCACGGCGAGCGCAAGGGACACGACGGCAAAGCCGAAAAAGAACAGCACGTTGGCGGCGATCATGATGACGGCGAACGCCGGCGCCCAGCCCAGATACGCCTTGGGATGCAGACCGAACGGCTCGACGGCGACGGAATCCGAATACTTTTTCAGTTCTTCGGCAAACCGTTCCTGCGCCTTGATCTCGTTCTCTTCGCCGGCGGGACGCGGACCGATGGTTTTGCACACGTCCTTGACCTGCCGCGCCGCGTAGTTGGTGTATTCGCGCACTTTGGCGTTATATTTCGGGATGCTTTCGTTGGCTTTCATATCGCTTTCCTTCCTTTTGGTGTTGGTGTTTTTCCATTATACCAAAACCCACGCAAAATTCAACCCCATTTTGTGAAATGCCCGACGGGGCGAAACAAAGGATTTATCTTGAAAATGAACAAATTTTGTGATAATATAATAAAAACAGTGAATAAAATGAGTGGAGTGATTGCAATGAAAAAGGTCGTTTCTCTGCTGCTGGCGGCTTCGGTTCTGTTCCTGCTTTCTTCCTGCGGCGATTCCAACCAGAAGCCCGAACTGCAGCCGCTGCGCGTCGGTCTCGTCAAAGGCAGCGCGCAGGTGGAACGCGACGTGTTTGACAATATGACCTCCCGCCTCGAACTGGCAGGCTGCGAACTGACTTACGTGGAATATGACACCGACGAGGCGACGCTGGACGCGCTGGTCAAAAAAGAAGTCGATCTCACCTGCTGCACGACGTTCGCCGATTTCAAAGCCTACGATGAGGCGCATCCCGAAACGCTGACGAATCTCGGCGCCGCCTATTATTATCCCTACGGCGTCTTCCTGTGCGGCTTTGAAAAGGCCGAGCAGATCACCGACGGCGCGACCATCGCTGTGCCGAGCGAAGCCGGCGGGCAGGCGCGCGCGCTCATGCTGCTCGACGCCGCGGGTTATATCACGCTCAAGCAGGGCAAGGCCTTTGACGCGACGTTGGACGATATCGAAACGAACGTGCGCGACTTTGCCATTTCCGCCTATCCCGAAAGCGAGCTGCCCAACCGCTATAAAAACTATTCGAGCGATCTGGTCGTGATGAACTCCCAAACGGCGGTGAACGCCGGCTACTCGGTCAACAAGTATTCCATCGCGATCGAAAGCATCGATTCTTTGGCGGCGAAGGAATACGCCGTTGTTCTGCTGATCAACAGCGCGGAAGCGTCGAGCGAACAGATCACTTCGGTCAAAGAACTGTTCTTCAGCCCGCTGATGTATGACCTAATCGACGACACGCCGAAAGATCTGATCGTGCCCGCGTTTGAGATTTCGCCCATGAAGCTGGCGGCGACGACTCCCGAAGAAGCGGATAAGTAAGAGCGAAAACACGATGAACGAGTGAGAAAGGAACGAGAATATGCAGAAGAATTGCGCAGTGATCCTGGCGGCGGGGGAAGGCACCCGCATGAAATCCGGCAAGCCGAAGGTGCTCGCAGAGGTGCTGTTTCGCCCGATGATCGACTGGGTGCTGGCCGCCGTGCAGGAGGCGGGCGTGGATGACGTCTGTGCCGTGACCGGTCACCTGAGCGAGCTGGTGTGCAACCATCTGGACGAATCCATCCAAACGGTGCTTCAGGCGCAGCGGCTGGGTACGGGTCACGCCGTGATCCAGGCCAAGGCGTTTATCGAAGCGCATCTCGGCGGCAACGTATTGGTGCTCAACGGCGACGCGCCGCTGATGGACAGCGACACGATCACAAAGGCGCTGCAGTTCCACACCGAGAACGGCAATTCCGCTACCGTCATTTCCGCCTGCGTGCCCGATCCGACGGGTTACGGCCGCATGGTGCGCGACGGTGAGGGCAAGCTGGAACGCATCGTGGAACAGCGCGACGCCACCGAAGGAGAAAAGAAGATCAACGAAGTCAACTCCGGCGCCTATTGGTTCAACTGCCGCGATCTGCTGGCGGCGTTTGACGAGATCGAAGCCATGGGGCGCACGAAAAAAGAGATCTATCTGACCGACGCCATCGAGATCATGCTCAACCGTCTGCAGCGCGCGGACGCTTTCCCCGCGGCTAGCAGCGACGTGATTTTAGGCGCGAACGACCGCTGGCAGCTCATGGAGCTCAACAACATCGCGCGCATGAAGGTGCTCAAAAAGCTCATGGTGTCCGGCGTGGATATCCCCTGCACGGACGGCGTGATGATCGCCCCCGAAGTCGAGATCGCCGCCGACACGCAGATTTTGCCGAACACCATCCTGCTCGGCAAAACGAAGATCGACGCCGGCTGCGTCATCGGGCCGAACACGCGCTTGGAGGATTGCACGGTGGGCGCGGACAGCGTCATCAACGCTTCCCAATGCGAGCGCAGCGTGATTGGCGCGCGCGCTTCCATCGGGCCGTTCTCCCATCTGCGTGCCGGCAGCAAGCTGGGCGACGACGTTCACGCGGGCAACTATACGGAGATCAAGAATTCGGTGATCGGCAGCGGCACGAAGATCAGCCATCTGACCTACGTCGGCGACAGCGACGTGGGCAGCGGCGTCAACTTCGGCTGCGGCTGCGCCACCGCGAATTACGACGGCAAGCACAAGTTCCGCACCACCGTCGGCGACGATTGCTTCATCGGGTGCGACACCTGTCTGGTCTCACCGGTCACGCTGGGCGATCATTCCTACGTCGCGGCGGGTTCGGTGGTGACCGAGGACGTACCGGCGAACACCATGGCGATCGCCCGCAGCCGCCAATCCATTCGCAGAAAGGTTCGGAAATATCATGAAGACTAAAAGGATCGCGGCGCTGTGTCTGGCGGTGCTGATGCTGCTCAGCTTCGGCGGCTGCAAACGGATCAACCTGTTCAAGAAGACGAAAAAGGAACCGCTTTCGGTCTCGCTCAGCTTTGTCCATTATGACGACGGGCTGAAGGCGAACTTTGTCAAACACAAGGATCGTTTCGTGAAAACGCTCGCGCCGACCTACGGCATGAGCACGGAACAAGCGAATGATCTCATCAAAAATCAGAATCACTACGGCGTGTTTTTCATTGACACCACGATCGCCAACAAGGAAGAGACCGGCTACACCTTTGCCAAGGTCGAGGTGAGCGGCGAGCATGACGGCGTCTGGTTTTGCCGCAGTTCCGTCAACGGGCAGATCGGCGTGCCGTCAAAAACGACCACGGACGATTTCCTCATCTCCTTTGTGGCGGATACGCAAAAGCTGGACGCCGCCGCCATTTACAAGACTTTGAAAGCGCTGACTTTTTCGGTGCTTTACTATGATACCCCGGCGGATGACGATGAAATCATTGACGAAAGCGAATACAAAACGCTGACCGCTCACAACCTCATTTCTCCGCCCGACACCGGGGGAGAGCTGACCGATCTGAAGGTCACGCTCGACTCGATCGAGGACGGCGACGATTACGCGCAGCTGTATCGCGCGGACGAAGCGGGCTTGGCGCTTTACGGCTATGCCTACGCGGTGATCGACCGCTTTATGGCCAAGGACAGCAAGTGGGATTGTTATCTGCTCAACATAAAAGTAACCAACGACAGCGCGGAAGAGGTCATTTTCTACGGCTCTTCCGTCTCTCAGAACGGGAAGGACGGCGTTTGGGTCGCCCCCAAATCCCTGGACGGCGACGAGTTCGGTCTCTCGGCCGGCACGGAAGCGACGTTCTCTTTCCTGCTGCTGGTCGATCCGGATGTGGCGGGCAGCGCGACTTTGACCGATTCGGTGAAATCCATGAACATTGCGCTGCGGTACACTGTGGAACGCACGGATATTGACCAGCTCGAAACGTGCCTGCGCGTGCCGAACACCATCGAAGTGGGTACAAAATGATGAACAAACTCAAAAGCATTTTCATCGGGCTTCTGGCGGTCTGCCTGCTCTTTTCTTCCGCCGCCTGCGGCAAAAACGAGCCGCAGCTGCTGACCAATCCGACGGCTGTGGAGACCAAGGCGCAGGAGACCCATGAAAGAACGGACAAAGAACTGAAAGCGTCTTTCGATTCCATGGAGGACGGCAGCGAGGTTCTGGCGGCTTACCGCGCCAGCGAGATCGCGTTCAGCAACGAGGCAAAGCTGTACGGCATGAACACCGAAACGGCGGCGCTGGTGACGTTCAAAGAGGGCAGCTTCCGCTGCTATGTGCTGAATCTGAAAGTATCTAACACCAAAAAATACGATCTGACCGTGCAGGCGGTTTTATCGCCCGACAACGGCAAAAACGGCGTTTGGGTCTGCGGCGTTTCGCAGTACGGCGCGTTTGACGTTTCGGCGCGCGGTACGGCAAAAATGCCCGTCACCGTGCTGGTCGACGGCAGCGTGACCGCACCGGGCGCCGTGGAAAGGGCGCTGCGCGGCATGAGCCTTTCGCTGGAATACACCGACGCGGCGGATAACGCGGTCGGGCAAAACGGCGCGGTCGGCACCGTCGCCGTTAAGATGTAAACGACCATATAAAATGCATAACAAAACAGAGCATCGCTGCTCCCGCAAAGGAGAACGATGCTCTGCTTTTATTTGATTTTAGGCTCCCTCTTCGAGGGTGCGGGTCGCCAGTGGCGACCTCTGCCGCAGGCAGAAGCACCGACCGAGCCAGCAGGCGAGACAGGTGGGTTGCCGTAGGCAACTCGGAGGGGTTCAA
>JAFTEL010000069.1 GCA_017453685.1 Clostridia bacterium
CAGGGACGCAACGGGAACTATTCTACCAACTATCAAAATACAGGCCGCGAGCTGCTGACGCCCGATGAGGTCAGAATGCTCGACAACCAATACGCGCTGCTCTTTATCCGCGGCGAGCGTCCGATCAAAGACCTGAAGTATGACATTCTCAAACACCCGAATGTGAAGCTGTCCACGGACGGCGGCGGGAAGCCGTTCCGGTATGGATATGAAGATCATTCCGTTGCGGTCGTCAGCTATGAGAAACCGGCTGACGATCAGAGCGAGGAAGAGACGCCGTTCAAAACGGACGAACCGGAAACCGGCGAAGTAAAACAGCCGGAGGACCAATATGCAATTTACTCTTATGAAGAAATTGATGAATTATTAAAAGAATTGGAGGATGATTCAGATGTTTAACAAAAATGAAAACCATTCCCTTACGAAAAAGACGAGAAAGGGCTTTAAGCTCTATGCCGCCGTCGTTCTCTGCATTGCGCTCCTTGCGTCCTTTGCTGTGACGGCGTTCGCCGCGGGCGACGATCCTGTTGCCGTGGTCAACAACCTGTCCACCTTTATCTTCGGTCTGATCCGTGCGGTCGGTTTGATTTTGCTCGGATTCGGTATCGTACAGGTCGGTCTTTCTCTGAAATCTCACGATCCCTCGCAGCGCGCGAACGGCTTTCTGACGGTGGCGGGCGGTATTGTTATCACCTTCGCAAAAGAGATTCTTAATCTGATCGTCGGCTGATGGCAACCCAAAAGGCGGGGCGGCGGCAACGTCGCTCCGCTTTTCCAAAACTGAAGAAAAGGAGGATAACCTATGTCGGATAACTGGGTTGTTCAAAATCTGCAAAAGGCGCTGGAAACGTGGAACGGCAAGCTCAGCGAGATTTGGCTGCTTATTACACAGTCGCCGGCAGAATTTAAGGGCGGGCAGATCTGGACCGTGATAACCAACATCCACGGCGCGCTGCAGGCAATCGGCTATTCTCTGCTTGTGCTGTTTTTCGTGGTCGGCATCATGAAGACCTGCGGCAGTTTTGCGGAAATCAAACGACCTGAAGTCGCAGTAAAAATGTTCATCCGCTTTGTACTGGCGAAAGCGTCGATTACTTATGGCTTGGAACTGATGATGGCGCTGTTTCAGATCGTGCAGGGCATTATTTCAAAAATCATGGCGACGTCGGGGCTTGCCTCTACAAGCGAAATGGTCTTGCCGCAGTCGATCATCGACGCCATAGAGGATTGCGGCTTTTGGGAGAGCGTTCCCCTATGGGCGGTCACGCTCATCGGCAGCCTGTTTATCACGGTCCTGTCGTTCGTGATGATTATGACGGTCTACGGCAGATTCTTCAAACTGTACCTGTATACCGCTATCGCGCCGGTTCCGTTGGCGTCGTTCGCAGGCGAACCCTCGGCGCAGATCGGTAAGAGCTTCATCAAGTCTTATGCCGCCGTCTGTCTGGAAGGCGCGATCATAGTGCTCGGCTGCATCATTTTCAGCGTCTTTGCACAATCGCCGCCTGTAGTGAACAGCGACGCCGCAGCGGTTAATCAAGTGTGGTCGTATGTTGGAGAATTGATATTTAATATGATCGTTCTCGTCGGTACCGTAAAGATGGCTGACCGTGTGGTCAAGGAAATGATGGGCCTTTAATCTATTATGGAGGAAAAGAATATGTATATCAATTTTACAAGCGCGGTTTTGTCCGCTGACGGAAGAACAACGGAAGTAATCGTTCCCGGTATAGTACAGAGCTGGAACGACCTTGCCGGTTACAAAAAGTTTGAGGATTTTATGTGTACGGTGACAGAGGAGAGCATCATTGACGTCGGGATCACGGTGTACGGCTGTGATTGTAATCTCGCCGAGGTCAACGGGTTTGCTTCCGTTCTGATCCGGATTTCAAGAGACTACCGTTTTGTATCTGAGTACTGCGATGAGATCTCCCATTCCTCATTCAAATTCGCGTGGTCGCCGACGATGCAGTGCGGCGTTGACCTGTAAGGAGTGAAAGGAATGGAAATAAAGATCAACCGGGAAATTCGGGATTACAGTGAAGCGGTGTATTTCGGTTTAAGTCTTCGGCAGTTCATCTTTTCGGTGCTGGCCTGCGGCGTAGCCGTGGGCTTGTATTTTATCCTCAAACCGTTTTTC
>JAFTEL010000070.1 GCA_017453685.1 Clostridia bacterium
AACAGACCGAACGGATAATTGTCACGCAGGTCGGCTTTGGTGGTGGGCGGAATGCGGCGGATATCGTCAAGCGATTTGATGCTGTCCGCCGTGACGCCCGCTTCGTCGAGCTTTTTGGTGTAGAACGGCACGTTGCGGTAGCAGTAATCCACCGTCCATTTCAGCCGCTCGAGCTGCAGTTCTTCCAGCTGCTTGCGCGGCATGGTTTCAATGTCTTTCTGAAAAAACACCTGAGATGACCTCCTAATGATGGTAATTGCTGAATTATTCGTTTTCCACTACACCCGTGTAGAAGAATTCGGTATCGAGAGCTTTGGATTTTTGCGTGAGTTCACTCATTACGACGCAGACCACGAGGGACGCCACCATGGCGATGCAGGCGAAAAGCGGCCCCTTGCCGGCGAGGTCGACCACGGTCTCGTTGGTGACGTTGAACATGGTGATGACCTTGGCGGTAGCGGGAACAAGGGCAATGAAGAAGCCGGTGAGCACGCCGCACCACGCGCCGACGCGGTTGAGACGCTTATAGAACAGAGCCAGCACGTAGGGCGCGAGGAACGAACCGGAGATGATGCCCCAGGAGTAGCTCATCATGTCGAGAATGGGGGTGTCGGTGTTGGCGACGATGTAGGAGCAGACGATGAACACGGCGCAGAGGATCTTGGTGAGCGTCGCGGTCTTCTTGTCGGTCATGGTCTTGACGCGGTCGCGGATGAGGTCGATGGAGACCGCGGAGCAGGCCGTAAGCGTGACGGAGCAGAGCGTGGACACCGACGCGGAAATGAGCAGCACGAGCACGATGCCGAGCAGGATGAGCGGCAGATCGGAATCCTTGAGCATCTGCGGCACGATGGAATCCTGCGGCGGCATGGTCTCAGCCGTGTAGAACCGATGGCAGAGGGAGCCGATGAAGTAGCCGCCGCCCGCCACTAAGAACGCGAAGAAGGTGGAGATCTTGATGCCGCGCTTGGCCTGCGCGTCGTCCTTGATGCCGAAATACTTCTGCACCATCTGGGGTAGACCCCAGGTGCCGAAGCTGGTCATCAGCACGGTCGCCATGAGGGAGACCCACGCCGCAGCGGGCATTTTGGAAAAGCCGTGCTCGGTCTTGGCGTATTCGATCACGCCCTGAAGGCCGCCGACTGCCTTGCAGCGAACGACGAAGACGATCATCAGCGCCACGCCGAACATCATCACGATGCCCTGAATGAAGTCGGCTCTCGCCTGAACGAGATAGCCGCCGAGCACCAACAGCACCAGCGCGACCACGGCGATGACGATCATGCAGGCGGTCACGGGCACGTCGAGGAGGATTTCCGCCACACTGGCAAGGCCTTTGTAAACGGAAGCGGAATAGGGAACCATGAACACGAAAATGACGACGGCGGCAAAGGTTTTGAGCGCTCTGGACTGATAGCGCTTTTCAAAGAATTCGGGCATGGTCTTGAGCTTGAGGCGGCCTGCCACGTCGCGCGTGCGGCGCGCCAGCACCTTCCAAGCCAGCCACGAACCGAAAATGGCGTTGCCGATGCCTGCCAGAATGCCCCACAAGCCGAATTTCAGACCCGTACCGCCGGCATAGCCGACGAACATGACGGCGGAAAAGTAAGCCGTGCCGTAAGACAGCGCGGAAAGCCATGCGCCCGCGTTGCGGCCGCCGACCGTGAAATCGGCAATGCTCTTGGACTTGCGCCCTTCGATAATGCCAACGGAGAACATTATTATAACATAGAGGATGAGGAATGACCAGAGAAATGTTTGCTGCATACGAAAAATCTCCTTTGCTTTGAGCGTTTTATCGCTTTAAAGCGTTTATCCTTTAAAGTCGCAAAACGATTATATAGCATCTTTTTCGGAATGTCAACCGCTTTTTTTCAGTTTCCGACAATCTTTTTTGAAAACTTTTCGCAGCAGTTGCCAAGAGGAAAGAAATGCTATATAATGATTGATATGTTTTAGGAAAGAAAAGACGGAACGGAGGATCACGATGAAATACGGTATCTATTACGCCTACTGGGAAAAAGAATGGGGCGGCGATTTTCTGCCCTACATCCCCCTGGTCAATAAGCTGGGGTTTGACATTTTAGAGGTCCCCTGCGGTGATTTCCACAAGGTGGACGAACCCTTTTTCCATGAATTGAAGCGAGTCGCGGACGCGGAGGGCATCCTGCTCACGGGCGGCTACGGTCCGCGCCCCGAACACAATTTAGCTGCGACCGACACGACCGCGGTGGAACAGACCTTCGCCTTTTATGCCGACGTGTTCCGCAAAATGGAGATCGCGGGCATCGGCTGCATCGGCGGCGCGCTGTATTCCTACTGGCCCGTCAACTTCAAAGCAGGCTTTGACAAGCCCGCCGACTTTGAGCGCAGCGTCAACGGCATGCGGCGGCTGGCGGATATGGCTGCCGAGCATGGCATCGAACTGAACATGGAAGCGCTCAACCGCTTTGAGGGCTATCTGATCAACGACTGCGACGAATGCCTGAACTACGTCAAAGCCGTGGACAAAAAGAACGTGCACGTCATGCTCGACACCTTCCATATGAACATTGAAGAGGATTCCTTCACGGAAGCGATCAAAAAAGCAGGCAATAGGCTCGGGCATTTCCACATCGGCGAAGGCAACCGCCGCCCGCCCTATGCCGCGGGCAGAATGCCGTGGAAAGAGATCGGCGACGCGCTGCATGAGATCGGCTATGACGGCAGCGTCGTGATGGAACCGTTCGTTCGCCCGGGCGGACAGGTCGGCAAGGACATTTCCATCTGGCGCGATCTGTCGCACGGCGCGACCGACGACGATCTGAGCAGGGATGCGGCAGCGTCCGTCAAATTCCTGCGGGACCTGTGGGGTTAAGAAGGAGGAAACAACATGAGTATCAGAAACAACGTTTACCGCGTGGGCAAGTTCGATCAACTGACCCGCACCGTTTACACCACTAAAGACGGTCTGCCCTCCAACGCCGCGACTGCGCTGTGCTTTGACAAGGCGGGCAAGCTCTATGTCGGCACCGACAAGGGGCTTGCCGTGCTGGAAAACGGCAAATTCGTGCCTGTGAACCTCGGCGTGAAAAACCCGAAGATCACCATGCTCACCCTGTCCGACAAAGGGCTTTATATCGGCGTGGAAAAAGAACTGTTTGAGTATGACGGCAGGAAGGCCGTTGCCGTGCGCAGCTTCACGTCCGATTTGGTCGACGTCAAAAAAGACGGCGACAACACCGTTTGGGTTTTGACGCAGTCCGTACTGTACCGCCTGCCCGAAGGCGCGGAAGACTTTGATATGAAGATCGGCGTGCCCGGCAAGGGGCTTTGCCTCGCCGTGCGCAAAAATAACACCGTCTACGTCGGTTCGGACACGGGCGGGTTGAGCGCGCTGGCAGGCAAGCGCTGGCACTGGTCGGAGCTGACGAGTGATATTTCCGGCTTGCCGAGCAACTGCGTGACCGGTCTTGATATCGACAGCGTCGGCAACGTCTGGGTCGGCACCGACAAGGGGCTTTGCGTTTATGACAACAAGGGGCTTTGGCTGACCCATGAGCAGGTGCGCGAGCTGCCGGACGCAAGCATCACCGGCATGGCGGTGGCCGCCAACGGCGACCGTTATCTGACCACGACCACCGGTCTGATCCACATGCATAACGGTCAGCTCAGCTATTACGGCTACAAGCGCTGGCTGCCGAATATGCACGCCACCGGCGTCGCGCTCGGACCCAACGGCAGCTTCTGCGTGGCGACGACGGATGGCGTCAGTCTGTTTGAAAGCCGACTGATGAGCCTGGAAGAAAAGGCGATCGCGCTGCGGCAAATGACCGAGACCTACAACATCCGCAAGGACGGCTGGGCGCTCGACCGCCATCTTGACCACGAGGGCGTGGTATCGCTCGACGAAGGCTACATTCCCAACACCGACAACGACGGTCACTGGACGGGCGCCTATCTCGGCGCGCTGTGCTATGAATACGCCTGCACCAAAAACGAAGAAGTGCGCGCCGCCGCCAAGCGCAGCCTGCGCGCGCTCATCCGCCTGACCGAAGTGACGGGCATCGAGGGCTTCCCCGCCCGCGCCATCCGCTACCCCGACGAACGCGATTACGGCACGGGAAACCGCGAGGAATGGCACTACGTCACCGACAAGGACGGCGCTCAGATCGAATGGCTGGGCGAGACCTCGTCCGATGAGATCGTCGGTCACATGTACGCCTACGCCAATTATTACGATCTGGTGGCAGACGAGGAAGAAAAGGAACTGATCCGCGGCGTGACGACAAAGATCATGACGCACATTTTAGAGCACAACTTCCGCCTGATCGACGTCGATGGCAAGCCGACCACCTGGGCGAACTGGGACCCTGAAATTCTGAACCACGACCAGAAATGGATCTACGAAAAGGGTACCAATTCTCTGCAAATGCTCACCTTCCTGAAAATGATGTCGCACATGACGGGCGATGAAAAATACGAAACCCTGTTCCGCACGCTTGCGTCGGATAAGCATTACGCCATGAACCTGCTGCATTATAAGATCGCGGACGGTCATCTTTGCCACATCGACGACAACCACGATTTTCTGATGATCACCATGCTCATGCGCTACACGGACGATCCCCTGCTCCGTTCGATCTTCGCCGTCGGGCTGACCGACCACTGGCACGATGAGCGCGTGGAGCGCAACGCCTTCTTCAACTTCGTTTACGGTCAGGCGACCGGCGAACGCTATGACGTGGAAAACTGCGTCGACGAGCTGGTCGATTTCCCGATGGATCTGGTGATGTGGACGCTTTACAACAGCTACCGCAGCGATCTGGAATGGGATCTGTATCCCACCGAGATCGGTCAGATCCCGCAGCTCACCGAGCCGCTCGAGGCGCACAGCCGCCGGTTGCTTTCCTTTGATTCCAACCGCTTCATCTGCGACAGCGGCATCGCCGGCAAGGCGGAAGAGCTGTTCTGTCAGTCCGACGACCCGACCGCCTTCACCATGCTCCCCGGCACGGGCAAAGACAAGGGGCTGAAGTTCAAGACCTGCACGAGCTTCACCCACCCCTACTGGTTCGCCCGATATTTCGGACTGATCGAAGAAGCGTAATCCGATTCTGACAAAAAGGGATGATACATCATGAGCAAGCCCCGCAAGACGGTTGACGATTATTTCAACCGAAACAAATGGGTGTTCAGCCTCGGCGGCATCGGCCGCGATATGTGCTACGCGCTGTTCACCAACTATCTGCTCACCTATGTGCTGTTCACCCGCTCGGTGACCACGCAGCAGTTCGCCGTGATCAGCACCATTCTGGTCATCTGCCGCGTCTGGGACGGGCTCAACGACCCGATCATGGGCGGCATCGTGGAAAACACCCGCACCCGCTTCGGCAAGTTCAAGCCGTGGATCATGATCGGCGCGCTGACCAACGGCGCCGCCATCATCGCCATGTTTTCCAACCGCGCGGAGGGCTGGAACTTCATTTACCTGTTTGTCGCCCTGTATCTGATCTGGGATATCACCTTCACCATGAACGACATCGGCTACTGGTCGATGATGCCCTCGCTCACCAGCCAACCTGACCGCCGCGATAAGATCGTCGCGCTCGCCAACCTGTTCAGCGGGCTGGGCAACCTTGCCGCCGTGGGCGTCGTTCCCATGCTCACCGCCGGTAAATACGCCATCGGCGGCAACTCCATCACCGCTTACGCGGCGGTGTCGGTCATTTGCGTGGGTATGTTTATCCTCTGCCAAACCTTCACCTGCATCGGCGTGAAGGAAGACCGCTCCGCCAAGGCGGAAAAGGAAGAAAAGCACGGGCTCAAAGAGATGTTCAACGTCATCATCCACAACGACCAGCTGCTTTGGGCAACGCTGCTCACCCTGCTCGCCACGCTCAGCGGCGCGATGCTCACCGCCTTTGCCGCCTACTATATCTACCTGAAGTTCGGCTATAACGGCGGCATCGTCACCATGTTCACCGCGTTCTACGCCGGCGCGGCGGGTCTGCTGCTCATGGTGTTCCCCATTCTCTGCAAAAAGTTCTGCCGCAAAAAGGCGCTGGGCATTTCACTGGCAGTCGCCGTGGTCGGCTATCTCGGCTTCATCCTCGGCGGCACGGTCGTGCCCGACTCCATCCGTCTCGGCTTTCTCTGCGGCGCCGCGCTGATCACCGGCTTCGGTCAAAACTGGTTCGCCATGGTGGTCATGGTCATCTTCACCAACACCATCGAATATAACGAATACAAAACGGGCTCCCGCGAAGAAGCGCTGATCTTTTCGCTGCGGCCGTTCATGTCCAAAATGTCCAGCGCGCTCCAGCAGCTGATCGTGACCGTGGTCTACCTCATCATCGGCATGACGGGCATCACCAACCAGATCTCCGAACTGGAAAAGAGCGCAAACCTTGCTTCCAGCGCCGCGCGCAAGGCGAATCCCGCCGATCTGGAGGCGGTGCTGGAAAAGATCGAAGCCGACAAGCTCAGCGAGATCACCAAAGTGCTGCAAGCGGCACCCGACGATATGTCGCTGCGGCTGGCGCTTTGCATGGCGATCATCCCGATCGTTCTGCTGGTGGTCGCCTACGTCATTTCGCTGAAAAAGAACAGGATCGACGAAGCTGAATACGACCGCATGCTCGCCGAGATCGAACGGCGAAAAGCGGAAAAGGAGACAGTCAAGGCATGAAAATTCGCAAGGTTTCCGAATTCTACTTCAAAAATATGGACGCGGAACTGAACAAGCGCCTGACGGACGGCAGCATCCCCGCGCCGAACACGGACGAACCGATCGTAAAGCAGCCGGACGCGCTGTTCACCTTCGCCGTATTCGGCGACCCACAGGTCTCCCACTATATGTTCGCGCGGGAAGCCACCTTTTACACCACCTGTCGCGATCTGAAGGCGATGCCCGAACCGCTCGACGCGCTGTGCATCGTGGGCGATATATCGGAAAACGGCATGGGCTGCGAATACCGCATGGTCGCGAAAATCCTCAACGAGGTCGCCGACAAGATCAAGCACATCGTTCTCATGCCGGGCAACCACGATCTCCGCCTGCGTTCGTTCCTCGTGCAGCAGTGGCAGTTCCGCTCGTTCGTGCAGTCCGTTCAAAACGGCGTGCCGCCCGAAAAGGGCAAATACTGGTTCGCCTGCGATTTTGAGTCCTGCCGCTTTTTGGTGATGGGGTCTGACCGCGGGTCGTTTGAGGGCTCGCATCTCAGCCGCAGACAGCTGAAATGGCTGGAGCGCGAACTGACCGAGACCGAAAAGCAAAACAAGGTCGCTTTCGTGATGAACCATCAGCCGCTGAAAAAGTCAAACGGTCTGCCGCCGGCGTGGCAGGGCATCGGCCGCTGGCGCGGCTCGGTCGGCAATCAGGACAAGGCGCTGCGCAAAATCCTCTGCAGCCACAAAAACGTGTTTTACGTGACCGGTCACCTGCATCAGGGCGTTTGTCAAACCAGCTTTGAGGAGATCGGCGGCTGCAAATGCTTGAACGTGCCGACCGTCGGCGCAAACAATCACGGCGCCTGCAACGAGCTTTCGCAGGGCTACGTCATCACCGTGTTCCGCGACCGCGTGGAAATGCGCGCCAGATTGTTCGGCAAAGGAACCTACGTATCGGAAGATATCCCGAACGCGTTTATTTCCGTGCCGATCGAATAAGAGAAAAAAGATAAGACCTCCGAGCCTTGATGAAAACGGGTTCGGAGGTCTTCTTTCATTTAACCGATTATTCGCCGAGAAGCTGCGGATAAGACGGGTTCACGTAATCGTCGGGCGGGATGCGCTCAAAAGTGCCGGGCACGGGGTCATAAGGCAGGCAGATCGTCCACGTACCCTGCCCCGTGACGATCAACTGGCGCAGGTTGGGGCTGTTGATAAGCCACTGGTTTTGCTGGAGGTTGCGCATGTGCTCATAGCCGCCCTCCCACACGGGCAGCAGCGCAAACGACGGATCGACCGCGGAATAGAAATCGACCGTGCCGTTCATGCCGTGATGGGCGAGCTGCAGGGTATCGGAGGACAGCGTTTCGGTCGAAAACTCGCTGAGCACGGTCTTGACGCTGTTCGCGCCAAAGTCGCCCGTCCAGAGCGTCGTCTGCCCATCGATCGTCATTTTCAGCAGCAGAGAGCTGTCGTTCATGCCGCCGTTCATGATTGACTTCGGGTAGAGATCGTCCAGCGTGAACAGCACGTCAAACCGCGCGTTTCTGACCGCAAAGCGATCTCCTGTGTGCACCTTGAGCACAGGCACGTCCGGATAGAACTCGGCCAGATTCTTTTTGAACTGCGTATAGCGGTAGATGGTGTCGTCGAGCATATACGGGGAATCGGATTTCTGCACCTCTTCCTCTTTCGGGAAATTGAAGACGAGCTGCTCGATCACAACGTCATCGTGATGCGCGAGGGAAAAGCAGTTGAACACGCCGATGTGGTCGCCGTGAAGATGCGAGAAGAGCCACGCCGCGATCACGGGCTTTTGAGTCCCAGCGGGCTTTTGGGCGAGGAGAATGTTCATCAGCTTGTCGGCGTCGACGCCGTCGGGGTCGCCCATGCCGCCGTCGATGATGCAGAAGCTGCCGTCTGCCAGACGGATGATAAAGCCCATGCCTTCCGCCGCGACGACCGTTTCACCCTTCATGCCCGTGAGCAGCGTGTCGCAGACCGTTTCATACGGGTCATCCAGCTTGCACAGCGTGCCGAGCTCCTCCACGACGATGCGCATGATGCGCGTGCGCGGATAGTAAGACAGATGAACGGAATGTTCGTTATCGGTCAGCGTCGCGAACCGATTGTCCTCGATCTCGCGGGCGTCATAGAGCGCATAGCCGCTCTCCTGCAGGAGAGAAAGGTAATCCTCATAGTCCTGCGCGGAAATGCGTTGGTATTTGTCGATGACGGTGCTGCCGGAGCTTTCAAAGCCGCCGCAGAAGAGACCGGCTTGGCACGCCGGAATATCGGGATTCTTTTTTGTCAACGGGACCACCCTTCCTGCACTGATGCCAAACAGAGATGTGATGCTCACGAGGATCGTGGTGAAAAACGCAACGATCCTGACCCATAACGTGTCCATACGCCTGTTCCTTTCATTCCTTTATTTCTGCTTGTTTATAGCGTCTGTTCGTATTCGGATTCTTTGAACCCGACCAGAACGGCGTTGTCCGAAATCAAAAGCGGGCGCTTGACGAGCATCCCGTCCGCGGCGAGCAGGGCAAACTGCTCATCCTCGCTCATGGCGGGCAGGCGATCTTTGAGATTCAGCGCCTTATACTGCAAGCCGCTGGTGTTGAAAAAACGCTTGAGCGGCAGACCGCTGCGCTCGTGCCACGCGCGCAGTTCTGTTTCGGTGGGGCGATCCTCTTTGATGTTGCGCAGCTCATAGCCGATACCGTGCTCGTCCAGCCATTTTTGAGCCTTTTGACAGGTGGTACATTTGGGGTAACAGACAAACAGCATGGTGGTATCCTCCGTCCTATGGTAATATTAATTACAATATTTTTTCGATCACCGTATTAAAATCCGTGTCGATCAGCGTCAGACCGTCCGCATCGCCGAAGAGCGAATAAAACCGCGCGTTTTCGCGCAGGGCGACGTCAAGCGTGAAATCATCGTCCGCGCCGCGGCGTTCGATCACGGAGGCATTATGCATGATCTCGTCAAAATGCGCGCGGATGTACGGCTCGGTCATGACAAGACTATGGAAGCGGATTTGACTGCGATAAGCCGGCGGGAAGTCCTTTTCCCAATCGGCGGGAACGTAGCAACCCTCGACGATCAGGTTCTGTTCATTTTCAATGGCGGTTTTGATGATCTCGCGCACGACCGACCAGACGGCCGCCGTCAGCGCTTCGTCGGAGTCCGTGGGGCGCATATTGACAAGCCCCGCGCGGATCAAGCCCATTTTGACGTGATCCATGGAGAGGTATGGAAAACAGTATTGTTCGAGCAGTTTCTGCGCACAAAGCGTTTTACCCGTGTGGGTCGCGCCGGTGATAAGAATAATCATTGCTTTTTTTCCGAATCTGTGATAATAATGGTATAGATTATTTGCCTTTTCGGGAGGGATAACCATGGGCGATATTCTTTTATTTCTTTATAAAGCGGTCGCGTTCCTGCTCAGCGGACTTTACAGCATCGGGTTGCCTGTCCGCGTTCACGGCAAGCCGCTTGCGGGCAGAATCACGGTCACGGCGCATTCGGGCTGCATGGGGCTTGCGGACAATTCCATCGAAGCGATGGAGGCAGGTGTGGAAGCGGGCGCACAGATCGTGGAATTCGATCTGAATTACGCCGCCGACGGCACGCCGCTGCTCTCGCACGACAGCCCTCAGGAGGGTGAAACCTACGTCACACTCGCTCAAGCGTTCGCCTTTCTCCGAGAGCATCCGAACGTTCAAGCCAACGTGGACGTGAAAAACACGGCGTATCTGGAAAAGGTACCCGAACTTGCCGCGCAGGCAGGCGTCACGGAGCAGATCTTCTTCACGGGGATCGAGGAAAAAGACGTGGCAGCCGTACAGGAAAAATGCCCCGGCATCCCCTACTACCTGAACGTGAGCGTTTCGGAGGAGGACGACCTGAACGCGCTGGCCGAAAAGGTCGCTGTGCTCGGCGCGGTGGGGCTCAACACCAACTGGAGCAATGCAACGCCTGAGCTGATCCGCGTGTTTCACAAAAACGGCATGCCCGTTTCGGTGTGGACGGTCAACGAACCGAAAGCCGTTTACAGAGTGGCGCTCTGCGGCGCCGACAACATCACGACGCGCAGCCCCGATATCGTCTGCAGTTTAATCAAATAACCGTTTTTCCATGCGGTAGAATTCACCGTCATCATCCTCGGCTTTTTCATACACGGAAAAGCCGAGGTTTTTGTATAGCTGCACGGCAGCGGTGTTATCGCAGTTAACGCCCAGCGCGATCTCGCGATAGCCCTTTTCTTTGGCAAGAGCAAGGATATATTCGGAGATCGCTTTGCCGTATCCCCTGCCCCGCTGAGTCTTTTTGACGATCAGGCGCGAGAGATACAGCCGCTCATCAGGTAAGGTGGCGTATTCGGGGTTGTCGTAGACAAGATCGCATTCGGCGATATATTCGCCGTCCACGGTCAGAATGAACACGTCCCGCACACCCGCCTTGATCTGCTCGATGAAAAACGGCGTGTACGGACAGGTCTCCATGTTCCAAATGGCGCTGCAGTTTGGGTATTCGGCAAGCGTGATCTGTTTGATCTCATAGGGTTTCATCTATTTTTTTCATTCTCTGTTTCCTTTCTTGCTTTTACGATGAGAAACGTCGGTTTGATCATTTCATCCGCATACGCCGGAAATTGCTCGATCACCCGTTTTTCCGGCAGCGGTTCTTCCACGCGCTCAATCACAAAGCCGCTGTCGATCAGCGCGTTGACGATGTCGGAAACGCGGCGGTGGTATTTCACAACGCCGTCCACTAACCAACGGGTCACGCGCTCGCCGGGTCTTCCGTAATCGGAAAACACATAAGACAGCTTTTTTCCGGAAAGGGACTTGTTAAAGTGCCCTTTTCCGTCCACGGTCGCGGTAATGACCGGATGCTCCTGCGCGAACAGCAAACGCCCGCCGGGATTCAGAACGGCGAAAAGTGTTTTTGCGAACGCGGTGAAATCTTCAATATAGTGAAACGCCATGTTGGAGTAGATCAAATCAAAGGTCTCCTGTAACAGGGCAAGATCGGTCATGCTCATGTTCCTGTATCGTATGGCATCGTTTGCGTTTTCCGTCTGCGCGATCTGCAGCATCTTTTCGGAGATGTCGAGCCCGACCACGCCTTTCGCGCCGCGCGCAACGAAATCCGCGCAGTGCTTCCCGTCGCCGCAGCCGAGATCCAAAACCGTTTTGCCGGTCAGATCGGGAAGCAGCTTTTCCAAAGCCGGATCAATGATCAGGTCGTTGGAGTTTTGTTTGTTTTGGCGCAGATTTTGATACCCTGTAAAGAATTGTTCGTTATCGAAGATGTTTTGCATAACTCTCACCTTTTTCCCGGCTTTTCAATTATCTTACAGTTGTTGATGGTATTCTCGTTCTAATACATCCGCGTATTGTCGGATCGCGGTTCCAAGGTGCGCGGCGTAAGCTTGAAGCGCCGCATCCTTATGAAACAGCTCCGGTGCGTTCCGCACGCGCAGCGCGGCTTCCAGCGCCGCCGGATCGGGGCAAAGCCCGTTTTTCAGCGCCCACTCGCCTGCTTTCGTTTTGGCGATGATCTGCCCCGTGCGCAGGGTATAGATGCAGCGGGAAATATCCAGCAGCCAGCCAAAGGAATGGAGACTGCCGCCGGTTTTACCGCCATATGTCCGGATCGTTTCATAATGCCGCCGGACGTCCGCCCGCAGGTCTTCGTAAGTCGGACGGCGCATGGAACCGCGCACGTCTTCGCCGTACAGCAGAACGCCGTTTTCCAGCAGCTCCTTTTGGCAGAAGCTGTCAAACGTGTAACGGTTTGTGATCTGTTCGCCGGAGGTGCCCCAATACACGACCGTATCTTCGGCATCCGTCAGAAACGCGGACAGGCGCAGCATCCCGCCCTCAAACAAGCGAAAACAGGGGTTGTCCGGCTCGCGCTCGGTCAGTTCCTGCCGAAGGCGCAGCAACCGGTCAGCCTGTTGAGGCGTGAGCTGTGTTTGGGTCAGCACCAAAATATCAATATCGCTCCAGCCAGGGCGGAAATCATCGAGCGTCACGGAGCCGTAAAGATAAACGGACGGCGCGTTTTCAGCCAGAATCCCGACGATGGCTTTCGTCACAACGTCAACACTGTTTATTATCGTGGAATCCATGCGTTATACTTCTTTCACGAAAAAGTATTTGGCCAGTGCGGGACAGGCGGGATTTTCCCGGATATATTCCAGCGTAAAACCGCACTTTTGATAAAACGCCGGCGCTTGAAAGCGGTAAGTGGTCAGATTGAGATTGTCAAAACCCCTGCCGTGAAAATGCTCTTCCACCGCAGTCATCAACCTTTTGCCGATTCCCTGCCCGCGAAAATCCTGCGCGACGATCAAATCAGAGACGTGGACTTCCCGATAAAAAGAATGGCCTTTGACCACGCCGATCACAGTTCCGTTTTGCTTGGCAGCAAACGCAAACGGTGTATAATGGCACACCACGCCGTTTTGTTCGGCGAAGGCGTCAAACGAGCGGTCGATCCAATCGCACAGTGTTTCTTCACACGGGTCGACGCTTTCAATTTTGATTCCGTTTTCCGGTTTGTTATAGTCTTTTTTCATGATTCTCTCTTTCTGCTGAGTGCGATGATGGCGGCACGCATGGTTGCGTGCCCTGCGGACTGACCTGAACAGTGATCGAATCATTGACCATTGTTTGACCTTTGGGATTCACCATATCAGATGGGAAACTGTCATTTCCGGTTTATCCGTAGGGCTGGCATACATGCCGGCCGCAAAGTCAGATATTCTTTGCATGTTCCGCATCATTCGCCCGGGCGACGCGGCGACCGCTCGGCTCCACGATCCATTCGTGAATACCAGTGTCGGCGGTGCAGAAAAAGAGGTCGTCGGCAACGGGAAGATTTAAGAAAACGTGATAAAGCCGGTCGATCATGCCGCCGTGCGTGACGACGGCGACGGTATCGTTTTCGCCTGCTTCGGACAGGATTTTTTTGAAAATCCGTTCGGCGCGGGCGCGGAATTCCACTTGGGATTCCTGCCCGTAAACGGACTTGTCCGGCGGCAGATCGGGAACAGGATACTTTTCGTCCGCTTCTTCATGCGAAAGCCCCGCGAGCAGACCGTTGTTGAATTCCATCAGATCGGGTTCCTTCTGCACCGGAACGCCGGTTGCTTCGGATAAGGCCCGCGCCGTCTGCGCCGCGCGCTGCAGCGTGCTTGCGTAAATGCGGTCGATATGGTAGTTTTGGGCGATGTATTCCGCCATGGCCTGCGCCTGACGGAGGCCGCGCTCGGTCAAAGGAAAATCCGCGCGACCCTCATGAACACGCAGAAGATCGGCTTCGGATTCACCGTGACGGATCAAAAAAAGTCTCATCCCATCAACTCCTTTTTCGGGTCACTTCGTCACCGCTTCAAACGCTTCGCGGACGGTGCGCACGCCGATGATCTCGGTGTCGCCCGCGATGGAGGCGGAAAGCGTTTTCAGGTTGTGGCGCGGGATGATGCAGCGGGAAAAGCCCAACCGCACCGCTTCGCGCACACGCTGCTCGCAGTTGCTCACGCCGCGGATCTCGCCCGCCAGCCCGATCTCGCCGAACGCCAGCGTGTCGTCGCTGACCACGGCGTCCTTCAGACTGGAAACGAGCGCCATCGCGACCGAAAGGTCGGTCGCCGGTTCGTCGAGCTTCAGCCCACCGACGACGTTGACATAGGTGTCCATATTGCCGAAAAAGTAGCCGGCGCGTTTTTCGAGCACAGCCAAAAGCATGGCGGTGCGGTTATAGTCAAAGCCGGTGGACATGCGCCGCGGGTTGCCGAAGCCGGTAGGCGTGACCAGTGCCTGCACCTCCGCCAGAATGGGACGCGAGCCCTCCATGGCGCAGGCGATGCAGGAACCGGGCGTGTTCTTCGGCTTGCCGGAAATAAGCATGAGCGAGGGGTTCTCGACCTCGACCAGCCCCTTGTCGAGCATTTCAAACACGCCGATCTCGTTGGTGGAGCCGTAGCGGTTTTTGACCGCGCGCAGAATGCGATAGGAAAAGTTGCGGTTGCCCTCAAAATAGAGCACCGCGTCCACGATGTGTTCGAGCACCTTCGGACCGGCGATGTTGCCGTCCTTATTAACGTGACCGACGAGCAGAATGGGAATGCCGAGGGTCTTCGCCGTGCGCATGAAAACGCCCGCGGATTCGCGCACCTGCGTGACGCTGCCGGGAGAAGACGCGACGTCGGCGTAATCCATGGTCTGAATGGAGTCGACGATCACGACGCCCGGCTTTTCGGCGCGGATGTAATCCACGATGGAGAGCACGTCCGTTTCGCTCATCACGCGCAGGCGGGGGTTGTCCACCCCCAAACGGCGGGCGCGCAGCTTGATCTGATGCGCCGATTCCTCGCCGGAAATATAGAGAATATCAAGATCGCTGTGGATGGTCTGGCAGACCTGCAGCAAAATGGTGGATTTGCCGATGCCGGGGTCGCCGCTGAGCAGCACGATGGAACCCTTCACCAATCCGCCGCCGAGCACGCGGTCGAGCTCTTTCAGGCCTGTCTGATAGCGCACGCCGCTGTCGCCCTTGATCTCGTCCAGCCGCAGCGACTGCACGGGGCGCGCGTTTTTGCTCTTGGCGGCCACGGTCTGCGACACGATCTCCTCGTTCATGGTGTTCCATTCGCCGCAGCCCGGGCAGCAGCCAAACCACTTGGGGCTTTCGTAGCCGCACACCGAACAGATATAGAGAGATTTAGATTTTGCCATTCTTTTTCACTCCAGATATTTCAGAATTCCGCACAACACGGAAAACGCCATTTCCTTTTGATAAGCCTCGTCCTTGAGCCGCGCCGCCTCGGCGGGGTTGCTCAAAAAGCCGCATTCCACCATCACCGCCGGGGTCTTGCAGTGGTAGAGCAGGTAGATGTTGGAGCCGGTCTGCTTGATCTCGCGCGTGTTGTCGGGCTGCAAACGGGTGACGATGGCCTCCTGAATACAGTCCGCCAGCAGGCGACTCTGCGGGTCGTTGCCCGAATAGAACACCTGCGCGCCGTCATATTTCGGGTCGGTAAAATGGTTCTGATGGATGCTGATGAGCAGCGAATCGGGGTTCATTTCCACCATCGCCAAACGGCGGCGGATATCCGACACCTTGCGCTGGCGGATGGTGGGCAGGCTGTTGTCGCCGATGAGCGAATCCGATTCGCGCAGCAGGATGGTCTGATAGCCGCAGGCGTTGAGCATGGGCTCCAGCTGTTTGGCGATCTGCAGGTTGATGGTTTTTTCGAGCGTGCCGTCCGCCGCGGAAGCGCCGCCGTCCTCCCCACCGTGCCCCGGGTCGAGGATGATCGAAAAGCCGTCAACATGTACGTCGGACATGGCGGACTGTGCCCCCTGCTGACTGAAAAAACAAAGGCAGCCGAAAACGACCGCGCCGAACAGAAGCATCCCCGCCAAAGCGGCTGTGAACCGATTCATTCTTCATCCCCCCACACACTTTTATGCGGCGGGGGAAAGAATTATTTACATCCAGAAATACGTGATCCGCTGTTTGCTGACGCGCCGCGCGAACCGATCGGACAGCGGCGCCAGCGCCGCGCCGAGCCAAAAGCCCAAGGCGTTCATCACCATATCGTCGATCTCACAGTAGCCGATCTGGAACATATACTGCGAGTATTCCAGAAAGAAAAACGCCACAGGTGCAAAGAGCAGCAGCACGACCGCGCGGTACGCCCGGCTGCGCTGACGCAGCGCGACGGCGAAGATATAGCCAAGGGGCGTGAAATAAAACAGGTTGCCGAAGATCATCATCCACATTTCGTAGGGATTTTCGCCGATCTTGGTCAGATACATCTGCACGGTAGACAGCAAATCGAGATTGAGCGGATAGTTCTGCGCGGAATTCATGCGCGACAAATAGAACGAATAGACGAGCAGGAATAAATAGAAAAGAACAAAGGCGGCGCTCGACAGGCGGAAAAAACGCCTGCGATCCAGCGGGCGGTCAAACAAGCGCCAAACGGCGACGACCAGCGTGGAGCAAAGCCACACCGTGCCCTGCGTTAAAAGCGAATCAAAATAAAAGCAATAGATCCAATAGCCCGGCCAGCCCTGTTCGATCTGCAGCTTGAACTGCCGGCTCAGCGCGCAGGCGAGCCACAGGCAGACGAAGATCAGCTGTGCCAGGCCGACGGAAAAGCCGCTGTGATCGAATGCGTACAGCAGCGCGGCAAGCCCTGCGGCAGCGACGAAGCAGACGGACAGCTGAAGCAGCGTGTGCCCCGTGTAGAAAAAGCAATAGCCGCACGCACCCAGCCAAAGCAGCGCGACCGCGAAGGCGCGCGCCCACAGGGTGAATCTTGATTGAGTTTGTTTTACTTGCTTGCGTTCTTTCTCCATGTCAGAAAACGATCCAATATCTCCGTTGCGGCAACCGCGTCGACCACGGCGCCGTGCTTCTTTTCTTTTTTACCCGCCTGATGCAAAGCGGCGTGCGCCATCACGCTGGACAGGCGCTCATCCACCATTTCATGCCCGATACCGCTGCGCTCACTCAGCGCTTCGGCAAATGCCAGACACGCCTGCGCGCGAAAGCCGAGCGAACCGTCCATGTTCTTCGGCAGACCGACCACGAGCAGTTCAGGTTCCTTTTCGGCAATGAGCGGCAGGAGCTTTTCGATCAGCTTCGCCTGATCGCGCTCACGCACGACCGCAACGGGCGAAGCGAGCATTTCCATTTTGTCACAAACGGCAACGCCTGTGCGAACGTCGCCGTAATCAAACGCCATGATTACCATAGGATTGATCTGCGCCCGCCCTGCCGGGGACGCGGCAAAGGCAGGCGCACCTTTCATTTTTTGATTTATCGCCCGATAATATCCAAGAGTTTATCAGCCAGCGACGTTGTCTTTTCTGCACTGCCGCCGCTGCTGCCGCTGCTCTTGCCGGAGCTTGACGAAGTCTTGGCACGGTAGGCGCAGCTGGTGCAGGTACCGGGCAGATTGCTGACCTTGTACCAGCCCATCGCGGTGGAATAACAGCTCTTGCCGGCGAGCTTGCCGGTACGCGTGCAATAGGCGCGCTCCACAATGGCGTCCTCGCTGGTCTTTTCAAATTCCTTGACGGGTAAATCCTTGTGGACCGAGGTCATCACTTTCTTGAAAATCTTACCCGACGGGTTGCCGCTGACGTTGGCAACGGACTTGTTCAGATCGTAGCCGTACCAGACCGCCGCGACATAATACGGTGTTCCGCCGACGAACCAGCGGTCGTAATCGTCGGTCGTCGTACCGGTCTTCGCCATGGTCTGGAACCTGTCGATCTTATACGGCACAGCGGTACCGTTGCTCGACGTGGAAACCGTTTGCAGCAATTCGCACATGATGTCCGCCGTATCGGCGCCGATCACCTGCTCCCCTTCGTTGAGGGTGTTGTCGAAATAGATGGTGCTGCCGTCGCTGTTGGTCACTTTGTAATAACAATAGGGCTTGTAATACTTGCCGCCGTTGCCGAAGGTCGCATAGGCCGCCGCCATTTCCAGCGTGGTGACGCCCTTATACATGGCGCCCGTCGCCATGGGAGCCGGCGCCTGATCGTGTTCACGGTTGGCAGTGGAGATCTTGAACACTTCGGTCAGGTACCGGTAAGAGGTTTCGACCTTCAGATCAAAATAGCAGATGCGCGCGGCAACGGTGTTGAGCGAACGGTCGATCGCATTCTGCACGGTGACGTAGCTGCCGCTGCCCGGGCCGTTCTGGTTCTTCGGCCACTGCTTGCCCTGATAGGCAAAAGCCTTATCCTGATAAAGCGATGACCACGTGATGACGTTGGAGTCGATCGCCGGCCCGTAAACGGTGAGCGGTTTGATAGAGGAACCCGGCTGGCGCGGAGAATCCGCGGCGCGGTTGAGGCAGCGATTGCCGCTCTTTTTGCCGGCTTCGCCGCAAATGGCGACCACGCGCCCGCGATAATCCATGATCGTCATCGCGGACTGCGCCTGCACCTCGCGGCGGGATTCGTCGGGGAAGGTCTTGCGGTTGACGTAAACGTCTTCAAGAATGGACTGAATGTTGGTGTCAAGCGCGGCGTAAATCTTCAGACCGCCGTAATAGATCTTCTGCGTGGCTTCCTGCTTGGACAAACCCTTTTCTTCCATGAACTGATCGTATAGCGTGTCGATGATAAAGTCGACGTAGAAGCTCTGCGGCGTCTCCTTTTCTTCTTTTTCTTCCTTGATCTTATCGGGATGCGCGGCTTTATATTTTTCACTGTTGGTGAAGATCAGCTCGGTGTTCGCCGCTTTGTTGTATTCTTCCTCCGTGATCTTGCCCTGCGCCTTCATGTAGCCCAGGCAATCCAGCTGACGCTCACGGTTGTTTTCGGGGTTGACCAGCGGATCGTAGCCATAAGGCGCTTTGGTGATGGACGCCAGACAGGCGCTCTCCGCCAGATTCAGCTCGGACACTTCCTTGCCGAAATACTTTTCCGCCGCCGTTTTCACGCCGTAGCAGCCCTCGCCCAGATAGAGCGTGTTGAGATAAGCCTCTAAGATCTGATCCTTGGAAAAGTTGTTTTCCAGATTCAGCGCGTAACCGATCTCGTTGAATTTTCGCACAAAGGTCGCGTCGCGCTCGCCGGTGATGTTTTTGACAAGCTGCTGCGTGATGGAGGAACCGCCCGTGCGGAAATGATCCTTGACGAACACCGCAACGAAACGGATCCAGTCAACGCCCTTGTGATCGTAAAACCGCTTATCCTCCAACGAAACAAACGCCTGTTTGAGGTGTTCCGGCATTTCGTCCATACCGACATAAATGCGGTTGACCTTGCCGTGCAGCCGCTGCAGTTCAAACAGCTTGCCGTTCGTATCGTAAGCGTAAATGATAGAGGTCTGGTTCTGGTTGACCTGATACTCGTTCAGGTCGATCACGACGTCGCCGTGCGCCACGCTGAACACATTGAAAAAGATGTAGCCGCACACGATCACGCCGGTGAGAACAAACACCGCCGCAGCGCCGAGCAGCAGCTTCCAGATCATGGGCAGACCCTTTTCGGGTTTCCGTCCGCCCGAGTTTTTGCCTTGGCCGGCGCGCGGTTTGGCAGGAGCCGGTCGATTGGACACGGCAGGCTGTTTTTTGGAGATCGGGATCCCCTGCTCCCGCCCGTTAGGATCATAGTTCATAGCGTTCGCCATTCCATATCCGCCGTTCGATCAACGCGATCGGATATGCTTCCTTTCTGATCGTAATTCAATGCCGACGATTCGTCAGCCGCATAGATTGCCATTATATATCTTGTATTATAGCATACTGACAGAAAAAATAAAGTCTTTTTTTCAAACTTAACTGTTTTCGCGCCAGGGTTTTGAACTTTTTTCGGCTATTTGTTGAAAAAGCGGAAAAACTAAAGGCAGCACTGCCATTTGATTGACACGAGGTGAGAACGATCAAACGAAAAATCTTCGCGGCGAGTCTCGTCGCTCTGGCGCTGATCGGCGGCGCCGCGGCTCACAGCGCGCAGCAAAAAGCCGCCGACCCCAACGGAGCCGACGGCTATGCTTATTGGATCAAAGACTATCACGGCAAGGTCGCCGTGTTCCAAAGCGGAAACGACCGGCCGGAAGAAATTCTGGACTGCCCGCTCGACAGCCTGCCGCAGGAGGAAATCCGGCGCGTGAAAGAAGGAATCCCCGTTTCGGACGAGGTGGAACTGCAGAATCTGATTGAAGCCTTCGATTAGGGAGCACCGCACAATTCAAGTGTGCGGATTGCACGGTGTTGCCTTAGTTCTGATGATAATCCTTCAGGAAATCGCCGAGGTCGCGCATCGCCTTCGCCATCTTTTCGGGCTCGGGCAGCATGACGATGCGGAAGTGGTCGGGCGCGTCCCAACTGAAACCGCGGCCGGGGATGATCATGACGTTCTTGGCGTGGAGATAATCCATGGCGAACTGCTGATCGTCGGTAATGTTGAACTTCTTGACGTCAATCTTCGGGAAGATGTAGAACGCCGCCGAGTTCTTGACGAAGGTGATGCCGTCGATTTTGGCCAGCTCGCGGCAGCAGGCCTCACGCTGCTCGTAAAGGCGACCGCCCGGCACGATCATGGCGCGGGTGCTGTCGGGATCGTTGAGCGCGGCGGGGATGACCAGCTGCATGAGCGCGTTGGCGCACAGGCGCATGGCGGAGAGCTGAACCAGACCGGCGATAAAGCCCTGCGCGTTTTCTTTCGGACCGCTCACGACCATCCAGCCGCAGCGGAAGCCGCACACGATGTGGGACTTTGACAGACCGTTCATGGTGCAAACCAGCAGATCGGGTGCAAGCGCAGCGGTCGAGACGTGTTCCAGATCGTCCATGACCAAACGGTCGTAGATCTCATCGGAGAACACCACCAGATCGTTTTCGCGGGCGATCTGAATGAGCTCTTCCAGCACCTCTTTCGGATAGAGCGCACCCGTGGGGTTGTTGGGGTTGATGATGACGATCGCGCGGGTCTTGGGCGTGATCTTTTTGCGGATATCGTCCATATCGGGATACCATGCGGACTGTTCGTCGCAGATATAATGAACGGGCTTCGCGCCGGCGATGTGAACGGAATTCGTCCACAGGGAATAGTCGGGCGCGGGAACGAGGATCTCGTCGCCGTAATTGAGCAGCGCGATCAGCGCCATGGTGACCAGCTCGCTCACGCCGTTGCCGATGAAGCAATCGTCCGGCGTGATGCCCTGAATCCCCTTGCCCTTGTGATAGTTGCAAATGGCTTCGCGGGCGTCCGGCATGCCTTTCAGGTCGCAGTAAGCGACCGCCTTGTCGGCGTTTTCGAGCAACGCGTTGCGCACGCTGTCCGGCATTTTGAAATCAAAGGTGGCGGGGTTGCCCGTGTTCAAACGAAGAACGTCGATGCCTTCTTTGCGCATGCGCATCGCTTCCACAAACACGGGGCCGCGGATATCGGAATGAACAAGCTGCAGTTTATCGGATTTGCCGATCTGTCTCATAAAGGTCTCTCCTTTTTTGTATAGCATTTCAGTAGTATTATACAACGATTCTGCTTTCTGTCAAGCCCGATCTGTCGGTTGGGTCAGGGCGCACAAACCTTGACAGGGAAAAGCTGTTTTGCTATAATTTTCACAGAAAACTGCAAAGGAGATGTTGCTTTCATGAAGAAGTGCCGCATCGTGTTTTCCCTTTTATTATGCGCTGCCATGCTGTTTACCGCTTCTGCCGTTCCCGCTGCGGCAGGCGGCGCAAACGGTCGGATCGACTACACGATCACCAGCCCCTACGCCGACGTAGATTGGGATGGAACCAACCAATACAAAACCGCGCTGCACACCCACACCAACGCCAGCGACGGCGACATCACGCTGAAAGAGAGCATTGAGACCCACTATCTGCAGGGGTTTGACATCGTCGCCACCACCGACCACGGCATCAACAACAAAAGCTGGGTGAAAGCGGAAGATTCCGACTATCATCTCATTCACGATATGCTGGCTCTGCTCAAGCGCAACGAGGGCGAGCTGGTCTATCTGGGCAATTCCGGCACGTTTGACAACTGCGGCGCGCGCTACACCCTCACCCGCGAAGCCAACGGCGACGATTATCTGACCGTGAACGGCGACGGCGCGGTGAGAACCATCCTGCGTCTGCCCAACGGCATTGAAAACAACGCCGTTTCGATCAACGCCCACGTTAACAGCTGGTTCTGTGATTATCAGGACAACGGCGTGAACGACTACGTCGACGCGCTCAAGGGCGTGACCAAAGCGGGCGGCGTCTGCGTGATCAACCACCCGGGCGAATACACCAAGGCGCGCAACGATCTGACGGAAGACGAAGCCTACGTGGAAAGCGATCCGATCTACCGCTATTACATCAACAAGTTTTACGGTCTGCTCCAACAGTACCCCGTCTGCATCGGCGTCGACGTCAACAGCAAGGGCGACGGGCGCACCCGCTACGACCGCAAGCTGTGGGACATCATGCTCACGCGCAGCACGCCCGGCGGCAAAAACATCTTCGCCATCGCTTCCAGCGACGCGCATCAGGCCAGCGTGATCAACACCGGCTATTCCCGATTGCTGATGACCGAACTGAATTCCGCGCAGGCGCGCAAGGCGCTGGAAAGCGGTCAGTTCTTCGCGTGCAGCTACTGCAACGGCAACCAAAAAGATTTGGAAAACATCCTTGAATATTTGGAGAAATACTATGGCACGGACGGCGAGCTTTACGCCAAAGTGAACGAAACCGTGGAGGCGATGCGCACGCGCGTGCAGAACGTCGCCGACGGCACGGAAAAGAAAAAGTCCTCCGCCGCCTCTCCCCTGCGTCTGATCGACGAAAATGGTTATTTCAACGGCGAAGAAACCTTCATCACCGCCGTCACTGCCGACAACGACGCCGACACGATCACTGTCAAAACCGACAACGCCAAGCTCGTTCGCTTCATCGCCGACGGCAAGGTGATCGCCGTGATGAAAGCGGATGAAGGCACCTGCACGCTCGACCTGAACGAGTACGCCGATAAGCTCGGCGCCTACGTGCGCGCCGAAGTTTTCGGTGAAGGCGGATTCCTTTACACCCAGCCGTTGCTGCTCCGCTACGACGGCATGCCGGAAGCCCGGGAATATCGCTGGATCAACGTTCCCGTGATCGACGCGCTGTTCGCCGAGGTTCGCCGCTTGTTCACGATTTTGACAAGGTGATTGCTTTACAAGCCAAAACCGCGCTCACCCGATCTACTTCGGATGAGCGCGGTTTTTTCATGGTATTTCTGACTGAATAATTCAGCTTTTTTGACGGGCAATTGCCTCCTCCTGCGTCAGACGGATAAAGATCGCCGCCGTCCAGCCCTGCTCGTCGCAGCCGAGTCCTTCGCCGGTGGCGGAATTAAAATGCTCATGCAGGGTGCCGTCTTCCTTCATGATCCGATACAGCCGCTGCACCGCCTCGGCTCGCTGAGACGCATAGCCGTATTTTTCCAGCGTCTCCAGCATCAGCCACGCCGTCGGCATCCAAAGAGGGCCGCGCCACCAATGCGCCGGTTCATAGACCGATTCACCGTAAGCCACGCTTGGGAACGGAACCTTTCCGAAAAAGTAGTTTTCATTCAGCAAATAATCTTCGATCATCGCCCAAATCTTTTCCTGCGGCAGCGGTACGCCCGCCCAAAGCGGGATCAGCGAAGACAGCGTCACGAGCGACCTGCGTTCCCCCGTTTCGGGGTCCGCGTCGAAGAACAGATTCTTCTCTTCGTCATATAAAAGCTCAACCATCCGCGCCGCAAAGGAGTCGGCGCGCGTTTCCCATTCCGCCGCGCCCGCTTCATCGCCCGACAAGCGGCAAAAATACGCCGTGGCGCGCATTTGCGACAACAAATAGCTGTTCATATCCACCGCCAGCACGGGGCCGAAGTCGAACCGCGGCGAATCGTCCTGCCCGGTCTCCAGCCCGTGCGGGCAGCAGATCAGACCGAATTTCGTGATGCGCTGCGTCAGCCACCATTCGTTATTTCTCGCCAGCGCCGAAGCCATCGTGCGGATAAATTCAGCGCCCGCCATCTCGGCGCCCACGCGCTCCACAAAGCGCTTGGCCGCCCAGCCCAGCAGCGCCGGCTGTGTGTAGTGGGGTCTGACCCAAGTGGAGCACAAAAACTGCGGGATTTTCCCGTCCGAACGGACGGCATAGGCGAGCTGCAGCAGCGTATCCGCCGCGACCTGATCACTCATCAGCTCATACGCCAAGTTTTGGAAAGCGCTGTCCCACAAAAAAAGCGTGGGATAACCGCCCCGACTGGGAAAGGCGGAAATGCACCGCGATAAATCGCCGGGCGCTTTCGTCAGATTCATCAACAGCCCCGAAACCGCCGTGAGAAAAGTGCGCCGAGCAGCGGGATCGGCGGGGATATCCTGCAATCCGCCGGCGCAATCCTCCGCCCAGCGGCGCATGGCGTCCTTCGCGCCGCTCAAATCGGCAGGCGCGGCGAGGAGCGTCTCTTTTACGCGCTGCGCGGAAATCTCCAGCACTTCAAACGAAACGGCAGCGTACAGGTTTCCCTCCCGATCCGGCAGGATCACGGCGCCGCCGTCGTCTTCCCGCAGCGTTCCCGTCATCACCCGGAGTCCGCAAAGCACCGGCACGAATTCATCCGGATCGCGGTCGTCCGCGTTCCTGGAATACCCTTGAATCAACAGCATGTTTTCTTCGGCGGATACAAGCCAGGACGGCTGCATTTCGCAGCTTTCTCTGCCGAACATGCGCACGGGGGAAGCGTTCTCGCCCCGCAGCACAAACGCGTCCGTATCATAATAGCACAGCTCGTATGCGCCGCTGCCGCCAACAAATCGAGTGGAGAGGAAAGCAGAGTTTGCCGCGCAGGGCGCGTCAAAAGAAAACAGCGGCGAAAAAACGGCGCGGGTCTCCCGATTATAATGCAGATACAGGTCGGGGCCGACCGTTTGCGCGTCAAAACACAGCCCGAAGTTGGAATACAGAGGGCTGAGAGACCTGTCCTTTCTTGCGTGGAAGGTTTCCAGTGACAAAAGCTCGTCGATCTGTTTCATAAGTTAATCCTTTCCAAGATGGGAATATCAGAGAGACAGTTCCATGCCGTCAAATGCAGCGCCGTATTCATAGGGATGCTCGACCGCCGACTGAAGGGACAGGGCGTCGCCCCAGCGTTGATCGTTCACATGTGTATGCAGCACCCGTTTTGCTTTCGTTTTGTCAAAACAAGAAACACAGTCGTCCGGTGAAAAATGCGCCGTTTCGCACACGATCAGCTCCAGTTCCGTTTCAAACGCGACCTGCGGAAAATCCACCGACGGATGGCAGAGATCGCCCGTAAACAAAACCTTTTTGCCTTCCGCTTCGATCAGGAAAGCGAAGGAATTCTCGCAATGCTTCGTTTTGATCGCCGTCACGCGCAGGTTTTCGTCTTCATACGCGACGCCCTCCCCGAAAGACGCGATGCGCAGGTCTTCCCGCAGGGGTTTTCCGTCCGTCGTGGCGATCAGCCAGGCGCGCAGCGGCGGGATCAGGCGGCTGCCGGGAAGCAAAATCAAGGGATTCGCGGTTTTGAAATACCAATTCACCAGATCGACAAACGAGATCAGCCCGTCCGTATGATCCCCGTGCGGATGCGTACAGATCACAAGACGAACGCTGTCGATCGCAATCCCGCGCTTTCTCAAGTCTTCCACGACCTGCGTTCCCATATCGACAAGATAATAAAACCCGTTGACTTCCAGAATACAGGAAGAACAGCGGCGGGACGCTTCCGGCACCCCGTGTGACGTTCCGATAAAAATCAGTTTCATGGTAGCTCTCCCTTATCTGCGGCTTGCCGTAAGGCGTCAAGAAATGCGGTCGCTTCCGACCGGCTTGTGAAGATGCGGATCGAGCGACCGTCCGCGTATTTTTGTATCCGTTCCAGAACGACGGGGCGGTTGACCATGTTGTATTGCAGCACAGAATCCACAAATTCAGGATCGATCTCATCCTTCGGCTCGACCCACGGCAGATCGGGGCGAACGGTTCCCCGTCTTTGCATGATCCCGTCATAGCAGACCTCTGTCGGATAATCGAGGAAAATGATCGTGTCGCAGCAGGACATGCGCAGTTCCATGGTCGAACCGTAATTGCCGTCGATGATCCATTCGTCGGTCGCCGCGATTTCCATGATCCGATCGATCATCTGTTCCCGCGGAACAATGGTTCTGTCCGCCCGCCAGCGTATCATATCCAGCGGATAAAGCGGCAGACCGGTGATCTCATGAAGTTCGCGGGAAAACACACTTTTTCCGCTGCCGGGGCAGCCGATCACAATGATCTTTTTCATTCCTCATCACCTGTATAAATCGGAAATTGAGCGGATAGCAAATTGCTTTCCGAGAAACGAGCTATCGGCTATCAACTATCGGCTTCGAGCGTCAGCTCGACAATTTCCGATTTGCCGCAACTCCTCCGCGGTGGGGATGGATTCCGCCGCGCCGGGGCGCTGCACGGTGATCGACGCGGCGCGCGTGGCGTAACGCATGGCGGCATGGGAATCACCCGAGCGGATTTTCTCCGCCAGCCAGAAGCCGCTGTAAGTATCGCCCGCGGCGGTGGTATCCACCGCGTTGACTTTTAAGGACGGCACGAACCAACTGCCGCTTTGGTTCACGCAGTAGCTGCCCTCCGCGCCGACGGTGAGTAAAATCTCAGCGTTGCTGTATCTTTTATGCAGAATTTCTGCAAGTTTCTCGAATTCTCTTTCTTCTGTCTGCGCCAGAAACGCGCCCTCGACCTCGTTGACGCACAGCACGTCGACCAGCTCCAGCGGATAGGAATGCACTTCCTCCGCCACGGGCGCGGCGTTGAAGAACACCTTGAGCCCCTGCTTTTTCGCCGCTTCGATCAGATAGGGAATATTGGATATTTCGTTCTGGATCACGAGCCAGTCCCCTGCTTCAAAAGCCGCCACGGTGCGGTCGATCTGCGCTTCGTCGATGAGGCGGTTGGCGCCGCCGTGAAGCAGGATGCGGTTTTCTCCGTGACACACTTCGATGATGGCGTGCCCCGTGACCGCGGTTTCATCCTTGACAAGATAATCGGTACGGACGCCGTTTTGGGTCAGGTAGTCGACAAACGGCTGCCCGTCCGCGCCGACGCGCCCCGCATGATAAACCGCAAGCCCCGCCTTTCGCATGGCGATGGTCTGGTTCAGCCCCTTGCCGCCGAAGCCGCGGCGATAGCTCAGCGCCGAGAGCGTTTCCTTAGGCTGCACGAAATGATCGGTCTGATAAACGTAGTCGTAATTCAACGATCCGAAGGAAAGAATTCTGTTCATGTTTCAGTCTCCTGTTCAGTACGCGAAAACAAAGCAATCGTAACGGATCGCCTTGCCTTCCAGCGAATAATCCGGTTTTTGATCGGCTAACCACTCGCCCTTGAGCGGGCGTTTAATAACGATTTTTTTCGGCTTAGCTGCCATGGCGGCGGCGAGCAGCTCCGCGCCGTTTTCACACGGCTGCTCCAACTGCTGCAGCAGCTGGAACTTCTTTTTGACGAGCGCGGACTTTTGCCGCTGCGGGAACATCGGGTCGAGCAGCACCACGTCCGGCGGCTGCGGCAAGTTTGGCAGGGCGGCGATGCTGTCCGCCTCGTGCAGGTCCATGCGGCTGACCGTTTCAGCCAGCGCGGGAACCCGCGCCGCTCGTGCCAATCCGTCGCGCAGCAGCGCGGCGATAACGGGGTCGTATTCATAGAGCTGCACCGAAAAGCCGGCGGCGGCCAGCAGGATCGAATCCTCGCCCAGACCGGCGGTTGCATCGACGACCAATGGGTGCTCTTTGCCTTTGACGCGGCACGCCTTGACCAGCATTTCGCGCGCCAGATTGACGGCGGTCAGGCGCCGACGCTCCCGCTCGAAATCGACCGTCAGCGTCAGGTCGCCGTCCGTCAGCGATAAGCCGTCCGCCCCCGCGCACAGGAGCAGACCGCCCGCTGCATCGGGTTCGGTGACAACGGTCGTTTGAAGGTGCGCCGCCAGCTCGTTCGCCTGTTCGGCATTGCCGCCCGCGGGCAAAAGAACGCGCACCGGATGGGATGATAAACTCTGCATGGACTGATGTTCCGTTTCTGTCAGTATTGTTTATTTCATTATAACAAATGCGGCGGAAAAGTCAAAGAAAAAGCGCCCCGTATTCTTGTTACGGAGCGCAAAAGGAACGATTTACTTTTTACTCTCTTTCCACTCGGTCAGCGTGGAGGAATCCTCCGTGATGACGTGGGAGAAGAAGAAATCTTTGCGTTCGGGGGAATTGATGACGGTGACGGGCTTGATCTGATTGAGCACCACGCCCTTGTTGCGCAGATAA
>JAFTEL010000071.1 GCA_017453685.1 Clostridia bacterium
CAAGATCGACCACTACATGCTGGTGGACTTCTCCATGTTTGAGGGCATCATCAACGGGCTCGGCGGCGTGCAGGTCGACATCACCGAAAAAGAAGCCAAATATATGCGCGACGTGGTGCACCTGAAAAACATTCAGGCGGGTGAAAACATTCAGCTCAACGGCAAAGAGGCGCTGTGGTACTGCCGCATCCGCAAGCTCGATTCCGACTTCATGCGCACCCAGCGCCAGCGCAAGGTGATGACCGCCATCATCCAGAAAGCGAAAAAGACCAACCTGTTTTCACTCTACGCCATGGGCAAGGACGTCGCCGCGCAGATCGAGACCGATATGACCCCCGCCGACCTGACCGTTCTCGCCGTTTCAGGCGCGCTGCGTTACCTGCGTTACGACATCGAACAGTGCAGCATCCCGACCGACGGAACGTGGAAGAACAAGCGCATCGACGGCAACGCCGTACTGAGCCTTGATCTGGAAGCCAACTGCAAATACCTGAAAGAGTTTATCTACGAAAAATGAGGAGATATTTCGTATGAAACAGTTTATGGATGAGAATTTCCTGCTTGACAACGCCCCGGCGCGCGAACTGTTCGCCGCCGCCGACCGAATGCCGATCTTCGACTGGCATTGTCATCTGTCGCCGAAAGAGATTTACGAAAACGAGCAGCCGGAAAACATCGCCTGGCTCATGCTCGGCGGCGACCACTACAAATGGCGCGCCATGCGCTCGTTCGGCATCGAGGAAAAGTACATCACGGGCGATGCGAGCTGGCACGATAAATTCATGGCGTATGCTGAAATGCTGCCCTACGCCGTGGGTAACCCGCTGTATCACTGGACGCATCTGGAGCTGCAGCGCTTTTTCAACATCGACACGCCGCTCTCTCCCAAAACGGCGGAAGAGATCTGGGCGAAGGCGAACGCCATGATCGCCATGGGCGGCTTCAAACCGCGCGAGCTGATCGAAAAATCCAACGTCGTGTGCGTATTCACCACGGACGACCCCGCGGATTCGCTGGAATACCACAAGCTCCTCGCCGAGGACAAGAGCTTCAAAACCAAGGTCGTGCCGGCGTTCCGCCCCGACAAGGCGCTGGGCATCGAACTGCCCGCGTTCATCCCGTGGCTCAAGAGTCTGGAAGCGCGCATCGGGCGCAGCGTCAACACCTACGCCGAGCTGGAAGCAGCCCTGCTGGAGCGCATCGCGTTCTTCGCCGAATACGGCTGCAAGGGCAGCGACCACGCGTTCTCTTACGTCCCCTATGCCGAAGCAACGGCGGAGGAGATCGAAGCCATCTTCCAAAAGGGCAAAGCGGGCGAAGCGCTCACCGTCAAGGAGACCGATCAATACCGCACCGCGCTGCTCTCGACGCTCGCCAGGGAATACGCGCGCCGCGGCTGGGCGATGGAGCTGCACATCGGTCCCATGCGCAACAACAACCGCAAAATGTTCGAGGCCATCGGTCCCGATACGGGCTTCGATTCGCTGGACGATCAGCAGATCGCCGCGCCGCTGTCGCGTTTTCTGGACAGTCTGGCGTATCAGGATCTGCTGCCCAAGACGATTTTGTTCACGCTCAACCCCAAGGATAACTACGTTCTCGGTTCCATGCTCGGCAACTTCCAGAACGCCGACGCGCCCGGCAAGATCCAGTTCGGCTCCGGCTGGTGGTTCAACGACAACCTCGACGGCATGCGCGAGCAGATGAAGGCGCTGGGCAACCTGTCCATCCTCGGCAAATTCGTCGGCATGGTCACCGATTCGCG
>JAFTEL010000072.1 GCA_017453685.1 Clostridia bacterium
AACGATGCAGAAACTCATGAGCCATATGCGCTCGGCCATGCAGCAATACAACATGATCGAAGAGGGCGACCGGGTGGCGGTCGGGCTGTCCGGCGGGAAGGACAGCGTCGCCATGCTCGTCGCCCTTGCCAATCTGCGCCGCTTTTACCCCAGCCATTTTGATCTGACCGCCATCACGCTCGACCCGTGCTTTAACAATGAACCGGGCGATTACAGTGCGCTGCAAACGCTGTGCGACGAACTGGAAATCCCCTATATCCTCAAACGCACCGAGCTGGGCAAGGTGATCTTTGAAACGAGGAAAGAAAAGAACCCGTGCAGCCTGTGCGCCCGTATGCGCCGCGGCGCGCTGCACGACGCCGCCAAGGCCGCCGGCTGCAGCAAGCTGGCGCTGGGACATCACATGGACGACGCCGCCGAGACCTTTCTGATGAACCTGCTCAACGGCGGGCACATCGGCTGCTTTTCGCCCGTGACCTACATGTCGCGCAAAGACATCACCGTCATCCGCCCGATGATCTTCTGCCGCGAGAGCGAGCCGGCGCGCGTGTGCCGCAAGCTCGATCTGCCCGTGGTCAAGAGCCAATGCCCCGCCGACGGCGCGACGGAGCGGCAGCACGTCAAGGAGCTGCTCACCGCGCTGGAAAAGGATTACGGCGACGTGCGCGCCAAGATCATCTATGCCATGCAGGACAAGCACATCGACCGCTGGGGCGTCGGCGACGGAAGAGAGAATTATTGAGAACAACTTGCAGCGATTCATTTTTTGAAAAAGGGGGGTGATTGGAAATGGCAAAAGAAAACAGAAATTATGCATTAGACTTTTTGAAATTCTTTTTCACTGTCCTTATCGTTTTGCATCACAGTGGATTGCTCAGCCAATACCTGCTGCGCGGCTACGTCGCCGTGGAGCTGTTTTTCTTTATTTCCGGTTATCTGATGTGCACTTCCTTTCAAAAAGGTCTTTCCTTGAAGGAGTTTACGAAGAAGCGCCTTCTTCGTTTGTACCCGCCGTATCTGATCGTTTTTCTGTTCGTCCTCGCCGCGCTGGCTGTCACGGGTCGACGCTCTTATGAATCGTGGTATGCACCCCTGCTGGAGGCGGTTTTACTTCAAAACGTCGGCATTCCGAAGAGCGGCGCCATCAACTATCCGCTATGGTATTTATCCGTTCTGTTTTACGGCGGCACGTTGCTTTACGCGGCAAAAAGAGCGCTGAAAAAAAGATGGTTCAACGCCATTGGCATTCTGATCGTTTTGCTCACTTACGGATATCTGGCTTATACCCGTGGGGGCGTTGAAAGCTGGCGAACCGTTTTCGGCGTGATCTATCTTCCGTTTTGGCGGGGCGTTTCCGCGCTTCTTATCGGCATGTGGTTCCGTGAGCTTCCAAAGCCGTCTCTCAAGGTTGCGAACTTGCTGCAGCCCGTCGGTTTTTTCGCCGCGATCCTTCTGATGGTTTTGCCGAACGTTTCGGATTTTGCGGCTGTTCTTGCTTTAGCCGTTCTGGTGTATGGTTCGACGGAGCCGAACACTGTGTTTCACCGCCTTGGTCAGATCGGGGTTCTGAGAGCATGCTACCCCTATCAATATCACGCATATCTCGTTCACGCGCCGGCGATCGTCATCGCCCGTTCTGCTGTCGGATTCATCGAGTCGCGGCTTGCATTCCGCTTGCCGGTTGTTCTTGACGTTGCTCTCCTTCTTTTCGTGGTAGCTTTTTCCGCCGTTTTAATCAAAAGCATAACGGACGTTCTCTTTCGGTTCTTTGAGCGATTGATAAAGAACCGAAAGCGTTCCGAACCGAAAAACTGAAGCGAAAACGACCTTTCCAGGGGCGAAAAAAAGCGTTCGATCTGGTCTGCACCCTGAACGGGCTGGACGAATCGAGAGAGATTCAGCGCACGCTCTCGCAAACGGCGCGCGTGTGCTCTAAAATCATTTATGCCATGCAGGATAAGCACGTCGACCGCTGGGACGTCGGCGACGGATGTGAAAATTATTAGTAAAAGTAAAAGAACAACGGCTTGACGAACCCGCACGGGCACATCAAGCCGTTTGATTCTGAAAGAGACGGTAAGGAGTTGACTGCCATGCTGACCCTAAAGCCCGCCGATCCTAACGACGCGGAACAGGAATGGCGGTTTGTCGCCGCGATGCCCGAGGACGAGAACGGTTTGCTCAACCAATGGCACGGCGTTTCACGGCAGGAATTTGAAACAAAAGCGCTGCCGCAAATGCTGCGATTTTCCGAGGGCGTCGATCTGCCCGACGGGTTTGTTCCGCAAACGTTTTTGTTCCTCTGGAACGATGACGAAATCGTCGGTCAGTTCCGCGTGCGGCATTGTCTCAACGACGCGCTGCGCAGCGGTGCCGGTCACATTGGCTATTATATCGCCAAAGAATACAGAGGCCTCGGCTTTGCCGCCGAAGGTCTGCGCCTAACGCTCGCTTGGGCGGCAACCATTGTTCCCGAAGAAGAGTTTTATCTGCGCGTGAATAAAAACAACCCCGCCTCGCTGCGCGTCATGTTCAAAAACGGTGGCAGGATCGTCGGCGAAACCGAGGACAAATTCTTCGTGAGGATACCAAAAGACAACGGGGATCATTACGTCTGCAAAACTGCCTCGCTTGAAGAAATGAACGCAAAGTGGAATAAGGAGATCGAGCGGCATCCCGATTCCCAAAGCAACTGGTTGGTCTGGAAGCGGGAAGCCATGGAGAACGCGAAAAGCGGAAGAAGCATTCCCTATTACGGCGTTTTGCGGGGGCGGATCATCTGCGAAGCGACCGCCCTGCTGCACCCGGACGCCGTCCAAAACAGCGAAGGGTTGGTGGATGAGCAGACCGCTTATCTTTGTGCGTTCCGAACCGTCCCAGAGTACCAGGGGCAGGGATATTTCTCAAAGCTGTTTCATTTTATGCTGGAGGATTTGGCGCAAAGAGGGTATCAAAAAGTCACCCTGGGGGTGGAGCCGCACGACGAAAAGAATCTGAATTTGTATCGGCATTTCGGGTTCACCGAACGGATCAAGCGAGGCAAAGAGATTTTTCCCGACGGAACGGTGATCGATGTTGATTATTATGGAAGAAGCACGGAATCAGAATGAAAGAGGGATCGTTTTGATAATAAGAGAAGCAGAAACAAAAGATATTGAAGCTCTTTGCGCCTTATTTGAAGCGCTGAACCAAATCCATATTGACGGCAGACCCGACATTTTTGCCGAAGGAGAAAACCCCTACAGCGAAAAGCACGTCAAAAAGCTGCTGAAAGATCGAAACAAGCGAATCACGGTCGCCGAGAACGACGGCGAGTTGATCGGACTGTGTTCCTTTACGCTGAACGGCAACGCCTATCAAACGCGCAAAAGGCAGATTTTTCTGGACGCCATGTTCGTTTTGCCGCAATACCGCCGGCAGGGCGTTGCGAAAGCGCTGTTTGAGTCGCTGCAATCGTTTGCGCAAAAAGAAAGCTATGAAAAAATTGATTTGGCGGTGTGGAGCTTTAACCGGGAAGCGCAGCGCTTTTATGAAGCGCTCGGCTTTACGGAACAGCGAAAAATACTGGAGATGGAAATAAAGTGAAAAAGAAAATCAATCTTGAAACGCTTTGCACCCCACAGAGCAAGCAGCCGCTCGTACGGCGCGGCAACCGTTTCATCACCGCCGACGGGCGGGAGCGGTTTCCGATCGTTTTCGGCGTGCCGATCCTTCTGCCGCGTTCCGACGCTGCCGACTGGCACCGCGAGCTGGTGGAAATGATTTTGTGGGAGCACCCCGACGAGATCGAACAGATATACGCCAACGAAGAAGCGTGGCGCAAAGACCCCAACGGGCTGTACCGCAACTATATCCGGCGGCTGGTGGGCGGCAAAGAGGAAATACGGCAGGCGATCGACCGTTATGCGGCCGCCGACACGGGGCAATGGCTGCCCCAAAAAAACAGTCGCCAAACGATCCCTTGGAAAGAAAAGCGTGATTTTTTGAACTACGCCACCGTGAAAAACGGCAAGCACCGATTGATGACCGCGCAGACCAGTCCAAGCAAAGCCGCCTATCAGTATTACGGCGAAACGATCGCAAAATGCGGCGCAAAAAATATACTGGAGCTCTCCACCGGCGCGGGCACCGGCACGGCAACGGCGGCGAACGCCATGGCCGACGACGCCCGCCTTTATACGGTGGACGTCGGTTTCAGCTGTCACGGCAACGCCGTGGGCATCGCGAAATATTTGGGCAAAACCATTCAGCCCGTCTGCGCCAACTTCTGGTTCCTGCCGTTTCGGGACGAAGCGTTCGATCTGGTCTGCACCCTGAACGGGCTGGACGAATCGAGAGAGATCCAGCGCACGCTGTCTCAGGCAGCGCGCGTGCTAAAACCGGGCGGGCATTTTCTCGTTTTTTCGCGCAAAAGCGCCTTCATGCGGCAGCGCAGCGTGCTGGAGGAATTCGGCTTTTCGCAGCGGGAAACGGAAGACTGTCTGCAAAAATGCCGCCTGTACGCTTCCGCGGAGCACCTGATCGGGCTTTGCCGGGAACACCGTCTGGAGCTGATCTCTTCAAAAGAATTTGTAAAAGACGAAATGACGACGTGGGTCGTTACCCTGTTTCAAAAAGTGTAGCGCTCCCTATCAAAATAGTATGCAAAAAACGGTTTGACATTTTCATTGAAAGCTGTCAAACCGTTTTTTCTATCTGTCTTTTGTCTATGGATGTTTCGAGTGAAAAAACTTATCTTTGTTGAATTATCTGCCTTTTTATTTTGAGTATCGAGAGGCTTTTCTTGCTTTATCGATGCTGTGAAGTCAAATCGCCTTACCTTGTTGCCTTGCGAACGGCAGACTCCATGATGATCTCACCATTTGCTGCTTTCAGACGAAGGTATAATTCACCATTCTTTGTCGTGCAGAACTCACATTTCGGTCGATTGATAATCTCATAGCGTTCAATTATTTGAGGCTCAACCCCTTCAACGGCAACGGCGATGGCGTCTTCCACAAAGCTGTTTAGTGATATTTGGTCGCGCATGGCGGCGATCACAGCAGCCTTGTGAAGTTCAGGAGATATCCGCACATTAAAGCTGCCCTTATAGGCTGTTTCCGGTTTGATCCCTTCTGCTTCACAAAGGGCAAGATAATCGTCAACCGCGCTATGAAAATCTGCTATAAGATCATGCGCGTTCTCGCCTTCGTAAGAAACAAGGGCGCGGATGCCTAACACTCTGCCGTAAAACAGACTGTCTTCTTCGGAAAACTCCACACTACCGATATAGCTTTTGTATTCCATCGTATTGTTCATAATAATCCCTCCTGTTCCAGAATATCGATCAACTGCTTGATTTGATATGACAGAAGCTCCTTGCGCGGGTGCGGTTTATGCAGCATGATCGGCGGGTGATCGTCGGAAACGAACATCACGCGCGATCCGCTGGTCTTGCCTTTGTCGGAACGTCTGTAGTTAAAGTAACCTAAAAGCGTTTCCGCATCAATAAATGTAAAATCTTTCGGTTTTGTTTTTAATCGCTCGATCAGTTTTTCTTTTTGCCCCATGTGCTGCACCTCCGTCCTGTTGTCAGTATATCACAGACTTAACTGTTTTGCAACTATTTTTAGTTGTTTCCGAGATGAAGGCGCGTAGTAATATCAGTGTGATCCTATCAAATCTAAAAAATGCAATTTTTTTGTGAAATGTCTTGAAGTTTCGCCGGAAGTGTATTAAAATAAAGTGAATTATATCCGGTTCAATTTTTCATTTTTAATTGTTTGGAGGAAAAGAATATGATTTCTGCCGGCGATTTTCGCAACGGTGTTACCTTCGAGATGGAAGGTAAAGTTTACCAGATCATCGAATTCCAGCACGTTAAGCCCGGCAAAGGCGCCGCCTTTGTCCGCACCAAGATCCGCGACGTGATCGCGGGCAGCGTGGTGGAGCGCACCTTCAGCCCGACCGACAAATTCCCCACCGCCTACATTGAGCGCAAGGATATGGAATATTCCTACAACGACGGCGACCTGTATTATTTCATGGATCCCGAAAGCTACGAGCTGGTGCCCATCAGCGCGAGCGAGCTGAGCGACAACTTCAAGTTCGTGAAAGAAAACATGGTCTGCAAGATTTTGTCCTATAAGGGCAAGGTGTTCGGCGTGGAGCCGCCCACATTCGTCGTGCTGCAGGTCACCAAGACCGACCCCGGCTTCAAGGGCGACACCGCCACCAACGCCACCAAACCCGCCACGCTTGAGACCGGCGCCGAGATCAAAGTGCCGCTGTTCATCGACGAGGGCGAAATGATCAACGTTGACACCCGCACGGGCGAATACATGAGCCGCGCGTAAGTGGTAAACCCTAATTAAATCGCAAGCACGCATCTTGGCGGAATATTTTCCGTCAGACATCACAAAAATACTCGTTAATACACCAAGTATTGCCTGCGTTTTTTGTTTCGCCTGGCGAAAAATCTTCTCGCCAATCTGCACACCTCCGATCTAATCAGTGTTTACTGAAAAAACAATCCTTACTAATTCTTCATAAAAGGGAGGAACCCATCATGGCAATGACTCTGACCGAAAAGGCCGCCTACATCAAAGGTCTCAAAGAAGGCCTGACGCTGGACGAAAGCAAACCCGAAGTGAAACTGATCAACGCGCTGATCGATATTATTGACGATCTGTCTCTCGACGTTTCCGATCTGGAAGATGAGATCGCCATGGTCGGCGAACAGGTCGACGCCGTTGACGAAGACCTTGACGCGCTGGAGAGCTTCGTTTATGACGATGACGAGTGCGACTGCGACGAGTGCTGCGACGACGAATATTTTGAGGTGGAATGCCCCAACTGCGGCGAAGTCATCAACGTGGACGAAGGCATCCTCGAAAGCGGCAGCATCCAGTGCCCGAACTGCGACGAAACGCTCGAATTCGACATTGAATACGACGATGAAGCAGAAGACGAGGACGTCGACGAATAATCGCTTTCCGAAAAACCTTTTCACGCACCCCTCGTTCGGGGTGCGTGATTTTTTGAGGGAGGTTATTGCTGTGAAACACCTTTCGGTTTTTTTGATCGCCGCGATCCTGCTCGCGTCGTTTGGCTTTTGCGTTTGGGCCGCGCCGAACGAGGCGGTCGACCCGACGCAGCCGTTTGAGACGGGCTTCGTCACTTCCGGCGACGCCTCACTGGAATACGCTCGCTACGGCGACCCATTGAAGGAATCGCTCGTGCTCATCAGCGGCAACAAGTCGGATATGCACGGCATGGACGGCTGCCTAAAGTATTTCACGCCGTTTTTTTCCGTGCTCACCGTGTCCAACCGCGCCACGGGCAACTCCACGCGCGGCACGGGGAAGCTGACCTTTGACGTGATGGCGGACGATCTGTGCGCCGTGCTCGACGCGCTCGGCGTTGAAAAAACGCATCTGCTCGGTTTCAGCGACGGCGGCAATCTGACGCTGGTGTTTGCCGTCAACCACCCCGACCGCGTGCTGAGCCTCGTGCCGATGAGCGCCAACATCAACCCATTCGGCACCAAGCCGATCAAGCAGATCGGCATCTGCTCCAACTATTTCTGGAAATGCGTCAACGCCGCCCGCACCCACGACCCCGAAGCCGAGCGCCTGCGCGACATTCAGGGGCTGATGGTCAGGGAGCCACAGCTGCGTTTCCGTGACCTGAAAAGCATCAACGCGCCCACGCTCAACATCTACGGCGAAAACGACATGATGCGCCGCAGCCATTCCAGGCGCATCACCCGCTCGATCCCCGGCGCGAAAGAGCTGATGATGACGGGCGTCGGTCACGGCGTGGACTGGGAGCAGGCGCTGCCGGCGATTTATGAATTCTATCATTCGGAACTCGGAATTGTGAATTCGGAATTATTTTAGCGGATAGCTGATAGCAGATAGCAGATAGTTTGAAGAACGGATACCTCCTACTATGTTCCTCTCATTATTTCTTTTGCTTTTTTTGGTTGTCTTTCCGTTCCTGTCCGTTTTTGGGGGACGTCACGACAAAACACTAAAACCGACGTGTCCATTTTTATGGGTACAGTTTGCAAATTACCATCCGCTATCGGCTTTCGGCTACCTGCTAAAAAACAATTCCGCATTTCGCATTCATAACTCCGAATTGTAAAAAAATCCTGTTTACACAAAGAAGGAAAACATGAAAAAGCATGCCATTCTCGGCGTTTCGCTCTCGCTTCTCAGCGGCGTTTGCTGGGGACTTTCCGGCACGGCGGGGCAATACCTGTTCGGCCATTACGGGGTCGATTCCGGCTGGCTCACCTGCCTGCGCCTGCTCGTCGCCGGCGCGGTGCTGACCGCCGTTTCCCTGTTCAAAAACAAAGGCTCGCTCGGGCAGTTGTTCCGCGGCAGAAAAGACGTGCTGCGGCTGGTGCTGTTCGCCGTATTTGGACTGATGCTCTCGCAGTTCGGCTATCTGCAGGCGATCCGCTATTCCAACGCGGGCACCGCCACCGCCATTCAGTATATCGGCGAAGCGTTCGTGCTCATCGCCGTTTGCGTCAAAGCCAAACGCCTGCCCGTGCTCTCCGAGCTGTTCGGGTTGGTGCTCGCGCTGGCGGGCGTGTTCCTGCTGGCAAGCCACGGCAGGCTCACCTCGCTGAGCATCTCGCCCAAAGGACTGATGTGGGGGCTGTTCGCCGCCGTCGCGCTGGCGGTCTACACCCTGCTGCCGGGCGACCTCATCCCGCGCTTCGGCAACATGACCGTCACGGGCTCCGCCATGCTCATCGGCGGCGCGGTGCTCACCGCTTTGCTGCGCCCGTGGGGGCGGTACGTGCCGCTGGACTTGAAGGGCTGGGGCTGCATGGCGCTGGTGATAATTGCGGGCGCGATCGTCAGCTATTCCGCCTACCTGCAAAGCGTGGTGCTCATCGGCTCGGTCAAAGCGGGGCTCATCGCCGCGAGCGAGACCGTGGCGGCGCCGCTGTTTACCCTGCTGTGGCTCGGCACCTCGTTCGTGCTGCCCGATTATATCGGCTTCGCGTGCATCGTCGCCATGGTGGTGCTGCTCGCTCTGCCGGGCTTAAAAGCGCAGAAATGATGCGGAAGGCGGAATTGCGGGTCGCTCCGTTCCAAATTATTATTCATCATTCATTAGCAAAGCGATTTCATTCTTCATTATTCATTAGAAAACCGTTTGAATGAATCATGAAGAACGAAGAATTCACCCCGCTTCGCTCCAAAAAAGCATCCCCGACCGCGCTGTTTTGGCGCGATCGGGGGATTTTTACTTTTCAGATAGAAAAACTCATTTGGTTAAATCTGAACTTAATGCAACACACATTTTTCGCAGGGATCTAAACCTTCGTCAAGCGCTTCTTTCAATGTAACAGAGTAATATGTTCCGTTGCCGCAAGGATTCTCATAATGGTAGCAATTCCCGCTTTTTGTGCGGTAAACCGTCATATCAAGAGTTTGTCCGGGAAGTAAGTCGTATTTGTCCTCCACCGGTGGCTGTGTTTGAGGCACAGCAGTCGTGGACGGTTTAGCGGTCGTAGATGGTTTGGCAGTTGTGGTCGGCTTGGCGGTCGTTGTCGGTTTCGCTGTGGTCGGCGCCTCAGTCGTTGGCGCCTCAGTAGTCGGAGTTTCAGTAGTCAGTTCTTCTGTTGTAGATTCTACGGTTATGCTTTCTGTTGACGATTCTTCCGCCGTCGTTTTCTCTTCCTCTGTGAACAACGCAATAACCGTTTCATCATCGGCATTGTTTACCGGAACCTTTGCCGCGCTGTCTTTGCCGCCACCGAGTAAAACGATTAACAAATAGAAGAGCCATGCCACGGCAAGAATTCCGTACTTTAAAAGATTGTTCATATTCTTTTTTCGCAGTAAAAGAATTGTGAGCGGAACGGGAAAAACGAAAATCCATCCGAGTACCCAAAGCCAAGTTTTTCTCTTTTTAATGGGTTCTTTTTTTGTTTGTGTTTCTGCAGAAATCGCCGTGCCGCAAAACGCGCAAAAATTTGCACTTTCGATCTCTGCGCCGCAATTTGGACATTTCATTGGGTTTTCCCCTTTCAAAATAAAATAAAAAAGCGCACAGCCGAGCTGCGCGCAAAAAACGCTGCTCTGACTGTCGCCAAACATGTCACAATATACGCAAAAATACGGTATGCTGTTAAGAGCAAGCGTTTTTATCGAAGGGATAAAAACAGCTTGCCGTACTTTTGCGCAATTATTCACTTGGACACATTTGGCGAATTTAGTTTATCATAAGCCGACTTGCTTGTCAACGCTAAGTTCCTCGCGCCACGCAAGATGCGTGCCATACTGCCGTAATCAGACGGCTGAAACCCTCTTCATTTTGACCTCTGACGCGACACAATTCCGCACGGGAATTATCCCTTTTTCATCAACAAAAAACATCAAAAAAACCGCCGCTTTGTCTTGCAAACAAGGCGGTTTTGTGTTACAAC
>JAFTEL010000073.1 GCA_017453685.1 Clostridia bacterium
AATTCCAGCGCGCAGGTATTTGCCCCGAACGCGGCGTTCCAGCAGTGCTCCGTCTGCTTCGTGCGGAACAAGCCCTTTTGGGTGAACGGCTCCGTCAGCGGCGCTTTTGCGAGCAGCTGTGAGCGGGTCTTTTTGACCGCGTCGACCGCCTTCATCGCCCGCTCGGCGAAGGGCTTGGTGTCGTACCCCATTTTGCCGACGGTGTAGCTCGCGCCCGAGATCATGGTGATCTGAAGGGCGTACCCCGTCAGCGTGATCTCCTTCGTGTAGCACAGCGGGATGCGAATGGCGCGGCACGTGGCGGGCAGGATGCAAACCGCGTCGGGATACAGGGCGATATTCGCCCGACCGCTTTCGCCGGGGATCGCGTATTCCCCTTCGCACAGCATGAGCTGCTCTTCCTCCACGAACAGCGCCGCCAGGCTGCGTTCGCCGTAGCAGCGGGTCAGTTCCTCCCAGAACCCGTCGTAGGAAAAGCCGAGCATGGAAATCTCGATCTGCTCGCCCGAAAGCGTGTCGATGAGCACGCGATGGTTCAGAGGGCGCAGTTTTGCCACGTCCGCGTAGTCCAGAAAACGGCTCCCCAGCCGAAGCCCCTCTTTTTCAACGGCCAGTTCCGCGCCGGTTCCCGCTACGCAGCCTTGATATTTCATCAGAGTTTCGCTCCGCATTCGCCGCAGAATTTCATCCCGGGCTCGTTTTCAAACCCGCAGCTCGGGCATTTGCCGCTCTTCTGCATGGGGGAACCGCATTCGCCGCAGAACTTGAGCCCGAGCGCGACTTGAGCGCCGCAGTTCGGGCAGCGCTGGGTGCCCAGCGGCGCGCCGCACTCGTTGCAGAATTTGCCGTTGCCGGCGGGCTTGCCGCATTTCGGGCAGACGGTGGTGCGGGTCTCGATCTTGCCCTGCCAGACGGTGGCGGATTCCGCCGCTTCGTCGATGTTGCGGCGCATCGCCTGATTGCGCGCCTGCGCCACGTAGCTCGCTTCGCGCGGAGCGCAGTCGGTGCAGAGACCTTCGTCCTCGTTCCAGCAGTCCGCGCAGACCCACTTGTTGCAGGCGGGGCATTTGCGGAACATCGGGCGAACTTCCTCCTGCGCGGCGTCGAACGCCTGCTCCTGTTCTCTGCGCCAGGCGGGGGACTGATCGTTGAAGCGGTTGCCGAGGATCTCGCTGCCGCGCTCTAACGCCCAGCCGAGGTCGCTGGCCTTGCCGCCGAGAAAACCGCCCAGCGTGGACGCGATGCGGCCGGTGCGCTGGGATTTCTGCTGCTGACCGTAGGTGGTGGATTCAATAAAAGTGCTCTTGACGCCGTTGCCGCAGCAGTCGCAGAAAAATTCAAACTGAAAACCGGCGTCGGTCGAAAGGTCGTTGTGGTTTCTGGTAAACGAGTGAAGCATCGTTGTTTCCTCCTTTTATGTGAAAAAACCTGATTCCGTATGTTCATTTTATCATCCGCCGACGGAATAGTCAACAAAAAAACACGGGAGCGGAATTATCGCTTCCGCCCGAACGCCGCACTTGACGAAACGGAAAAAGTATACTATACTATATCAGTTAAAAGAAAAAACAGCGGAGGTTATTATGAAAGAACTTATCATCAACTGCGGCAGCTCATCCCTGAAATACACCGTGTTCGACATGCCGCAGGGCAAAGAGCTTTGCTCCGGCATCTTTGAGCAGCTCGAAACGGCGGACGCCGCCACCTTCACCCACAAGCTCCCCGATGAAAACGGCGAGATGCAGAAGGTTCTCAACAAGGATCATTTCAAAGTCGGCGCGACCCACACCGACGCCATCCACAAGCTGGTCGAAACCCTGCTTGACGCGAAGCTCGGCGTCATCAGCGACATCGGCGAGATCAAAGCGGTCGGTCACCGCGTGCTCCACGGCGGCGACAAGTTCAGCGAATCCATTCTGGTCAACGAAAGCGTGAAAGAAGCCATTGCCGAATGTATCCCGCTCGGTCCGCTCCATAACCCCGCCAACCTTCAGGGCATTGTCGCGTTTGAAGAAATGCTGCCCAACGTGCCGCAGGTCGCCGTGTTCGACACCGCGTTCCATCAGACCATGCCGGACTACGCTTATATGTACGCGCTGCCCTATGAGTATTACGAAAAAGAGGGCATCCGCCGCTACGGCTTCCACGGCACCTCGCACCGCTACGTGACCAAGCGCTGCCTCGACCTGCTCGGCAACCCCGAACACAGCAAGATCGTCACCTGCCATCTGGGCAACGGCTCCTCCATCTCCGCCGTGAAAGACGGCAAGTGCCTCGACACCACCATGGGTCTGACCCCGCTCGAGGGCATCATGATGGGCACACGCTGCGGCTCGATCGACCCTGCGATCGTCACCACCATCATGAAGCGCCACAACCTCAGCCCCGATGAAATGGACAAGCTCATGAACAAGCAAAGCGGCATGCTCGGCCTTTCCGGCACGAGCGACAACCGCACCATCGAGCAGCGCGCCAAGGACGGCGACGAGAGAGCCAAGCTGGTCGAAAGCATGCTCTGCCACGCGCTCATCAAGTATATCGGCGGCTTCGCGGCTGCCATGGGCGGCATCGACGCCGTGGTGTTCACCGGCGGCATCGGCGAAAACAACCCGCAGTACCGCACCCGCGTGGCGGATTCCATCGCCTTCCTCGGCACGACGATCGACGAAGAAAAGAACCACGTGCGCGGCGAAGAGATCGACATTTCCACGCCCGATTCCAAGATGAAGATGTTCGTCATCCCCACCAACGAGGAACTGATGATCGCGCAGGACACTTACGCGATCGTGAACAAATAATCCCACAAAAAAGCAAACAGAAGAAAAAGCAGCGAGTCAATCTGCGGGTTGACTCGTTACTTTTTTAGAACGCATGAAGAATACTTGACTTTCGCCGGGGAACTCTGTATAATAATTACGAAAAAAGGTGTGGACACATCTGTTTTAGAAACTGGAGGGTGTTATGGAGGTCAAACGGGATATTTATCTGAATCGGCTGATCCGGCGGGAAAAGAACGGATTGATCAAGATCGTGACGGGCGTTCGCCGGTGCGGAAAGTCATACCTTCTGTTTAACCTGTTCCATCATTATCTGCTGGATAAGGGTATTCAGGAAGACCATATTATCGAAATCGCGCTGGATGACCGCAGCAATAAAGAGCTGCGCGATCCCGACAATATGCTGAAATACGTAAAAGAACGGATCGTTGACAAAGAAACCTACTATATTATTCTGGATGAGGTACAGCTTCTCGCAGAGTTTGAGGATGTGCTGAACAGCTTTCTGCATATCCATAACGCGGACGTTTACGTGACCGGCAGCAATTCCAAGTTTCTCTCATCCGATCTGGTTACGGAATTCCGTGGCCGCGGAGATGAGATTCGTATCTATCCGCTCTCTTTCCGAGAATACTGTTCCGTCTACGAGGGCAGCGACGACGAGGCGTGGGACGATTATTTCACTTACGGCGGCCTGCCGCTGATCCTCTCCCGAGGAACGCCGGAGGAAAAGGCGGAATACCTCATGTCACTGTTCCAAAAGGTGTATCTCAGCGACATCATTGACCGCCATAAGGTGCGCAACCGTGAGGAGTTGGACGAGCTGGTGGATATTCTGGCCTCTGCCGTAGGCTCGCTGACCAATCCACTGAAGCTGGCGAACACCTTCAAAACCGTCAAGAAAAAGACCATCAGCGACAAAACGCTGAAGAAGTATATGGATTATCTGATGGACGCCTTTCTGGTGAGCAAAGCCGTTCGCTACGATATCAAAGGGAAAAAGTATATCGGCTCTCCGGCAAAGTTCTACTTTGAGGACGTGGGGTTGCGCAACGCAAGATTGAACTTCCGGCAGATGGAAGAAAACCACATCATGGAGAACATCATTTACAACGAGCTGCGGATCCGCGGATATCACGTGGACGTAGGACTTGTGGAGCAGTTCGGCAAGAACAGTGAGAATAAGACCACGAAAAAACAGCTTGAGGTGGATTTCGTCGTGACCCGCGGCAGCGAAAAGTTTTATATTCAATCTGCCTTTGCCGTGAATTCCGAGGATAAGCAGGAGCAGGAGGAACGCCCGCTCAACGCCATCGGCGATTCCTTTAAGAAAATCATCGTCGTGCGGGACAATATCAAGGTTCGCCGCAACGATAAGGGGATCGTGACCATCGGCATCCGAAACTTTTTGATGGATGAGAACAGTCTGAATCTGTAACCGGAAAAATAACGGTTTGTCGAGCTGACGCTCGAAGCCGATAGCTCGTGTCCCGGAAAGCAATTTGCTATCCGCTATTTGCTATCCGCCATCCGCTCAAATCGTAATTTGGCGCAGACAAATTGCGATTTGCTTTTTCGGCATTGACAAGGCACGACGGTCTGTGATAGACTGATTGTTGCCAAATATATCACATTTGAATAATTTTGCCCTGTCGTTGCATGTTGTTTTTATCGTCTCGATAAAAACGCGTGCTCAAAACACATGCTTCGATAGGCTTGAGTTGTGATATGTTTGGCGACAGTCAGAGCAGCGTTTTTTGCGCGTGGCTCCGGCTGCGCGCTTTTTTATTGCGAAAAAGCGTGTGATC
>JAFTEL010000074.1 GCA_017453685.1 Clostridia bacterium
ACGCAATGCGCCCGTCGCGCCACACGGCGCGGATGCTGCCGTTCTGCTGTGTGCAGATACTTTCCGCAATGCTCAGGCCGATCCCGTACCCGCCGGTGTCGATGTTGTGGCTTTTGTCTTCGCGGTAAAAGCGGTCGAAGAACCGTGAGCAGTCGATATCTCTGCCGGCGGCGTAATTATTGCTCACCGTCAGGCAGACGCCTTTTTTGTTCCGTTTGGCGAGCGGCGCAAGGGCAACAATCACTGCGCCGTTTTCATCGCAGTATTTCACGGCGTTGTCGAGCAGCAGCATGGTAAGCTGGCGGATCTTGCTGCCGTCGGCGGTCAGCGTCAGATCCGGCGTGATCTGCTGCTCCAGCGTTTTGCCTTCGCTTTCCGCGCGGCTGACAAAATCCTGCGCCGTCTGTTCCACCGCCTGTGAAACATTGACCGGCTCCGCACCCGCCGTGTTTTCCATTTCGCGCGATTTTGTGATCATCACAAGGTTTTGAACCAGACTGTTCATGCGGTCGACCTGCCGGATGGTGCTCTGCGTCCACTCGGTTTCGCCGCCGATCATTTCCTGCATTTCGGTGTTGGAGCGAATGACCGCCAGCGGCGTTTTCAGTTCATGGCTGACATTTGTCAAAAACTGCACCTGTCTCTGGCTGTTTTCGATCTCGGGTTTTACGGCTTTTTTGGAGAGTGCGACCACGAGGATAACGGTGATGAGCATGCCGAGCAGGCCGACGCCGACGCTGGCGTAGGCCAGCCGCAGCCGCGCGTAGAGCACAGAACCGCTGTCGAGCAGAACGAGAGTGGTCGTGCCGTCGTCGTTTTCCGTGAGCAAATACGAATACGTCCCATACCGACCCCGCTCTTTATGCAGCTCTCTGACCTCATCCGCAACGGCGGAAACGGTCTCTTTGGTCAGGGTGTTGCCCCGTATGGAAAAATAAGCGATCTCACTGCCGGTCTCGTCATAAGTAAATCGATAAAAAACGCTGCGCTGGTAAGCGGGGGAAAAGATTTCCAACACGGCAAACGCATTCGGCGAGCCGGGCTGATTGCTGTTGTCAAAGCTGTTTGAATTCTCGCTGATCCGCTCAAGCGTCCATTCGATCTCCGCCTGCGTCACGATGTAATTAGCCACATTGATCAGACTGCCGATAAACACCGTGACCAAAAAGAAGGATGCCGTAGCGATCAGGATAAACTTCTTGCGCAGTTTCTGGATATCTTTTTCGTTCATAGCGAATCCCCTCCCGCGAACTGAAAGCTGCCGCCCTTCTCGCCTGTGATCGTACAGGAAGAGCCGATGGCTTGCAGCTTCCGCTTCAGAAACGAAACATAGAGCCAGACCGTATCCGCCTGCGCGTCGGGGTCACGGCTCCAGACGCGGTCGAGCAACTGCCCGGTCGGCAGCGCCAGATCACGGTTGGCCATGAGCAGCGCCATCAGGTCAAACTCCTTATGAGACAGGCTGACGGAATTGGCCGCGGACAGGGTGTATTTTTCGGCACTGAGCACCACATCGCCCGCACGAAGCTCTTCAAACGCATCGGTCTGACGGCGGCGGATGAGCGCCCGCACGCGGGCAAGCAGCTCCTTGGAAGCGAAGGGCTTGGGCAGGTAATCGTCAGCCCCGGCGTCCAGCCCGGTCACGCGGTCGTCGATCTCCGCTTTGGCGGTCAAAAGCAGAACGGGCGCGGTGATGTGCCGGCGGCGCATTTCCGCCAGCACGCCGTAGCCGTCCACCTTTGGCATCATGATATCGAGCACGACGCAGTCGTAGCTGTCGTTTTTCAGAAACTCCAGCGCCTGTTCGCCGTCAAAGGCGCTGTCAACCTCGTAACCCTGCATTTGAAATAAAACCGTCACGGAACGGTTCAGATCTCTGGTGTCCTCTGCCAGCAGCAGCTTCATGAATTACTCCCCTTCTTCATACAGCACGGCGCGGATGGTCTGCATGGAAACGTCCGTTGCCGCCAGTTCGTCCGCACAGCGTTTCAGCTCTTCAAAAATCAGCGCAGAATCACCGACATTCTTTTTGTAGCGGATCTGATGCTCCAGCGCCGCCCATGTATCCATAGAAATGGTACGCAGTTGGATTTCGGCGTAGTACCCGTTCTTTTTCATGATCAGATGCAGACTGCGGTAGCCGTTCGGCTTGACGTGACGGATATAATCTTTTTCTTCCACCAGCTCCAGCCCCGCCGAATGAACCAAATAATCGCGGATGGCGTAAACGTCATCCAGAAACGGGCAGACCACACGCAGCCCGATGGCGTCGCGCACCGCCTGTAGAGCGCTCTCCACCGTTTCGGGCAGCCCCTTACGACGGCATTTTTCGCGCATGCTGTCCTCGGCCTTGATGCGGTATTTCAGGTGCTCCACCGGATTCACGCCGGTCTTTGCTTTGACCGCTTGGGCGGCGGCGTTGATCTCGCCCACCAGCTCGTTCATCACCGCCTTCAGCTCCGGATACCGCGCGCCGTAAATGCTGTTTGTCGTTTCCATGGTTCACTTCTCCTCAGAAAAGAAATGATTAAAATATTATATCACAGGCGGGCTTTGATTTCAATTATTCCTAAAGAAAAGAGCCGCCTTTTGATCTGCGGTAAACGAATCAAAGGCAGCCCGATCAGAGAAATATGTTCTTCCTATGCGTTGGAACGCGTCATTTCCCGGCGCACCGGCGGCACGAGAGAAATGAGCAGCGCGCCCGCGACGACGGTGACGACGGTTTCGGGGATCATATAGGCGGCGTTGTAGATGAGGGAATACATCACAATGATCAGCTTTTCGGAACCGGTCGCCAGCAGCTTCTGACTGAAGGAATTGACAAACTGCTCCTCAAAGAACCAGCTCGCCCACTGCCCGTAAAGGATACAGCCGGAGGTGAAGTGACACAGCAGGCGCAGCAGGCTCGCGGCCGCGATGCCGAACGAAAAGGAAGCCGTGGGGTTTTTGACCTTATTCTTGAACAGCCCCGCCAGACCGATCACGGAAAACGCCAGCAGGTAGTCGATGCAGGTGATCAGAAGGATGCCCACCACATTCTGCGACGCATAGGCGCCGGTCATCGTCGCGCCGAAGATCGCCTGCAAAACGCCGTCCACCACGCCGGTGAGCATGCCCCATTTCACGCCGTAGGTGTAACCGATGACCATGATCGGCAGCATGGAGCACGCCGTGACGGAGCCGCCGAAGGGCGCCTCAAACACCTTGAGGAACGAGAGAATGACGGCGAGGGCGAGCATGACGCCGGTGAGCGCCAGCCGTTTGGTTTTTTCGGTTTGATTTGCCATAAATACCACCTTAAATAAAAAGATTAGAGTAGATTTTCGTAAGCGCCGATGTGATCGGTGCTTACATAACAAAAAAGCCGCAGGAGCCTGACCCTGCGGCGATATGAAAAATCGTGGTTTCGCGATTCCTACGCCGGCATTACCCGGATCAGGTTCATGGGTCACGCGCTCCGCAGCGCGAATCTCAGCCGATTTCATCAGCTCCCCGTTCGCTGTTCTTTTGTCATTTCACACTTTACACCCAAAGAAAGGATTTGTCAAGAAATTATTTGCAAAACAGGGTGTTGGATCATACAGGATCGTTTGAACGAAAAGATATTGAATATGTGCTGATAATATGGTAAAATTAGAATACAAACCGGGAAAGGAGAGGAACAGATATGATCTACACAGTGGAAGAGATTCAAAGCATCATTGAACCCATTGCCAAAAAACACGGTCTGAAAGCCGTCTATCTGTTCGGCTCTTATGCAAGGGGAACTGCAAACGAGCACAGCGACATTGATCTGCTGATTGACACAACCGGAACCGATCTGGACACGTTTTTTAAGCTCGGTGCCGTATACGCCGACTTTGCAGGCGCATTGAACAAAGAGATCGATCTGATCACTGTTTCCTCGTTGGAACAGCCCCCCCAGCGCCCCAGCGACGCTATGTTCCGCGATTCTGTAATAAAAGAAAGGAAAAATGTTTATGCAGTTGCCTGATTTGCAACGGCTTATGCTCATTCGAGATTACTGCACAGAGATTCTGCAAACAGTCAATCGATACGGCGATTCTTTTGCGGCGTTTTCATCCGACCCGGACTATCAGAAATCCGTTTCGTTCAGCCTGCTGCAGATCGGTGAATTGAGCGGTAAGCTGTCGGAAAGCTTTCGGAAAGAAACATCCGAGCTTATCCCTTGGGCTGCGATCCGAGGCATGCGCAATCTGGTCGCACACAACTATGGTTCTGTAAGTCGGGATCTTGTGTGGAAGACGATTCTGGAAGATATTCCGGTATTGCTGTCATTTTGTGAAAATCAAATCAAAGTATAAAAATCTTCTTTCGAGATTATAAAGGCAAAAAAAGGAACGAGGATCGTCCTCGCTCCTTTTTTGTTTGTTCAATAATGCTCAATACCACAAAAATCCCAGCAGGAAGATGCGGATGAGCCACTGCCACCAGGCATACTTGACGGTGATCTGTTCCGACGGGCTGACGGCAATCACCGTCCACGCGCCGTCTACGGGCTGCTCCAGGCGCGCGTGCACCGTGAAGCCGCTCGTTATTTTTTCAACCCGCAGTGTTTCGACCGGCCGGTACTCGACGGAGCCGTCGTCCCACCGAACCGCCCAGCACACGCGGGCGTCAGCCGGCAGGTTTTTGGTTTTTGCCGTGAGCGTGACCGTGGAGCGGTAGTTCACCGCGCGCTGCCCCGCGTAATCGGCAATCGTGATCGACGTATCCGGCAGGGAATTGAAATAGTAATACAGCACGTACAAATTGCCGCTTTTGCCCACGGTGAGCGAATTGCCCCGCATATCCGTCGCGCTGCCGTTGACGGTGGCCGTGATCTTGCTCGTGTATTGATAACCTTCGACCGGCTCCGCCATCAGCGAAAGGCGGTAGTTGACCCCGCCCTTGACGATGCCGTCAAACGCCGCCCATTTGCCGCTCGCGTCGGTCTGAATCACGGCGGAATAAACCCGAAAGCCCTCGGAAACCTGCACGCCGCTCGCCGAAAGCGTGGAGTCGATGATCGCGCGGGACGGCACGTTGGTCACGGCCAGCGAGCTGACCGGCGCGGGATTCAGCGGCGCGGCGACGGCCGCAAGCGCGGCGGGCAGCAGAACCAACGCCGCCAGCAAAACGGAAAGGATTTGTCTGAATCGTTTCATCGCGGATTCCTCTTTTCTCAAATCAGGCCACGGTCTTGACGGCGCTCACCAGCGCAGAAGCGACCGCCTTGATGAGCGCGACAAGGAAGCTGAAGAACGAGGGTGCAGCCTTCTTTAAGGCATTGAAAACGGGGTTGAACGCGAGGTTGAAGAAGTAGACGAGCTTCGCCCGGAAGCTGTGGTCGACTTTGACGGCGAGCACGTCGCTTTCGGCGTAAAGCGTGCCGTCCTTCGCAAAGGCCTTGACCTGCACGGTGTAATCGTCCTTCGGGCTCTCGACCGTCACGCTCTTTTCGGCGGTGACGGCTTCGCCGTTGACATACCAGCACAGCGTCGCGCCCTCGGGCAACGCCGACGTGTCGGTGGTGAAGGTGACGGTTTCCATGAAGGTGAGCACGCGGTCTTCGCCCTGCTCCTTGGCATTATCGGTAATGACGAGCGCGTCGTTTTTGGTGTAAACGGCGTTGATTTCCACGCCGCCCGCCTTGAGTTCATACTTCGGCCACGCGCCGGTGTAACCGCCCTTGACAGGCACGGCGGGCTCGGTGATCGACTTGGTGTCGATGGTATACGGCACGCGGGCCACCTCTTTGCCGTCGGCCATAAAGACGGCGGTGTGGGTTTCGCGGTGTTCTTCCAACTGCTCAGTCAGCGTGTCCAGATCGGCGGCTAAGTCGACAGCCTGTTTGTTTTCGTCAAGCGATTTGGTCTCGTCGTATTGCTGCGCGTCGATGGCGGCGACGGCGTCGTCGATGAGCTTTTGGCTTTCGGCGCTGTCGCCGTCCTTGCGCTTGTCTTCGGCGGCCTGCTTCAGCTCGTCCTTATACTTTTCAAAGTTGTCCTTGTCTTCCAGCAGTTGATAGGCTTCCTCCGCCGTTTCCAGCGTGTCCTTGTTGCCGACCAGCGCTTTCTGCTTGTCGGTCAGGTTGTCGTACGCTTCTTTGGCGTCGTCGATCTTCTGCTTGCTCTCGTCGGTGAGAGCGACGGTGCCGATGTCGTTGATCTTCTTTTCGACTTCGTCGGCGGCGCGTTGGTCGGTGAGGTCGGCGGCGAGCTGATCCAGATTCGCGGCATCGTCGACGGTGGCTTTGTTTTCATCGAGCGACTTGCTTTCGTCATAAGTCACGCCGTCGATGGCGGATTTTGCCGCATCGATCAAAGCGGCGCAAGCGGCGCTATCGCCCGTTTTCGCCATGGCGTCGGCGGCCTGCTTCTGATCGGCTTTATACTGATCGAACGCGGCCTTGCGGGCGGCGAGCATCGTGCCGGGCTCGGTGAGGTGGAACGTGTCGTTAAATGTCTGCCCGTCGAGCGTCACCGTCACAGTATAGGGCGTGTAGGCGTCGGCTTCCACCGTGGCGGCCACGCGGGTTCCCTTTGTGCTCGCCACGCTGCCGCTCGTCTGACCGTTGGCGCAAAGGGTGCAGGTCGTGCTGTAGGTCGGGTTGTCAACATCCGTCCAATCCCACGTCGGGGTGTTCCAGACGTGCGCGCAGCCGAGCGTGATCGCCAGCTCGACGATATTGTCCTGATAGTTCTGATCGTTTCTGCCATCGTAGACTGCGCTCAGTTCAAACTCACCCGATACGTTGTCGGACAGGGAATCCTCGAAAACATCCGGGAACCGGAAGGTATAAGAACCGTTTTCAAATTTGTCGTTCCGGATGCTGAGGGCAAAGGCGGGCAGACCCGAGTAAACTGCATAGACCATGACGCCTTGCGTGGAATCCGCGGGCTTGGTGACCGTGATCTCGTACGCGGTGCCGGCGTCGTTCAAGGATTTTGCCGTTATCGTGATCTCCGGCGTTGCCGGGTTGACCGTGAGCGTCGCCGTGGCGGTCGTGGTCAGATACTGTCCGTCGCCGCTGTAGGTCGCGGTCACTGTGTAGCTGTCGGCGTTGAGCTTTTGCGTGATTTGCGCCACGCCGTCGGTGATGGAATCGTTGGTGAAGCTGTAGTTGTTGCTGCTGCCGGTCAGCGTGAAGGTGACCGAGCCGGTCGCGTTGGCGGGCAGGGTGGCTGTGATGACCGCGTCTTCGCCGTAGATGACGGCTTCGGCCGTCAGGGTCATTTCCGGCGCGACCTTGGGGGGCGCGCCCGTCGGGTCGTCTTGCAACTCCTGCATTCTAAGCGCCGGAACAACGCCGACAGATGTGGAGCAGGGTAAACTATTGCCAGCCAACATACCGTACGGGTTTACAGTGTGCACAGAACCGCTGGAATTGGGCGCGCGCAGCCACCAGAAAGAAGTCTTTGTGGTATTCTCCCAAATCCCCTGACATTTCGCGTAATCGGAGGGAGCCATCCGTCTTGCCTCATCCTGAGCATTCCTGTCTGAATCAAAACCGTAAGCGGTCACATCGCTATAGGAAAGGAAGAAGATTTTGTCGGAGGTGCTTGCATAAACATACGTATCAGAGCCGCTGTTAGCGCGGGAATTGTCAAGCTCGCTGACCTTGATATTTTCCTGCTGCGCCGTCGAGAACGCCGTGTTGATGAATTCTTCATTCAGCCACGCCCGGATGTCGCTGTGGGCGTAATCGTTGGCTCTGTATTTCTGAACCGGATCCGCATCGCCCCAGTATTCGTCGTTATAGCGGTCATATATAATATAATTATGATATGCCTGCGCGTCGATCGCGCCGGTGCACAGGACAAGACCGCTGTCGGGGTCGAGCACCTTCCAC
>JAFTEL010000075.1 GCA_017453685.1 Clostridia bacterium
AAATAATGCGGAAGGCGGAATGAATTCCGCGGAACATACCGCTTTTTAGAAAACGTCATCTTGCCGATGCGGCGGCACGGAAGAATCCGTGCCCTACCGATTGTAGGGAACGCATTTTTGCGTTCCGTGAGGGAAGATGCCGTTTTATTCTTTGATGAAACGATCAAAACAAATACAGATGAATACAATACAATCGTCAGCGAAGCGACCCACAATTCCGCATTTCGCACTCCGCATTCCGCATTAATCCGTCAGGTCAAACCATGCCGCTTCGTCGACCCAGCCGGAATCGGCGACGACCTTCGTCGGTTTCGCGCCGCAGCGCGGGCAGGTTTTATGCGCGGTTTTGGCTTTGCCCCCGCAGGCGGAGCAGATATATTCATCCGATTGAAGCAGATGCGTTTTTCTGATCCAGACGGGCGCCTTTTCTTTTTTGCCAAACAAAGCCATACAATAACCTCTTAACTCTTAATTCTGACCTCTGACCTTCAAAAAATTCCGCTTTCCGCATTATCTTCCTTCGTCTGTCAGCGCTTTCAGCAGCCCTTCGCAGCCCTCCCAAATATCCCGATAAGCCGTTTCAAAATCACCCGTGTACCACGGGTCGGAAACGTCGCCGGGGCGGGCGGTGAAGCTCATGAGCTTGCGGGTTTTGTCGGCCTTGCCGAGCATGCGGTTGACGTTGCGCACGTTGCTGCCGTCCATGCAAATGAACAGGTCGTATTTGTCATAGTCCGCCGCCGTGAGCTGAACGGCGCGCTTGCCGCCGGTCGAAAGCCCGTGCGCCGCCAGTATTTTTTTCGCGGGCGGATAAACCTCCGCGCCCACGCCGTTCCACACGTTCTCGCCGCTCGTGGCGCTCGACGCAATCACAAAATCTTTTTCCCTGCCGCTCTTTTTCACCATGTCTCTGAAAATGATCTCCGCCATCGGACTGCGGCAGATGTTCCCGAGGCAGACAAACATGATTCTCGTTGCCATAACGCATTCCCTCGTTTTGATAGGATTTGATATAATTTGCAGTTTTTATAAAAAGCTTCGTTTATCGGCGCGATATTTTCCCGAACGGCAGAGATTCACAAACAGATGCAAATCACTTCGGATCACACCGCTTTTTTGGTAGTAAAAATGGTAGTAAAACCGCCCGGCGTACTACTAATATTTCTGTGCTTTAACAATGTAATCCAACTGCTATTATAGCCGAACGCGAGCGGAAAGCCAACTGTTTTTTTCGGCAGCTTCTTTGTGAGAGCTGAAATCTGCTGAAAAAGAAGCGTGCGGACGCAAAGAAACGCCCCGGCGGTCACACATTTGTGTGGTGCGTCAGGGCGTAGTTTCGGTTTATCTTACTTTGATAAAACAACAATCGAGAACATCATCGTGACGAAATTTATCAGACGCTTGAACAGATCAAGGATGATCTGCCATATACTTGCACAGGCTTGAGCGGTTTTCTCTGCGGGCGTATCAGCAGCCGGTTGATCGGGTTCATTGATTTCAGCTGTCTGGTCGATCAGACTGCAATATTCGAGGAAGACGCTGTTGGTTTGCAGCTCGTTGTTCGGCAGGGTCTGGTCGACGCTTTCCAGCAGCAAGCCGGCTTGCTCCAGCAGCACCGCGTCTGCGCTGTCGATCACGCCGTCGTGGTTGCAGTCGGCGGCCATGCGCTGCGCGTCAGTCAGGGCGCTTTCGCTGATCATACCGCTGACGACGAGCTGCACGAAGTAGGCGTCCGTGCCGTCGTACCATCCGTCGCCGTCCACGTCGCCGAACACAACGATGGTGTAGGAATCGACAAGCTGATCGTTGTTGTTGCAGATATTCACTGCTGTGCCGGTGCCCAGCGCTTGATTTTCATGAGAATACACATAAACTGCCGTACCATTGCTTACGGCAACGCATTCCTGTGCCGCCATGCCGACCGACAGGCCGTAAATGAAGTGAGTTTCCTCATTGACCACGACTCCGTCGGAAGCCGGCGTGACCACGGGCGCCGAAGCGGCCGTGACGACGGTGACCGTCAGATCCTTTTTGACCTTTGTGATGCGGTAGGTGTT
>JAFTEL010000076.1 GCA_017453685.1 Clostridia bacterium
CTCCATACTGCACAACTCGTTTCAGATACTCTTGTTCGTTTTCTGTTAATCTTATCTCTTTGTTTTTCATGCGCCTTCGCCCCCTTGGGAACACTATAGCACATGTGGCTTGAAAAGTAAAGTATTAGGATTAACAGTGTACTACGGTTTGATCCTACCAACTGCTGTTCCGTAGGATCGGTATTCTTGCCGACCGCAACGGCTCGGTAACGACTCCTTCCGTCATCGCCTACGGCGATGCCACCTCCCTCAAAGAGGGAGGCTGAGTGGCTCCCTCCCCGAGGGAGCTGTCGGCGCAGCCGACTGAGAGAGTAAACAACGGCACACGGACAACATATATGCTGTCCCTACGAAGGAACGTAAATCAGTAGGGCAAGCATACATGCTTGCCGTCAATGCTTCCCTGAAAAAGCGCGGGCGCCCGACTTTCTGCCGGACGCCCTGTTCGTTATTTCTCAAAAGCCCTTTCCAGTGAAAACCAAACGCGGTCGAAAAACCGCCTGATCTTCTGCCAAAGCGTTTCTTTTTTGTCAAATTGGATATTATTGCCGTTGATTTCCGAAAGCGCGCTATTTTCGTCCACGGTGAGGAGCATGTAGTTGATATGCGAGGCTTCGTCCTCATACAGCAGCGCCAGCCTGCCGTCGCTCAGCTCGGTCAGGCAGGAATAGGCGTAAAAGCCGTCGTTCACGTGGTATTCCGAAATCACTTCCATCCGGTTATCGTCATTGACCGCCAGCACGCGGACCACGCCATCTGCTCTGCCCGCGGAAGAACCGCCCGCGGAAGATATGATCACACTTTTGCCGTTGATATTGCGCGAATAGTTAATAAACGAAACCATGCAGTTTTTCGTGCCGTACAGGTCGGGGCAGGCAAAGGATTTCGTGAAGTTCACGCCACCGTCCGTGCTGTCACAGCAGGCGACGTAGTTGGACGAATTGCGTGAAAACATCCGAATCGTGCCGTCGGGTAAGGTCACGAGCTGCGACTCGCTGGTTTTGCCCGTGAACGCGGAATTCCGCACCTCTTTTCCCCTGTTCCACGTTTTGCCGCCATCGTCGGAATACATGGTCACGGTCTTTTCGCCGCCCCCGGCGTTGGAAACGTAAAGCGCGAAAATGAGCCGTTCTTTGCCGTTGACCGTCACCGAAAGGCCGCGCCCGGGGCAGGTGCCGAGGAAATAGTCGCTATCCTCCGTCACCTGCGGGTTGAGGATTTGCGGCGCGCTCCACGTTTCGCCGCCGTCTTCGCTCGTTCTCAGCCAGAGGAAGGGCGTTTCAAACACGTGGAACGCCGCGTCCGCATAGAACACGCTTTGCGCGACCGTTTCACCGGTGGGATTATCGGCGCCGTCGCGCTGCGGCATGGTCAGCGGTTCGCCGTTTTGATAAAGGCGGTATTCCTCATCCACGCTGTAACCGGTCGGCTCGCCGCCGCACAGGATCGGCGCAAAGCCGTTTTCAAAATCCGAAATAAAATAGCGAAAATCGGAGGTTCCTTTTTTCGCCAGCGCCACATACCGCTTGCCTTGATATTCCACACAGCCGCTGCCCTTTTTGGTGTTCATGATCCCGATGCCCGAGGCATAGGCCTCCGTGAGCAGAAACAGGGTGCCGTCTTGGGCCTGGAGCAGGGCGCTGTCGATGAACGATGCGCTGTTTTTTGAGCCGCAGCCGTCGGCATAATCGTCGAACCGGTTGACGACGGTGTGGGTCCAGTTTCCGTACCCATCCGGCGAACGGGCAAAAACGGTGTCGATGTTCTGCGGGGAATCCTTGCCGTGATCCCACCGCAGATCGGCAGACGCGCAAACGCTGCCGTCCGCCAAAGTGAGCAGCGCCGGAATGCGGTATTCGCGGCAACCGAGCGTGCCCCGCTCAAACGGGGTGCCGTAAGATGACGCCGCAGCCGTTGCCGCGCCCGAGGCCAGCACCGCCGCCGTTAAAACAACTGACATGATCCGTTTCACTTCCATTCCTCCCGATTTAACAAACGATGGTTTCCGTTATCGCAAAGTCCGCCGTACCCTTCACAATGCGGATTCTTGCTTCGGCTCCATACGGCAGGATCGTAATGGGGGAAATATGGCCGATATTCAAGCCGTAAATTACCGGCATATGAAACAAGCCGTATTCGTCCGAGACCACTCTTTTGATCGCGTCAGACAATTCGGAAAAGTTCTCTCCGATTCTCATTTGCCCGATGATGACGCCGCTTAACAAAGGCAGCCATCCTTTTTGACCTAACTGCCGAAAGAACCACTGCAAATAATCATAATCACATACTTGCTCAATATCTTCAAAAAACAGCAGCTTATTCCGAAAATCAGCGTCCGTCAGTTTTATCATGGAATCGTCACGGTATTCCACAAGCCCGCCGTGTCCGCCGATCAGCTTTCCGCGAGCGGTTCCGGCGCCCTGAATCACCTGATACCCTGTATGTCTCACATATTCCTTTGCGTAGGTTCGACTGGTATGATGATTACCGCTATAGGAGACCTCATCGGAGGGAAGTATCGTTCCGACCACCGTGCTGTCAAAAAAAGCTTTCACAAACGCCGCTTTGCTGTAGGGGTGCCAGCCGCTCTGCTCGGCGATCGTCGTCAAAAGATTATCCCCGTAATACGTCATCAGCCCCAAATGATTCAAGAACAGATGCAGGCTCATGGCGTCGGAATAGCCGCAAAAGATTTTCGGATTCTGAACAAAAACGGTTGGATCAAGGTAGGGTAGAATCCGTTCCGAGTCGTTGCCACCGATATTGCAAAGAATGCCGTTCACGGCCGGGTTGGTGAACGCCCACATCATGTCCTCGGCTCTTGCCTCGGGATGATTGCGCAAATAGGTGGTGCCTTTCAAAGCGTTGGGAGCCGAAATGACTTTTAAGCCGATCTCTTTCAGTCTCTCACAGCCCAGTTTGTATTTCCAGGCTACTCTCGCCGACCCTGCACACCCCCAGGAAGGGCTGATCAAGGCAACTGTGTCTCCCCTGTTCAGTTTTTGGGGTTTTATCATTTTCATATTGTTTTACCCGTTTTTTTGGCGCGAACAATAAAGCTCCCCGCGCCAATCAGCGCGAAAACGACGCCGGCAACAAGCGAAACGATCGCCCGCTGATGCAGCCGGTGATAAAGCTCGTTCGAGCCATCCATCACATGGTAATACCCGAACCAATTCAGCGCGGCTAACGCCAGAGCCAGAACACAGACAACAAGGCACACGACGCCGACGATCAACAACACTTTTTTCATACTCTCCCCTGCCGATCCAAGCGGATTTTTTGACGGTTACGGGTGGCTGTGGTACCCGGCATATTCCGTCAGGAAGCCCGTGTTGAACCCAAAGCCGTTTTCGCCGGCCGGCTGCTTGATGGACCAGGTGTTCAGAATGTCTTTGGTCGTCATGCCGTCGTCGATCATTTTTTGAAGCTGCGCTTCGTTGTCGGCGTTTTTGAACAGCGTTTCCTCGCTGCTGCCCAGCAGCAACGTTTTGTTGCTGTTGCGCAGGGTGCGTTTGCCGTTTTCATCACGCCCCTGCAGCACGTAAAGCGTGTCGCCCGCGGCGTTCGCTTTTTTCAGGTCGTAGCCGAGCGTATCCTTCTGATACATGGCCACTTCGGCCGCCAGACCGCCGCCGTCCGTCACCTTGCGGTTGGCGCGGTTGAAGCAAACGACGAGCTTGAGCGTTTCAAACTCGGTGCAGAAGTTGAAGTCGCCGGTCGAATCCATAAAACCGGCCAGCGGGCCGTGGCCGCCGTATTCGGGCGAAATGGCGTTGGCTATGGCGGTCACCTTGCCCACGCCCTGCGTCTGCGCCTTGGTCGGGCGGGTCATGCGGGTCCAGCCCTCGCCCTCGTTGGCATAAAAGCCACAGCCGGTTTCCGTGTCGCATTCCGCGATATATTTTCCGCTTTCATCCATTTTATTGGTCATGGCCACCATGCCCGTGCAGAATTCGTGCAGGCCGAAGGTGTCGATCGCCGCGCAGATCGCGCCGGTGCACGATGCCGAGCAGACCCAGACGTCAATGCCGTTTGCCTCCAGCGCGCGCCACAGCTCCCTGATGTTTTCCGACACCTGAATGCCGCTCGTCCACTCATACTGAACCACGCCCGTTTTGGATTCGATCGAAGCCGGGCTCGTCCAAGTCACGGTCGACGTATCAACGTCTTTATATTCGGCGTAAGCCGCGCAGGCGAGGTCATAGATCTCCTCCTCGGTCATGCCCGTGAACCAATAAGTGACCCACGGATAAGCCACGTTGGAGGACTGCGCATCATAAACCAGCGAATACAGCGCGCGCATTTTGGCGGCAAATTCCTGCCACGCGGCGGCCTTGTGCAGATCGTCAAGCCGGTTTGTGGGAACGCCCTTGGCCGTGAAAGGCCCGTAGGCTGTCCAGAGTGAATCGTAGGCCGCGCCGATGTCGTCGATCCAGTCACGCAGCGAGCCTTTGCCGTAGCCGTACTCGGTCAGATCCTCGTCGACGTTCGTCAGCCCGCTGAGCAGAACGCCCTGCAGATCGGCCGGTTCAACGGCAAACGCCATCACGCTCAACTGGTAAACGGAAAGCTGCTCCTCCACGTCAAAAATCGAAGACGTGTTGTCAAAATCAAACACGGCGTAAGGCTTGTCGGCCGGTGCCGTGCCGTTTTTGCCGTAGGTGGCCATCAGGTCGTTCAGCGCCGCTTTCACGTCGGTCGCCCAATCCTCCCGCGTCAAAACGACCGGCTGCGCGTCAGGCTCGGTCGGCTTGATCTGATCCTCAGCGAGCGCCTTGGGCCGGCCGCAGGCGCAGGTCAGCAGCAGGCAGGCGATCAGCAGCAGCGAAAGCAAACCATTTTTGAGATGTTTCATGGTTTTTCCGTCCTTTCTTCTAACCGTTTATTACGGACCGTTCTCTTTTATTATAAGGAATATTCAGCAAAAATCAACCGTTATTCGATCCGGGTAAAAGAAAAACGCCTTCCGGTGGAAGGCGTTGGTCATTATACCCTGAAAACTGAACAAGCAAGGTGAGGTGATGTGAAAGAGAGCTGTAGTACTCAAAACCAAGTTAATGGTTCAAGCCCTCGACCTATTAGTACTGCCAAGCTGAACATATCACTATGCTTACACATGCAGCCTATCAACCTCATAGTCCATGAGGGGTCTTACCAGCTTATGCTGTGGGATATCTTATCTTGGAGATGGCTTCACGCTTAGATGCTTTCAGCGTTTATCCAATCCGCACATAGCTGCCCAGCTGTGCCACTGGCGTGACAACTGGTGCACCAGCGGTGCGTCCATCCCGGTCCTCTC
>JAFTEL010000077.1 GCA_017453685.1 Clostridia bacterium
ATGAGGATGCGGCAGCCGTCAACTTCCACGGCGACCACCACGGACGTGTCATTGAAATCCTCGATTTTCTGCGGGTAAACATCCTCCTGCGTACAGAGCACGTCAAAGCAGAGATTGCGGCAGTAAAACCGCTGACCGGCCTGCACCTTGTATTTCGGAATATCGGTCAGCCTGTTGAGCACGCGGCGAAGCTGCGCGTTGTAGGCGCGCTCTTCCCGATCCCAGCAGGGCAGATCGTAATCGTCGCTCAGCAGGTTCCAGTAAAAGCCCTCGATCACCACGTCGTCGCAGTTGTAGCGCAAAAAGTCCATGAGCTTGGCGACGTGGTCGGTGTGCGAATGGGTGATGAGCCAGCCGTTGATGACGATCTTCTGCCCGTCCGGCGTGCGCTCGCGCATGAACTTATGCAGGCGGTCGTTGTCGTTGAACTGGAAATAATGACCGCTGTCCACCACGAAAAAGCTGCTGTCGGGGCATTGGAGGAGCAGGCACATGCCGCAGTCGATCAAAGTCTGGTCGTTTTCAAAACAGTAAAACACGGTCTTTCCGCTTTCAAACGCCGTGTCGGGGCGCCGACAGGGTGGCAAGGTGTTGAGCTTGTCAGCCGTGACGCGCAGCGTTTGATCGCACGGGGTATAATAAATCCCCAGCGTGACGTCTTTTTGCAAAGCGGCGTAACGGCTGCCGTTTTGCTCGGTCTGCATCACCACCGAAAACCCCTCGTCAAGCAGACGGTTCAGATAATTCCGGCAGTCATTTTCGCTTTTGCCGCGATAAACCAGCAGCACGCGACCGTCGGAACAATCGTAGATCGGGTCACTCGGCGACGCAAACGGAAGCGGGAAACGGGATAATAATTCCTGCATAGAAAATGCCTCTTTCCTTGATACTTGTATTAAAGCACAATGAACAAACAAAATCAATAAAATATACAATATTTTGGGGACAGACCGCAAAAAAACCGTACAGTTTTGATGTTGCAGGCTTCGATTCATTTTTCTATAATTTGGTCGAGGTGAAAGCCATGGTCATTGACGCCCACTGTCATATTTATCCCGACAGAATTGCTGACAAGGCGGCGCACGCCACCGGTCGGTTTTACACGCTGCCCACCACCTACGACGGCACGCTCTCCACACTGCTGGAAAACGGGGCGAAGGCGGGGATTGACCGCTTTGTGGTGCAGTCCGTCGCTACAACGCCTCATCAGGTCAGCTCGATCAACCATTTTATTGCCGCATCCGTCGCCGCCTATCCGGACAAACTGTACGGGCTCGGTACTTTACACCCCGAAAGTGAAGATCAGGAGGGCGACGTGCGGGAACTGATCGCGCTCGGTCTCAAGGGCGTCAAGCTTCACCATGATATCCAGCGCTTTAAGATCGACGATTACCGCTGTTTGAAAATCTACGAGCTGTGCGAGCGGTACGGGCTGCCCATGCTGCTGCACACGGGCGACAGCCGCTTTGATTATTCCAACCCCAACCGCCTCATTCCCGTTTTGGATATTTATCAGAACCTCCGCGTAATCGGCGCGCACTTCGGCGGCTGGTCGATGTGGGAGGAGGCGAGCGAGCTGTTGAAGCACCGCGAAAACTTTTTTGTCGATTGCTCTTCCGCTTTTTACGCGCTGGACAATGAGACCGTGCGGCGCATCATCGCCAACTACGGCACGGACCGTGTGCTCTTCGGCACGGATTACCCGATGTGGAACGTGGAGGACGAGAAGAACCGCTTTGATACCCTCGGCTACGGCGAAGAAGACCGTGAAAAGATGCTGTGTCAAAATGCTTTGCGTGTGTTCCATCTGGAGTCGTAACAAGCGGAATAAGAAATTTTTTCAAGTCATCTTTACAAATCAAAAAAAATATATTACAATATTTCTGTCATAAAGGGGAGTAACTCGCACCTTGTGTGTTATATCCGGCGTCAATACACGACCGTTCGCGGTTCGCCGATATTGTAGAGAGTGAGACTTTTATCGCCCAGCCAGCGGTAAAAGTCTCTTTTTACTTAAAAAGGAGATGTGACAAGATGCAATTCTACCTTCAGGAAGCGGAATCCGTCTTCCGGCAGCTCAACTCCTCCGCCAACGGTCTGACCGCCGAAGAAGCGGAAAAGAGGCTTGCCGCAAACGGCAAGAACAAGCTGGATGAAGCGAAAAAGGATTCGCTCATCAAACGCTTCTTCGCCCAGATGCTCGACCCGATGGTCATCATCCTCATCGTGGCGGCCATTATCTCCGCCGTGCTCGCCGTCGTGGAAGGCGTGCAGGCGGGCAAGGCGCCCGGCGTGGGCGATTTTGCCGACGTGATCATCATCATGACCGTCGTCATCATCAACGCCGCGCTCGGCGTTTATCAGGACAGCAAGGCGGAAGCCGCCATTCAGGCGCTGCAGGAAATGTCCGCCGCCACCTCCAAGGTGCTGCGCGACGGTAAAGTGACCACCGTTAAGAGTGAAGACGTCGTCGTGGGCGACGTGATCCTGCTCGAAGCGGGCGACGCTGTTCCGGCGGACTGCCGGCTGTTTGAATGTGCCAGCGTCAAGGCGGAAGAGGCCGCGCTCACCGGCGAATCGGTGCCCGTCACCAAGCTCATTGAGGCGCTCAACGGCGGCGAAAAGGGCGAGGTCGCTCTGGGCGACCGCAAGAATATGGTCTATTCCGGTTCTTCCATCGTCTACGGTCACGGCAAAGCGGTCGTGGTCGCCACCGGCATGCAGACCGAAATGGGCAAGATCGCCGACGCCATCACCAAGGCGGAAGAAGGTCTGACGCCGCTGCAGATCAAGCTCGCGCAGCTGAGCAAGATCCTCACCTTCCTCGTCGTCGGCATCTGTGTGTTCATCTTCGGCTTCGATATCATCCGCGAGCTTGTCGCGGGCGACGGCTTCTCCGGCGTGGGCGATTTCTTTGAAAAAGCGCTCGACTTCTTCATGGTCGCCGTCAGCCTTGCCGTTGCCGCCATCCCCGAAGGGCTCGTGGCGGTGGTCACCATCGTGCTGTCGATCGGCGTGACCTCCATGTCCAAGCGCCGCGCCATCATCCGCAAGCTCACCGCGGTGGAGACCCTCGGCTGCGCGCAGATCATCTGCTCGGACAAGACCGGCACCCTGACCCAGAACAAGATGACCGTGGTCGATTATTACGGCGACGATCAGGCGCTGCTTGCCAAAGGCATGGCGCTTTGCAGCGACGCCGAGATCAACGCCGACGGCAGCGAGACCCTCGGCGAGCCGACCGAGTGCGCGCTGGTCAATTACGCGTTCACCCTCGGCATGAATAAGTCCGACCTCAGCGCCGCCGCGCCCCGCGTAACGGAAGCGCCGTTCGATTCCATGCGCAAGATGATGTCGACCGTGCATGAAGAAAACGGCCGGATCATCCAGTTCACCAAGGGCGCGCCCGACGAGATCCTCAAGAAATGCACCGCCATTCTCCGAAACGGTCAGGCAGTCGCCATGACCGACGAGATCAAAGCTCAAATTCTCGCCGCCAACAAAGCCATGGCGGATAAAGCCCTGCGCGTGCTGGCGCTGAGCTACAAGCTGCTTGAAGCCGTGCCGACCGATCCCTCTCCCGAAGCGATCGAAAATGAACTGGTGTTCGTCGGTCTGGAGGGCATGATCGATCCGTGCCGTCCCGAAGTGAAGGACGCCATTGCCGAATGCCGCGAGGCAGGCATCCGCCCGATCATGATCACGGGCGACCACCGCGACACGGCGATCGCCATCGCCAAGGAGCTCGGCATCATCACGAGCGAGGACGAAGCCATCACCGGCGCTCAGCTCAACGACATCAGCGACGGAGACTTTGAAGAAAAGGTCAAGCTCTATTCGGTTTATGCCCGCGTGCAGCCCGAACACAAGGTGCGCATCGTCAACGCGTGGCGCAAGGTCGGCATGGTCACCGCCATGACCGGCGACGGCGTGAACGACGCACCCTCGATCAAGAGCGCCGATATCGGCATCGGCATGGGCATCACCGGCACGGACGTGACCAAGAACGTGGCGGATATGGTGCTGGCGGACGATAACTTCGCCACCATCGTCAACGCCGTGGAAGAGGGCCGCAAGATTTACGACAACATCCGCAAGGCGATCCACTTCCTGCTCAGCTCCAACCTCAGCGAGGTGCTGACCATCTTTGCGGCGAGTCTGTTCGGCTTCGTCATTCTCAAACCAACGCACCTGCTGTTCATCAACCTTGTCACCGACTGCTTCCCGGCGCTGGCGCTCGGCATGGAAAAGGGCGAAAGCAACCTGATGAAGCGCGCGCCCCGCAAATCGACCGACGGCGTTTTCTCCGGCGGCGTCGGCTTCGACGTGGCGTATCAGGGCGTTCTGGTCACGATCTTCACGCTGGTCGCCTATTATATCGGCGCCAAAGTTCTCGGCGTGAACGCGCCCGATCCCGGCGCTCACGGCATGACCATGGCGTTCCTGACTATGTCCATGTGCGAAATCTTCCACTCGTTCAACATGCGCTCCCAGCGGCAGTCCGTGCTGCGCATGGGGTTCGTCGAAAAATCTCACAACTGGTTCCTTTACGGCGCGATGGTCGCGTCGCTGGTGCTCACCACCGCCATCATCGAAATCCCGTTCCTTGCCAATGCGTTCGACTTCATCAACATCGGCTTGGCGGAATACGGCGTCGCTCTGGGTCTTGCGTTTGCCATCATCCCGATCGTGGAACTGGTCAAGCTCATCCAGCGCAAGGTTTCCAAGCAGTAACAAACAGATAATCAAAAAGAAGCAGTGATCCCAAACGCGGGTTCAACTGCTTCTTTGTTTTCGGCTTTCAGTTTTTAATCTCTGCGGTACAGGTCGCGGGTGTAGACCTTGTCCTTGACCGGATCCAGTTTGGACTCGTAGCGGTTGGTGATGATCAGATCGGATCGGGCGGCGAACTCGTCAAAATCGCGGATGACGGGCGAGCCGAAAAAGCTGTCTTCCTTCATGGCAGGCTCGTACAGGATCACCTGCGCGCCCTTGGCCTTGATGCGCTTCATCACGCCCTGAATGGAGCTGTGGCGGAAATTGTCGGAATCGGTCTTCATGGTCAGGCGGTAAATGCCGATGACGCACTGCTTGCCCGAAATGCCGTTGCGCCCGATGGAGCCGTCGCCGTAAAAGCCCGCTTTTTCCAGCACGTCGTCCGCGATGTAGTCCTTGCGGGTGGCGTTGGATTCCACGATGGAGGCGATCAGCGTGCTGGGGATATTCTGGAAGTTGGCGCGCAGCTGCTTGGTGTCCTTGGGCAGACAGTAGCCGCCGTAGCCGAAGGACGGGTTGTTGTAGTGGCTGCCGATGCGCGGGTCAAGGCAAACGCCTTCAATGATCTGCCCCGCGTCCAGTCCGCGCACGCCGGCGTAGGTGTCCAGCTCGTTGAAGAACGAAACGCGCAGCGCCAGATAGGTGTTGGCGAACAGCTTCACCGCTTCCGCTTCGGTCGGGTTGGTGAGCAGCACGGGGACGTTCTCTTTTTTCGCGCCCTCCTGCAGCAGGTCGGCGAAGGTTTCGGCGCGCGCTTTCATGGTTTCGTCGCTCAACTCGGCGCCGACGATGATGCGGGAAGGATACAGGTTATCGAAAAGCGCCTTGCCCTCGCGCAAAAATTCGGGTGAGAACATGATGTTGCGGAACTGATACTTTTCTTTGACCGATTCCACAAAGCCGACCGGCACCGTGGATTTGATGACGACGGTCGCGCCCGAACCGAGCTGCATGACCTTTTGAATGATGTCCTCAACGGACGAGGTGTCAAAGTAATTCTGGCGCGGATCATAATTGGTGGGGGTGGAAACAATGACGAAATCCGCCTTGTCAAACGCCGCTTTCCAATCCGTCGTGGCGGTCAGATTCAGCGTTTTGTTTTTCAGATAGTCTTCCAGCTCCGCGTCCACAAGGGGAGAAACGCGGCGGTTGATCTTGTCGATCTTTTCCGGATCAATGTCGAACGCGGCCACTTCGTGGTTCTGCGCGAGCAGCACGGCGTTGGACAGCCCGACGTAGCCGATCCCGGCGATGGCGATTTTCATACGGTTACCTCGTTTTTCGTTTGCGATGTGTTTTGAAACAGTTTCGGTTTCATTGAAAACAACCGTAACATTAAATTCTATTATACCACGTTTTTTATGGAAAGAAAGTGTTTTGATGAAAAAATGCGAATTCCGCAATTATGAAAATTTACGGGGGTATCTTGACAAAAACGGTCGAAAAGCCTATACTCATTCTGCAATTCCGATAAGTGGTGGAGCCTGTCATAAAACACGGGGCGTGTTTTATTTAGCGGAATTGTCTTTCGTATTTTATCCGAAAGTCCGACGGAATCCACAGGGTTCCGTTTTTTCATTCTCAAAGGAGATGGTTTTCCATGCAGACGATTACGCTCATCGCCCTGATCCTGTTCGGCATCACCTACGTGCTGATGATGGCGCTGCAAAAGGTGCGGCCCTACATCGCGCTGGGCAGTGCGCTGATCTTCATCGGGCTCGGCGCGGTCTCGTTCTTTTCGCCCGAAACGCTCGGAGGCTTTTCCTACACGCCGCTCGAGGCGCTGAAAAATATTGACTGGAACGTGATCATGATGATCGCCGGCACCATGGGTACGGTGTATCTGTTTATCGAATCCAAAATGCCGCAGCTGATGAGCGACTGGCTGATTTCCCATGTGTCCTCGGTCAAATGGGTCGTCGTGGTGCTTTCGCTCTTTGCCGGCATCGTGTCCGCTTTTGTTGACAACGTGGCAACGGTGCTGATGATCGCGCCGGTCGCGCTCGCGTTTTGCAGCAGGCTGAAAATTTCGCCTGTTTCCGCCATCATCTGCATCGCGGTCTCGTCCAACTTGCAGGGCGCCGCGACGCTGGTGGGCGACACGACCTCGATCCTGCTCGCCAAAGCCGCCAACCTTGACTTTTCCGATTTCTTTGTGGATGACGGCAAGCCCGGCATGTTCTGGGTGGTCGAGGCGGGCGCCGTGATGAGCGCGCTGATTATCCTCTTTATGTTCCGCAAGGAAAACGGCAAGATCGACTACCACGACCGCACCAAGGTGGAAGATATGTTCCCGACCTGGCTGCTCATCGGTACGGTCGCAGCGCTGATCGCGGTTTCGTTCATCCCGTACAAGGAAGCGGCGAACGGCGGCTTCTACAAGCCCGCCATCACCAACGGTCTGATCTGTATGTTCTTCTTCGCCGTCGGCATCGTGCGCCAGTTCTTCATCAAAAAGGATAAAGAAACGGTCGTCGGCGCGTTCAAGGAGATCGACTATTACACCATCTTCCTGCTGATCGGTCTGTTCGTGGTCATCGGCGGCGTCAAGAACGCCGGTGTGGTCGAATTCCTCGGCGAAAGCATCGCCAAGCTCGGCAACGGCTCCGTGTTCGTGGTCTATACCATTTTGGTCTGGATCAGCGTCTTGCTTTCCGCTTTTATCGACAACATTCCCTACACCGCCACCATGCTCGCCCTCGTGCCCAGCATCGCCGCCGGCGTCGGCCTGGGCGACCCGAAACTGCTCTATTACGGTCTGCTCTGCGGCGCGACCCTGGGCGGCAACCTGACCCCCATCGGCGCGAGCGCCAACATCGCCGGCATAGGCATCCTCCGCAAGGAGGGCTACGAGGTCAAGGCGGGCACCTTTATGAAGTTCGGCGTGCCGTTCACGCTCGCCGCCGTCACCACAGGCTACCTCATGCTGTGGTTCATCTGGCGTTAAAATCAGCACAGTTCAGCGCCGCAAGTCTGCTCGACTTGCGGCTTTTTATTTTGCTTACAGACCTATCGGGAAGGTCAACCCCTTGCGAGGAAAAAGACGGCTGTAAAGGCAAAACACTTTCCAATGAACCGATCTTTTGCCGAAATTTATGTCAGAATATTTGCATTTTATTTTAAGTTGTGTTATGATAATTTAATAATGAGGCGGATTGCCCCTGCGCAAAACTCTTGAAAGGTTGGAACCGTCATGTTCCGTAACGAAATTCACCCGCTGGAAAAGCGCGTCTGGCTTTCCTCTCCCACCATGCACGGGGAGGAATTGGCCTACATGCAGCAGGCGTATCAAACCAATTGGATGTCCACCGTCGGCGCCAATATCGACTGCATCGAGCAGGAGATCGCCGATTTTATCGGCGTTCGGCGCGCGGTCGGTCTCTCTGCCGGCACGGCGGCGCTGCATCTGTGCATGAAGCTGGCTGGGATCGGACCCGGCGTTCGCGTCGCCTGTTCCGATATGACCTTCAGCGCGACCGTCAACCCCGTGACCTACGAGGGCGGCGAGCCGGTTTTTATCGACACCGAGCGCGACACCTGGAACATGGACCCGAAATCACTCTGTAAAGCGTTTGAGCTTTACCCCGATATCCGGGCGGTCGTGGTCGCCAACCTCTACGGAACGCCCGCCAGGCTCGATGAGATCCGCGCCGTTTGCGCGGAACACGGCGCCGTTTTGATCGAAGACGCCGCCGAATCCCTCGGCGCGACCTACAAGGGGTGCCAGACCGGCTGTTTCGGTCGGTTCAACGCCATTTCGTTCAACGGCAACAAGATCATCACCGGCTCCTCCGGCGGCATGCTGCTGACCGATGATGAGCAGGCGGCGCAGCAGGCGCGCAATTGGTCAACGCAGGCGCGCGATACCGCGCCGTGGTATCAGCATAAAGAGATCGGTTACAATTACCGCATCAGCAACGTCATTGCCGGCGTGGTGCGCGGCCAGTTCCCGCATCTGCAGGAGCACATCGCGCAGAAAAAAGCGATCTACGAGCGCTACCGCGACGGGCTGAGCGGTCTGCCCGTTCAGATGAACCCGTTCGATGCAGCGAACAGCGAGCCGAATTACTGGCTGTCCTGCCTGCTGATCGACGAGGACGCCATGTGCGGCCAGACCCGCGATGAGCACACGGCGGTTTACACGCCGGCGCCCGGCAAATCCTGCCCGACCGAGATCTTGGAAACGCTGGCGAAGCACAACGCCGAGGGCAGACCGATCTGGAAGCCGATGCACCTGCAGCCGGTCTATCGCGATAAAAAGTTTGTGAAGGTAAGCGAGTCGAGCGTGGGCGAAGATATTTTCCGCCGCGGTCTCTGCCTGCCGAGCGATAACAAGATGACCCCCGAGGAACAGGACAAGATCATTGAGATCGTCAAAGCCTGTTTTGCGTAAGCGTGAAAAGTAAGTGAAAATAAAGATGGGAAAAGAGGATGGTTATGGGCGAAAACAGCATTGGTTTGAGATTTGAACCCCATGAGGGCGGCGTCTGCCAACGGTGCGGCAAGGAATATGACGAACTGCTCACCGCGCTGATGACGACCGACGGCGTGACGAAGTCGACCGTTTTCTGCCATGACTGCGCTGCAGCCCTGCAGCGGAGCATTGACAGGAAAAACGCGGAACTCGCCGCCGAAGCGGAAGCCGAACCCGAAGTTGAAGCTGAGCCCGAAGTCGAGGCTGAGCCCGAAGTCGAGGCTGAGCCCGAAGTCGAAGCGGAATCCGAAGTCGAGGCGGAACCCGAAGTCGAAGCCGAGCCCGAAGTCGAGGCGGAACCCGAAGTCGAGGCTGAGCCTGAAGTCGAGGCGGAACCCGAAGTCGAGGCGGAACCCGAAGTCGAGGCGGAGCCCGAAGTCGAAGCCGAGCCCGAAGTCGAGGTCGAGCCCGAAGTCGAGGCTGAACCCGAAGTTGAGGCAGAACCCGAAATTGAAGCCGAGCCCGAAGTCGAGGTCGAGTCCGAAGTCGAGGCTGAGCCCGAAGTCGAGGCCGAACCCGAAGTCAAGGCCGAACCCGAAGTCGAGGCCGAACCCGAAGTCGAGGCCGAACCCGAAGTTGAACCCGAGGTAAGCAAAATACCGCATGATGACTTCAACGAGCGGTTTGATAAATTTGTCGGCAGCAAGCGGTCAAACGAAACCGAGCGCGAGCCGGTGCACACGCCCGCTGAGCCGCCGAAGCCGGTCAGGAAACCGGAGCCGACCGTGAAATCGAGTAAGAAGCCAGCCGCCGTTATCGCCTTGGTGGTGCTCATCGCGATCATCATCGTTGCCTGCGTGGTGCTGGGCAAACAGGGCAAGAACGAGCCCGCCGAAACCACCACCGCCGCGCCGACGACCGTGACTGAAACGGCTGCGCCGACGACCGCCGCCCCGACCACCGCTGCGCCGACCACCGCCGCGCCTGTCAAGGGCCTGCTTGCCGCCAACGTCAAGGTGTCGGATATCGTCACCATCGGCACTTATGAGCAGGATAACAACAAGGAAAACGGCAAGGAAAAAATGAAGTGGCAGGTGCTTGCTGTTGAAAAAGGCAAGGCGCTGGTCATCAGCAAATACGCGCTGGACTGCCAGCCGTTCGACAAGAAAAATCCCCGCGTCACCTGGGAGAAATGCTGGCTGCGCCAGTCGCTGAACAGCACCTTCCTCACCACCGCCTTCACGGAAGAAGAACAGGCGGGTATTCTCTCGACCAAGGTCGCGGCTGCGAGCGACGCCGACAAAGCCACAACGGATAAGATCTTTATCCTGAGCCTCAAAGAGGTGGAAAAATACGGGCTGAAATACCGCACGCCCACCAAGTTCGCCCTCGCGCGCGGCGCCAACACCTATGAATACGCCGTAGAGGGCAGCAAGATCACGACGTGGCTGCTGCGCGACCCCAAGACTTACACGGGGTTCGTTTCCTCCGCTTATTACGGCGGCAAGGTCGGCATCTGCCCCGCCATGTGGGTCACGGTCACGACAAACTGACGCTGCGTCAAACAGAACAAAAGCCTTGAAGCGAAAAGCTTCAAGGCTTTTTCTATATTTGATTGGATAAGCACCAGACTGCGAGAAAGGTTTATCCTCAGCCTGAAATCGGCTCGAAGTCGGCGGGTCCGTGCTTGCACAGCGGGCAGACGAAATCCTCCGGCAGCTCGTCGCCTTCATAGACGTAACCGCAAACTTTGCACACAAAGCCCTTCTTGCCCTCGGTCTGCGGCTTGGGCTTGACGTTGTTCTGATAATAGGTGTAGGTCATGGTCTCCTTGTCGGAAAGCACCCTTGCCTCGGTCACTTCGCAGATGAACATGCCGTGGGTGTCGAGGTCGACGTACTGTTCCACCTTCAGCGACAGGAACGAGTTGGTATAGTGCGGCAGGAACACCAGCCCGTTGTCGCTGCGCAGGGGATCGTAGCCGGCGAATTTGTCCGCGTTGCGGCCGCTGCGGAACCCGAAGCTTTCAAACACGCTGAACGGCGCTTCGACCGACAGGCAGTTGATGTTCATTTTGCCGGTCTGTTTGATGACGTGGTGGGAATAGTTTTGTTTGTTGATGCACACCGCCACGCGGTTGGGCGCGCTGGTCACCTGCGAGACGGTGTTGACGATCAGACCGTTGTCCTTCTTGCCGTCGTTCGAGGTCACGACGTAGAGCCCGTAGCCGATGTTGAACAGGGCGGTCAGGTCGTTTTTGTTGGCGGTCTCTTCCTGCATCGCCATGTAATCCTTGCACAGTTCGTCCGCCAGCGCGTCCAGCTGCGCGCTGCTGATCTCGTTGAGCGCGGAATGGATGCGCACGTTGTTTTCGGTGTAGGTGATATTCTTGCAGGGTTCGAGCATTTTCATCATGGTCTTGATCGCCATGGGCGCCCAGGAGCCGTTTTCGATCATGCCGATGGTCTTGTTTTTATAACCGCGTTCGGTCAGGTGGTTGATGAATTCGCGCATGAACGGGAAAATCTCCGCGTTGTAGGTGGTGGTGGCGAGCACGATGCGGCCGTAGCGGAACGCGTCCTCCACAGCTTCCGCCATATCGCAGCGCGCCAGATCGTTCACGACCACCTTCGGGCAGCCGCGGCTTTTCAGCTTGTCGGTCAGCAGCTCGACCGCTTTTTTGGTGTGACCGTAAACGGAGGTGTAGCAGATCAGAATACCGTCGGTCTCCACACCGTAAGACGACCAGATGTTGTAGAGGTTGAGGTAATAGCCGAGGTCCTCGGTCAGCACGGGACCGTGCAGCGGGCAGATGATCTCAATGTCGAGCGCGGCGGCTTTTTTGAGGAGCGACTGCACCTGCGCGCCGTATTTGCCGACGATGCCCACATAATAGCGCCTGGCTTCGCACGCCCAGTCCTCTTCGACGTCCAGCGCGCCGAATTTGCCGAACCCGTCGGCGGAAAACAGGACCTTGTCCGCGTTGTCATAGGTCACGATGACCTCCGGCCAATGCACCATCGGCGCGGTCACGAAGGTGAGCGTGTGTTTGCCAAGCTCCAGCGTGCTGCCTTCGCCGACCACGATGCGCCTGTCCTCAAACTCCGTGCCGAAAAAGTTCTTCATCATGGCGAACGCCTTGGCGGAAGAAACGATGGTGGCGGCAGGGTAATTCTTCATAAAGTTGACGATGTTGGCGGAATGGTCGGGCTCCATGTGCTGCACGATCAGGTAATCGGGTTTTCTTCCGTTCAAAGCCTTGTCCAGATTGTCCAGCCATTCGTGAGTGAAATTCCGATCCACCGTGTCCATCACGGCGATTCTTTCATCGGTGATCAGATAGGAATTGTACGCCATGCCGTTGGGCACGTCGTACTGCCCTTCAAACAGGTCGAGCTGATGGTCGTTGACGCCGATGTAGGTAATGTCGTTGGTAATCTTCATGGTTTATCCTCCTTGATGGAATACAACAGAAATTATATCACAGGAAACGCCGAAAAGCAAATCACAGCCCTTTCGCCGTCAGCCAGTCCATCGCCAGCACGTAAGCGCGTCCGTCCCGCAGATAATCGCCGTGCACCGCGCCCTTGACCACGCAAAAGTCGCTGTTCGGCACGCTCTCGTGGATGAACAGGTGGTCGGTCAGCTTCATGATGTCGTATTCGCCGCAGACGATGTAGGCGGGGCAGGTGATGCGCCCGAGGTATTCCGCCGTGAAGTCCGGTTCATACAGCATCAGGTCGTTGAGCTTGTCGGGGTGAAACAGATTGTTGACGAACACGCCGAACGGGAAATACGGCCAGAAGCCCGAGGGCTTGGAATTGGAGCCGCAGGAGATGATGGCACGCGCAAAATCGGGGTAGTTGGCGGCTGCGGCGAGCGTGACCATGCCGCCGTCGCTGTGCCCCATGAGCAGGGGCTTGTCCAGCCCGAGCGCCCGCCCGAATTCGACCACGTCCTTCGCCATGAGCTCGTAGGTGATCACGCCCGGATCGCTGCTCTGCCCGTGGCAGCGGCTTTCAATGGCGTAAACGGTGTAATGGTTCGCCAGCAGCTGTGCGAGGCTCTTGAGCGAGTCGGCGCTGCCGCCGTTGCCGTGGATGAGGATGAGCGGCGTTTCGCCGCTGCCGTAGACCACGTAGTGCATCTTCACTTCGCTGAGCTGCACGAAACCGTCCCCGACCGGCTGTTCCACGGGCGCGGGCAGGGCGGAAACGTTGGGGTCGATGAGGTTGTATTTTTCGGGATTGATTTTGATCTCGATCTGCGCGAAATGTGCCGTGAAAAAGCTGACGAATACGAGCAGAACGCTGATGAATTTTTGCATGATGAAACCTCCTGTCACGATACGTTTACCATAACACGGGCGGGAACCATTGTCAACGCCCGGGTTTTATGCTATACTGCCGTCGGAAGGATGCGAGGTGATCCGTCACCCGCCTGACCAAAGAAGAATGAGAATAATGAAAAGGAGAATCAGAAATGAGCAGAAAAGATTTCGGCGCGAAGCCGCTGATGTTTCCCCAGCCGGTGCTGATCATCGCCACTTATGACGAAAACGGCGTGCCCGACGCCATGAACGCGGCGTGGGGCGGCATTCGGGATTATAAAGAGATCAGCATCAGCTTAGGCAATCACAAAACGACCGAAAACCTGAAAAAGACAGGGGCGTTCACCGTCAGCATGGCGACGGAAAGCACCATGATCGCCTGCGATTACGTCGGCATCGTGTCCGCGAATAAGGTGCCGGATAAGTTCGAGAGAGCGGGATTTCACGCCACGAAAAGCGCGTTCGTCAACGCGCCGCTGATCGACGAATTGCCCATGGCGCTGGAATGTACTGTCAAGAGCTTTGAGGATGGGCTGCTGGTGGGCGAGATCGTCAACGTCAGCGCGGACGAAAGCGTGCTGACCGACGGGAAGATCGACCCGAAGAAGTTCAGACCCATCACCTTCGACCCGTGCAACAACACCTACGTGGGGCTGGGCGACAAGGTCGGCAACGCGTTCCAGGACGGGAATCAACTGAAATAAGACAAAACAAAAAATGCACTCCCTGCTTTTTCAACAGGGGGTGCATTTTGCTGTGCGGTTCAATACCGGCCGAATTCGTTCATGGCGGGCACGTCGACGTCAAAATCGATCGGTGCGTCGTCGCGCAGGGTATAATCGCCGTTCTCGGGGTCGACAAAAATGTTTTTCAGTGCCGAGAGCTTGAAGGTCGCGTTGTCGGAAATATCGGAATACTTGTAAGCCTCGCTCGCGATGTCGCCGACGATGCCCTGGGCGGAAACGAGGACGTTGTGCGTGACGGAACCGTGACCGGGGTTGAGCACGAAATCGGGATCGTCCACGTTGGAGAAATCGTCGCTGTAATGCTCATACTGCGGATAGGCCTTGCGCCACACGTCGCTCTCCCACGGGGAGTCCCAAAGCAGCTTCCAGAGTTCGCCGTTTTCTTTGTAATGCTGATAAAAGCTGCTCTCTTCGTCGCCCGAAAGCCCCGAAAGGCCCCGGTTGTCAAACGAAACGGGCACGAGGGAGTTGACCACGATGTTGTCATGCACGATCAGGTCCTGCCCGCCGCCGAGCTGGATGCCGAAGCGCGGCGCGTTCACGATGAGGTTGCCGTAGATCGTCTGCCCGGCGAGCGCGTCGTCCATGTAGATGCCAACGGGCTGATGCCCATCCGCGCCGAGATTGTAAATGAGATTGTAGCGGATCACGGTGCCGTACCAATCCCAGCGCCTGCCGGAATAGATCGCGCCGCCGTCGTCGGTGAGGAGGTTGACGTCGTGGATGAGGTTGTATTCGATCAGGTGGTCGTTGCCGGAATAGGTGATCGCCTCATGCGGCGAATTGTACATTTCGTTGTGGGTGCAGATATTGCCCACGCCGTTGAGCGTGAACGCGGGCTGATAGGTCTCGTAGATCTCGCTCCAGTCGTGGACGAGGTTGTTTTCGGCGCGGTTGTTGCCGTGCTTGAGCGTTTCGCGGTCGCCGCCGCCGAGGATCACGCCGCCCTTGCCCGTGCGGATGATCTCGTTGCCGTAGGCGAGGTTGTCATAGCCGTTCATGAGCAGCGCGTTGCCCGCCACGTTTTTGATCAGGCAGTTTTTCACCGTGTTGCCGTCGCCGGTGATATTCACCGCGTCGCCGCGGGTGCCCTTGACCGTGAGCCCGTCAAAGGTCAGATAGCTCGCTTCGGCTTTGATGACGTTTTCGGTGGTGAGCGAAAGCTCGACTGCGGAGGTTTCCGAAAAGCCTTCCGGCGGGTAGAAATATAGAACGCCGTTGCCGCGGTCAAGATACCATTCGCCCGGCGCGTCCATTTCTTCGAGCACGTTGAAGAAATAATACGGCGCGTCCTTCTTGGCGCCGTAGCCGCTGACGAACATGGGCGAAAGCGTCAGATTTTCGTGATCGACCTTGCCGACGGGCGTGGAGCCGTCCGCCCAGTCGTAGCGCCAGTAGCCGAACATCCACACGTCGTCGAGCGTTTTCCAGCCGGCGATGCGGTCGGAGAGCTTTTGGCTCATCTTGTAAACGTCGGGTTCGGGATTGCGCCGCGCTTCATATCCCTCTTTGATCGAGGCGGAGGCGCTCTCTCTGCCCTGTCCCTCCTTCACGACCGCGCCCGTGTAGAGGTATTCCCTGCCGTTCGGGTAGCGGGCGATGGTCTGGCGGGCGTCGTCAATGAACAGCTCGCAGTAGATGTCGCCGACCCAGTCGCCGTCATAGCGGCCGGCGGTGTTGTAGCCGCCGATGGCGTAGATTTTGCCGTACTGCTCAGCCGTGATGCCCAGGCTGAACAGGTCGACTGAAAGCGCGTTTTGCCTGGCGCCGTCCGAAAGCCGCGACAGAACGTCGGCGTTTTCCACCTTAGTAAACGCGTCGTGCGGCAGCGTCACGCCGCCGTTGAGCACCACTTCACCGTCGCCGTAGGCGCAGTAGGTGACGGGGCAGTCCTTCGTGCCGCTGTCTTCGGCGGTGAACTGCAGGGAATCCACGCGGTATTCGCCCGCTTTCACCGCAACGGTGACGCCGCTCTTGCCGCTCTTATCCAGGGCGCGCACCGTGTCACGCGCTTTTTCCAGCGTGAGGAAGGGTTGGTCGAAGCTGCCGCTGTTCTCGTCGCTGCCGTCGGGCGCAACGTAATAATCGGCGTTTTGGCAGAGCTCTCGTTTCATCGGTTCGATCTCCTTCCCGGTGGTCGGGGCGGCATAGTATCTGAAGTTGATCTTGTGGATGTAGTCGATCTGCGAGGGGATCATGGAACACACGGCCGCCGCGATGGACAGCAGAAAAGCCATAGCGGCGAGCGGTTTGTTTTTCTCTTTCTTCCGCGAGAGCAGACAGTAATATACCACGAAGAACACCAGCGTGATGCCGCTGATGATCGCTCCTGCGATCGTTGCGTGTCCCGCTTTGAAAATGATGTTGTTGATCCAAAACGTCAGTCCGAAGAATACCGCCATGAAAACCGCGCCGGCGATCACGCTGCGCAGCACGGGTCTCTTTTCGGAGAACCGCGCGGTCAGCAGCCCTGCCGCCAGCGCGAAGAGCGCGACGGAAACGCCGTAAACCACGGGAACCCATTTCACGAAGAAATAATAGTAAAGAGCGGACGCCGCCACGGCGGAAACAGCCGCCGCCAAGGAAAGCACTTTTTGTTTCATAACAGAGCCTCCTGTTATTGATAAAGGAAAAGCCCGAACAGGGTTCCATTCGGGCTTGTTTCGCTATGAATCGGATCAGAACGGCTTGGTGATCAGCGTCAGAATCCAGGAGAGTCTTGACAGAATACCGTCGCGCCAGTCGTTTTGGATCGGGCGGGTCTCACCCTTGACGCCTTCAAACAGGTTGGCGGGGATGCGCGAAGTCATGTAGGCGGGGCGCTCGATGCCAAGCGCATACAGCGCGATGGCAGCCACGTCGCGGTTGCGGGCAATGCTGTCCAGGGAGCTGCCCTTGACCACGCCTTTGCCGCTCACGGCAAGGGTGACGTTGGTCTCGCGCATGGTCAGGCCGCCGTGACCGCCGGTGCGGGTATGACCGTGATCGGCTACCACAATGAACAGCGCGTTTTCGAGCAAGCCGTTGCTCTCGGCGGTATCATAGATGCGGCCGAGATAGCCGTCGATGACCTCGATCTGATTGATGAAGGCTTCCGAGGTGCTGCCGCTTTCGTGTCCGTAATGGTCGACGCTGTCAAACTGAACGAAGAACAGGGTCGGCTGATTGCCGGCGTTGAAATAATCGCAGATCGCGTCCGTCACGGCGTCGTCTTCGCCCGGGTGCTGTTTGTTCACGTTGATGTCGTTTTCGATCAGACCGTAGTTGATGGGGTTCCAGTTGACGAAGGAGGCCAGCTCCGCGTCGGGGAACGCGCGGCGGGCATACGTGAAGATGGTGGGGTACTGCGTGTCGCTCGAACGCTCGGTGCTGCCCAGAATGTCGTTGGTCAGCGCGTGCGTTGAATAAGAAACGCCCGTGAGGATCGCACCCCAGTTCTGCGCGCTGGTGGTGATGATCTCGGCGCGCGCGGTGTAATCGACCGCGCCGTCGGCAAAGATGCGGTCAAAATTCGGGGTGTCGGCTTCGTTGAAGAACCGGCCGGCGCCGTCCACGCCGATGATGAACACACGGTCATACGGAGCGGCGGTGGTCTGTGCGGCGAAGCAGGGCAGGACAAGACCCGCCGTGAGTACCAGAGCGAGCAGACAAATGTTGAGTTTTTTCATTTGTGATGTTCCTTTCTTTTTTGACATTTATGTAAATTTAATAAAGCGACCAGGCTCTGATCTTCAGGTAAATATCAT
>JAFTEL010000078.1 GCA_017453685.1 Clostridia bacterium
ACGGCTGCAACAGCGTGACCGCGAACAAGCTCGCGCTGAAAATGGGCGATTACACCGTCACGGAGGCCGGCTTCGGCGCGGACCTCGGCGCGGAAAAATTCCTCGATATCAAGTGCCGCATGGCGGGTCTCGTGCCCGACGCCGTGGTCATCGTCGCCACGGTGCGCGCGCTGAAAATGCACGGCGGGCTTGATAAGAAATCCCTCGCCGCCGAGGATCTGGACGCGCTCGATCGCGGCATCCCGAACCTGCTGCGCCACGTGTCCAACATCAAAAACGTCTACAAGCTGCCCTGCGTGGTCGCGGTCAACCGCTTCCCGACCGACACCGACGCGGAGATCGCGTTCATCATGAAGCGCTGCGCCGAACTCGGCGTGAACGTCGTGCTTTCCACTGTTTGGGCGGATGGCGGCAAGGGCGGCGAAGACCTCGCCCGCGAGGTGGTGCGCCTGTGCGAAGAAGAGCAGGGCGACTTCACCTTCTCTTACGAACTGGACAGCACGATCACCGAAAAGATCGAAGCTGTGGTCAAAAAGATCTACGGCGGCGACGGCGTCAATATCCTGCCCGCCGCGCAAAAGCAGATCGAGCGCCTCGAGCAGCTCGGCTACGGCAGCTGCCCCATCTGCGTGGCCAAAACGCAGTACAGCTTTTCCGATGATCCGGCGAAGCTCGGCGCGCCCGAAGGCTTTACCGTCACGGTCAAGAACGTCAAGATTTCCGCCGGCGCGGGCTTCATCGTCGTGCTCACCGGCGATATCATGACCATGCCCGGCCTGCCCAAATCGCCCGCCGCCGAACGCATCGACGTGGACGAAAACGGCAAGATCTCCGGTCTGTTCTGATTCTTAACCAAACCCAAAAGGCTTCCCTGAGTGAGAGTACACTCGGGAAGCCTTTTCTGCTGTATCGCTTATTTCAACTGCGCGATGAACCGTACCGTGTGTCCGTTTTCGCAAACCGCTTTGATCGTGCCCTTGTGCGCCTCGCAGATGCTTCGCGCGATGGAGAGCCCGATGCCGAAGCCGCCTGTTTGCGAACTTCTGGATTTGTCGGCGCGGTAAAAGCGGTCAAACAGCCTGTCCAGTTCGCTTTCGTCAACGTCGTCACATTCATTCTCGCTGATGATCGTCACGCCCTTTTTCTCTTTTTGCAGGGAGAAGCGGATCGGCGTGCTTTCTTTCGCGTACTTCACGGCGTTGTCGATGAGGATGGAACAGAGCTGCCGCACGGCGTATTCGTCGCCCGTATAGGAGACCGACGGCGCGATATCCGTTTGAAGCACGTGCCCCGTCTGCTCGGCAAAGTCCTGAAACGATTCTGCCGTTTCGCGCACGGCGCCGCTGATATCGAATTCCTTGATGTGGAGGTTGGTTCCCTCCTCATCCATTTTTGAGAGCGTCACCAGGGAGTTGACCAGCTCGGTGAGCTTTTCGGTCTGCGCCTTCGCCTTGTCGATCCATTTTTGCTTGCCGACCTCCATTTCCAGCACGCTTAGGCTGGTGGAAATGACGGTGATCGGCGTTTTCAGTTCATGCCCCGCGTCGGTGATGAACTGCTTTTGTTTGCGGTTGCTCTCGATGGCTGGCTTGACGGCGCGTTTGGAGAACAGCACGATCAGCACGCAGATGAGCGCGCTGCAGATCACCGTCGCCGCGATGGACAGCACGAGGATCGTGCGCGCGGAGCTCATTTCGCGGTAATCGTCCAAAAAGATCGCCGCGAAGCTGCCATCCTCCTGTCGGGTGACCTTGAACTTGTAGCCGGAGGTGAAGCCGACGCCCTCGCCGTGGCGAAGCGCGATATCCAGATACTGCTGCGTTTCGTCTTCGGTGACGGCGGCGATCTTGGTCAGATCGGCGCTGAGCAGCGAACCGTTTTCGTCATAATAAATCACGAAAAACCGCGTGGAAAACGGCGTTTCCTCGTTGAACTGCCGGTCGAAGCGCTTGAAATCAAAGTTGTCGTCGCGGCCGCGCTGCGGCTTTTCGCCGTCCTGCGGCAGGTCGGGCGGATCGGCGTCAAAGAACCTGTCCTGATCCGAGGCAATCATGTCGAGAGTGTTGTTGAGCCGCGCGTTGACCGAAACGAAGTTGGCGACGTTGACGATCACGCACAGCAGCACCATCACCGAAACGACGGCGACGATCGAAATGGTGATGAATTCTTTTCGCAGCCGTTTAATCATGGTCCGCCTCCAGAATGTAACCGAGCCCGCGGTTGGCGTGGATGGTCGATTTTGAGCCGATGGCTTTGAGCTTTTTGCGCAAATTGGAAATATGCACCCACACGACGTTGATCTCCGCGTCGGAATCCCAACCCCAAACGCGCTCCATAATGCGCTCGGCGGAGAGCACGGTCTTCGGCGCGTGCAGGAACAGTTCCATCACCTGGTATTCCCGCCCGCTCAGGCGAACGGACTGCCCCGTGCCGCAGGAGAGCATCCCGCTGGCGGGGTTGAGCGAAAGGTCGCCGAAGGTCAGAACGGAGGGCTTATACTCCGCGCGGCGGCGCAAAATCGCGCGCACGCGGCTGAGCAGTTCATCCGCCTCAAAGGGCTTGGGCAGGTAATCGTCCGCCCCCGTGTCAAAGCCGATGATCCGGTCATCCTTCTGCGCCTTGGCGGTGAGCATCATGATCGGCGTCTTGTTGCCGTCGGCGCGCAGGCGGCGCAGTACCTCGATGCCGTCCATCTTCGGCATCATCACGTCCAGAATGATGGCGTCGTATTCGTCGGCGCCCGCGTATTCGTAAGCCGACAGCCCGTCGTTGACGGCGTCGACCGTGAACTGATTTCTTTCAAAAAATACCGTCAGAGCTTCCGCTAAATCGAGCTCGTCTTCGGCGATGAGTAAGCGCATCGTTATCACTCCCGCTGTTGATTATATTACAGAACGATCAAAAAAGCAAACGTCACAGCGCTTCCTTGTCGGAAACCTTGCTGCAGGTGATGTTGAGGTTCCCGTTGCGCGTTCTGATCTCGTCGATGAATGCCTTGGGAATTTCGGCCGTTTTGAGCACGATCGCGTATTCCAGCTCAAAGAGCGTGCCCATGTTGGAGGTCTTGACCTTTTCCAGCGACGCCTTATCGGTGTATTGACTGAACAGGTCGTCAAACAGACCGTCGTAGTCGAGCGCTTCGGGAATGGTGATCTTCAGCGTGCGTTGAGCTTTCTTATTGTCGCCGAAGCGGATGAAGTGGAGCAGCAGCATGAACGCGCCGATGATCGCAAAGGACAGCACGGCCAGCGACACGTAGCCCATGCCCGTGGCCAGGCCGAGCGCCATGGCGAGGAAAATGGCGCCGATCTCTTTCGCCGAGCCGGCGGCGGAGCGGAAGCGCACCAGACTGAACGCGCCCGCCACCGCGACGCCCGCGCCGATGTTGCCGTTGACGAGCATGATGACGATCTGCACGATGGCGGGCAGCACCGCGAGGGTGACGGCGAAGGACTGCGAGCAGCGGCTTCGGAACAGATAGACCAGCGCCGTGAGAACGCCGAGCGCCAGCGAGACCGCCGTGCAGATGAGAAAAACCGAAGGGGTAATGGACCCCGAGATGATCGATGAGAACGAAGTGATGGCTTCAAGCACTTAAACGCGCCTCCTTTGCAAAATTTTTGAGAATGTGTTCCCGATAGCACGCTCCGTATTTGGAAAACGAGGTCGGATAGATCTGATATTCGTCGAGCAGTCGGCTCAGCCAGAGCGGACACGCGTCCGGCATTTTGATCTCCATGAGCACATCGTCGGTGTCGAGGATCGGTTCGCCGAAGTCGCCCGCCTGCAGCGTCAAATTGTCAAGGCGGTAACGCATGTTCGTGTCGAAGGTGATGCGCAGCTCGGGATCGTCCAGTCCCTGATACGCTTCCCGATCGTAGGCGATGAACACCTTGGGCTCCGTGCGGTAGAACCGCTGAAAGTATTCGATCTCTCTGGTGATCTGATCCTTCTGTTCTGCGGTGCGGAACCCTTTGAGCAGGGAATCCGCGAAAAACGGCGCCGCGGTGATCCTTCTTTTGTAGACGATGCCGTCATATTTTTTCTTGAGTTCCACAAAGACCTTTGCGTCCTGTGTCGGCACGCCGTAGCTTCTGACTCTGAGCTTTTCCTTGTAGACGGGCTTTTCCAGCGAAGCGCGGATCAGGCGATAGTCGTCCGTATCATAGTAAAGGTTACATAAGGTATAGGTCGGGTATGCGTCCGGCTTCACAAAGGCGGAAAGCTTTTCCTGAAAGAGTTTGTATTGCTCCGGCGTTAAAAAGTATTTCTTTTCGATTCGCGCGAAGCTGAGTTGGATTGCCTTGCTCATGGATAACACCTCCTTGCTTTGCCCTGAGTATAAAGCGGCAACCTAAAGAGAACCTAAAGCGAAAAAGTTTTTTTCTTAAGGTGAGCTTTAGGTTCGCGCTTTATCATGCAGACATAGCCGGAACGCAAACCGGCTATGGATCAGATCGAAAAACACCATAAATAAGGAGGAGAATATCATGAAAAAAGTTTTCACCATTGTATCCGTTCTGCTCACCCTGGCGCTGCTGGCGTTCACGCTGACGTCCTGCGCCGACACAACGACCGCCAACACAAAAACGGAAACGACTGCCGCCGCAAGCAGCACCGGCGAGACCGTCACCGCCGCCGATCTTGAGGCGCTGGCCAACGAGAGCGACGTGACCGTTGACCGGAGCGGCGCGACAAAGATCAGCCTCAACGGCAGTTCGGCGAGCGTCAGCGGTTCGGGCGCTAAGGCAGACGGCTCGACCGTGACTGTTTCGGCGGGCGGCACGTATGAACTCAGCGGTACGCTTACGGACGGCAGAGTCATCGTGGATGCCAAGGGCGAAGAAGTAACGCTCATCCTCAACGGCGTGAACATCACCTGTTCTTATTCCAGCGCGATCTATGTTTATGAAGCGAAGAGCGCGACCGTTTACCTCGCGGCAGGCACCGAAAACACCCTTTTGGACAGCAGCAGCTACACCTACAGCGACAGCTATTCCTCCGAAGCGGACGAGGAGCCGAACGCCTGCCTGTATGCTAAGGACGATCTCGTGATCGCGGGCAGCGGCAAGCTCACGGTGAACGGCAACGCCGACAACGGCATCACGAGCAATGACACCCTCAAAATCGAAAGCGTCAATCTGACCGTGAACGCGAAGAACCACGCCGTCAAGGGCAAGGACGATCTGATCATCAAGAGCGGCACTTATACGCTCAGCTGCGCGGGCGACGGGCTCCACGGCGACGCCAACACCACAATTCTGAACGGTACGTTTTCCATCACCGGCTGTGATGACGGCATCCACGCCGACAATACGGTCACGATTAGCAGCGGCACGTTTACCATCGACGCGCATGAGGGCGTCGAGGGCACGATCATCAGAATCAATGACGGTACCGTGACCATCAACGCCAGCGACGACGGCATCAACGCCGCGAAAAAGATCGACGGCGTCACGCCGCTGGTCGAGATCAACGGCGGCAACATCACCATCAACATGGGGCAGGGCGATACCGACGGCGTCGATTCCAACGGCGATATCGTCATCAACGGCGGCACGGTCAGCGTCAACGGTCAGTCTCCGTTTGACTATGACGGCACGGCGACGGTCAACGGCGGCACGGTCTATGCCAACGGCACGCAGGTGACTTCCCTGACCAACCAGTTCGGCGGCGGTATGCAGGGCGAACGCGGCGGACAGAGACCCGATCAGAATGGGCAGTCCGATCAGGGCGGTCAGCCCCCGCAGGGTGGCAGAGGTCAGCAAAGAACAACGGAAGCGACCGACCAATAAAACAGCAAACGATATGTAAAAAGCTCTATGGCGATTCAGCCATAGAGCTTTTGCTATGCGGTATTAGGTCACTCCGCGATCGTCCAGCGGGTCAGCAGGGCGGAGGGCAGGCGATCGGAACAGTAGCGCTGGCGGCTGGCGGTGAGGAAGGCGTCGCCGCAGGCGGTGGTGACGGGGCGGTAAAAATCGGCGGCGGGGGTGGCGACAATGGTGCGTTCCTCCTCCCAGTCGTTTTCTCCGTCTGGGCTGACGCGGGTGCAGACCGAAAGCGTCTTGCCCGGCGCAAGGTAACTCAGCGCCGCGGCGCCGTCTGCCCGAACGCAGAGGTTCGGCGCGGAGGCCTTGATCGCCATCGGGCGGCAGCGGCTCCAGCGCGCGCCCATGTCATCGGAAAAGGCGTAATATAATTCGCCCGAAAGGTTCAGCACGGCGGCGATCCGCCCGTTTTTCAGTTTGGCGGCCGTCGCTTCCAGGCAGACGAGGTCGCTCTTTTCCGGCAGCGCAATGGTGCTGATCGGCTGCGTTTCGCATTTTGGCAGCAGGCAGCGGGTCACGACCGCTTTGCCGTCTTCCGCCGTGACGAACAGCAGCTCGCTGTCGCTGAGCTTCACGGGGGGCTGCGCGGCGCTCACGCCGAACGGGCGCGGCTGCACGGGCTTTTCGCCGCTCTTTTCGATCAGGGTGCAGTGCCATCCGAGATCGGCGCAGGCTGCCTGCCTGCGTTCGATCGCATCGTTTTCCAGCGCTTCGGCGGCTGCTTTGCCGAAGGTCTGCGGGG
>JAFTEL010000079.1 GCA_017453685.1 Clostridia bacterium
CAGAAGGTCGCGACCGCGTGCCCCGCCTCGTGATAAGCGGTGAGGCGCTTTTCCTTGTCGCTCAGCTTATGCGACTTTTTCTCGGTACCGACCACGACCTTGACGGTCGCCTCTTCGATCTCCTGCATGGTGATGGCTTTTTTGTTCTTGCGCGCGGCAAGCAGCGCCGCCTCGTTGAGCAGGTTCTCTAAATCCGCGCCGGTGAAGCCGGCGGTGGAGCGGGCGATCACGCCCAGATCGACGTCGGGCGCCAGCGATTTGTTTTTCGCGTGGACGACGAGGATGGCTTCCCTGCCCTTTTGATCGGGATAGTTGACGGTGACCTGACGGTCGAACCGACCGGGACGCAGCAGCGCCGGGTCGAGGATGTCGGGGCGGTTGGTGGCGGCGATGATGATCACGCCTTCGTTCGCACCGAAACCGTCCATTTCAACCAGAAGCTGGTTGAGGGTCTGTTCGCGTTCATCGTGCCCGCCGCCCATGCCGGCGCCCCTGTGGCGGCCGACGGCGTCGATCTCGTCGATGAAGATGATGGACGGCGAATTCTTCTTAGCCTGATCGAACAAATCGCGCACACGGCTCGCGCCGACGCCGACGTACATTTCAACAAAATCGGAACCGGAAATGGAGAAAAACGGCACGTCCGCTTCGCCGGCGACAGCACGCGCCAGCAGGGTCTTACCGGTGCCGGGAGGGCCGACGAGCAGCACGCCCTTCGGGATGCGCGCGCCGATCTCGGTGAACTTTTCGGGACTGCGCAAAAAGGCGACGATCTCTTCAAGTTCCTCTTTTTCTTCGTCCGCGCCCGCCACGTCGGCAAAGGTGGTCTTGCGCTTTTCATCCTGCGCGTTTTTCACGCGCGCCTTGCCGAAGCTGAGGGTGCGGTTGGTCTCGCCCGAGATGGAGGCGCTCATGCGGCGCACCATGACGAACATCAGCACGCCGAGCACGATCATGAGCACCATGGTCGGCAGCACGTTGATGAGCCACGAGCTTTCCGAGCCCTTTTCATAGTCGTATTTGATCGGCTGATCCGGATTTTCCAGATTGTATTTCGTCACCGTGTCGTGGATATCGGCAACGAACAGTTCCACGTTCGGCACCGTATATTTCTGCAGCGTTTTTTCATCTTTCCGTTCGAGATAAACGAGCGCGCCGGAACTGAGATTGAGGCTGAACTGGCTGATCTCATTATTGTCAAACTTGGCGACGATCTCGTAATATTTCGGCCTTTCTTTTTTCATGGAGCCGTTCGCCGAATAAAACACGATGCCGACGATGATCAAGGGAATGATCAGATACGGCAGAAAGCTCCTGATTTTTTTCGCATTCATCTTTTTCACTCCTCCTTCAATAGTGTATCTGAAAAAGATTAGTTTTCTTCGTAAACTTCGGGTTTTAATACTCCCACAAAGGGCAGATTGCGATATTTTTCGGCATAATCCAATCCGTAGCCGACAATAAATGCGTCGGGCACTTCGGCGCCGGCATAGTCGGCTTTGACGGCGGCCCTGCGGCGCTCCGGCTTGTCGAACAGCGTGCAGATGCGGATGCTCTTCGGGTTGCGGGTAGAGAGAAGCTCCATGAGGCTGAACAGCGTAACGCCGCTGTCGAGGATATCCTCCACGATCAGAACGTCATAACCCTCTAAATTGATATCAAGATCCTTGATGATCTTGACCTTGCCTTTGCTTTCCGTTGAACTGCCGTAGCTGGAGACCGCCATGAAGTCGATCTCACAGGGCAGCGTAACATGCCGCATGAGCTCCGACATAAAGACGATCGAGCCCTTCAAAATGCTGACGAGCAGCAGGTTTTTACCCTCGTAATCCCGGCTGATCTGCTCGCCCAGCCGCGCCACGATGGCTTCAAGGTCTTCTTTGGAAAACAAGACGGATTCAATATCGTTCATCATATTGCTCATGCCCGGGTTCCTCTCAGTCATACTTTGATAAAATGATCAGCCTTTTCGTCTCCCCGTTCACGGCGCAGCGTTCGCTCACGCCGACGCCGTCCACCCAAACCACACCGTCGTCATCCCGCAGAAGAATGACCTTTTTGCGGTTCTCCGCTTCAATGCCCTTTTCGGCGAAAAGGCGGCGCAGGGGCTTGGTCACGCCGCGCCCCAAAAGGCGGATCGTGTCGCCCTCGCGAATACTCGAAAAGACAAGCTTTCCATTTATTGTATCATAATCTACACAATTATCCAATAGTTGTTTATTAAATTTTTCTATATTTATTTGATTGATTTCCTGATAAAATTCGACAAGAACCGTGCCGACGGGCAGCAGGTTCTCGCCGTCAAACGCGGGCTGACTCCAATCCTCGGCTTGATCGGGCTTGCGATAGAGCAAGCCGCCCCGCACCCGCAGGGAGATCCCGCCGCTCACCTGAACGTCACCTCCCGTTCGCAGCAGTTCGCACACCTTGAGAATGTGGAACTGTTCGGGCTTGACGCCGGAGAGCGCTTCGACGGCGGCGGCGACCGCCCGCTTTTGCAGCGACGGATGGACGCCCAGCAGCGCGTCGGCGCGATAGCCGGCTTCGGTCTGCGCCCGCTCCAGAACGCTCTGCGCCAATTCGCTGAGCAGTTCATCGTCTTCCCGCAGGCCGTCCATCAGCCGCGAAAAAGCGCCGTCAAACGACGGGTTGCATGCTTTCAGTTCGGGCACCACCCGATGCCGCAGACGGTTGCGGGTATAATCGTCGCTGTCATTGGTGCTGTCGGTCACGTAATCAATGCCGTTTTCGCGGCAGTAGTGTTCAATCTCATCACGGGAACAGCCGATCAGCGGGCGGATGATCCGACCGCGCACCGGCGGGATCGCCGTGAGCCCGTGCAGAGACGCGCCGCGGCTGAGGTTAAATAAAAAGGTCTCCTCGCAGTCGCTGAGCGTATGCGCCGTGGCGATCAGAGCCCCCTGCGCCGCCTGCTCCAAAAAGGCATAGCGCATTTCGCGGGCGCACTCTTCCAGCCCCAGACCGCGTTCCCTCGCCTGCTTCGGCACGTCGCCGTGTCCGACGGTGAGCGGAACGTCCCACTTTGCGCACACGCCGCGCACAAACGCTTCGTCCCGATCCGCTTCCGCGCCGCGGATGCCGTGGTGATAATGCGCTGCGGCCGGGTGAAGGCGGTATTCTTCTTTCAGGCTCAATAAAACATGAAGAAGCGCCATCGAATCCGCCCCGCCGGACAGGGCGACGAGCACCCGGTCGCCCGGCAAAAGCATTTGATGACGCTCGATTGCGTTCACGACTTTATTCTTCATATCGGGTTTTCTCCGCGGTTGAGAACAGGGTGTATTCACCGTTCCAATGCAGGTTGACGGTATCAAGCGGACCGTGGCGGTTCTTGGCAATGATCAGCTCCGCCTCGTTCTTCTTCGCCAGATCTTCTTCGGTCAGCGGTCCGTCCTTTTCGCTGATATAGTAAAACGGGCGGTACAGCATGAGCACGATGTCGGCGTCCTGCTCAATGGAGCCGGAATCACGCAAGTCGGCAAGCATCGGGCGGTGGGATTTGCCCCTGCCCTCGGTCACTCTCGCCAACTGAGAACACGCGATGACGGGAATGTTCAGATCCTTCGCCATGAGCTTGAGGTTACGGGTGATGTCCGAAACCTCCTGCACGCGCTGCGCGCCGTAATCCTTATCGGAACAGAGCAGGCCGAGGTAATCGACGATCACACAGTCCACGTCGCGCATGCGGCGGATCTTCGCCTTCATTTCGGGCACGGTGATGCTGGAGGTGTCGTCAAAATAAAGGCTGCAGTTGTTCAGGGAACCGACGGCGGCGCCCAAGCGCTGCCAGTCGGCGTCGTCAAATTCACCGGAACGCATTTTTTTGACGTCAACTCTGGCTTCCGTGGCGAGTACACGCTCCGCCAGCTGCGCCTTGGTCATTTCCAGCGAGAACATGACCACCTTTTTGCCGCCGACGACCGCGACGTTGCGCGCTAAATTGAGCGCCAGGCTGGTTTTGCCCATGCCGGGACGCGCGCCGATGATGACCAGATCGGACTTGTTCAGACCGGAAATGCAGCGATCCAAATAAGAAAAGCCGGTCGGGCAGCCCTTGTGTTTTTCGCGCTCCTCGGGGTTGGAAATGATCCGCAGCCGATCGAGCACCTGATTGTTGATGATATCGTCCAGTCGGGACGGCGCGTCGCTCGCGCGGCCCTGACGGATGTTATAGATTTTCTGCTCCGCCGCGTCCAGCAACAGTTCCGCCGAGGTCGTTTCATCAATGGAAGAATCAATGATCTCGCGCGAAGCCGTGATAAGGGAACGGATGTAGAATTTTTCGCGGACGATTTTGGCGTAAGCCTCCACGTTCTGAACGGAGGGAACCGCCTGCGCCAGCTGATAAAGGTAGGTTTTTCCGCCGGCGTCGTCATAAACGCCGTCCTTCTTCAGCCGCTCCAGCACCACCAGCGCGTCAAGCGGCTGGGCGTTGGCGTCGAGCTCCACCATGATGGCGAAGATCGCCCTGTGCTGCGGCAGGTAAAAGTGTTCGGATTTGACGTGAACCAGAACGGTCGGCATACAGCGGGGATCCTTGAGGATGCTGCCGAGCACCGCCTGCTCCGCTTCGAGGCTGTATGGCATATTCAGACCGTCGTAATTGGTTGAAAGGTTGGGTTCCACGCTGTTCACCACCTGTCGTTGATTATTTACACTTATTCGCTGACTAAGACATAAAGCGAAGCGGTCACGCCGTGATTGAGCTTAACCGTGACGGGGAAGGTGCCGAAGGACTTGATATCTTCGACTTCCACCTTGCGCTTGTCGATGTCAATGTTAAAATCCGTCTTGATCTGCGCGGCGATCTCCTTGGCGGTCACGGAACCGAACAGCTTGCCGTTCTGACCCGCTCTCGCCGTGATGCGCAGGGTCTTGCCGTCGAGCTCGGCGGCTGCCGCTTTGGCGGCGGCGGTCTCGGTCTCGATGCGGTATTTTTCCGCCTGTTCTTTATTCTTCAGTTCCGCCATCGCCTGCGCGTTGGCTTCGGAGGCCAGACCGCGGGGGAAAAGGTAATTTCTCGCGTAACCGTCGGAGGTGTTGACGAGTTCGCCCTTTTTGCCCAGACCTTTGACGTCCTGTTTGAGAACCACTTTCATATCAATCGGTGAACCCGACCGGCGCCGGTCGGGCTCTTTCCTTTCGTAGAGTGAAGGGTATGATTACTTCGTGCCGAAGATGCGGTCGCCCGCGTCGCCCAGACCGGGGACGATGTAGCCGTGATCGTTGAGTCTGTCGTCGATGGTGCCGATATAGATATCCACGTCGGGATGCGCCTCGGTCAGCGCCTTGACGCCTTCGGGCGCGCCGATGAGACCCATGAATTTGATCTCCTTCGGATGGCGCTGCTTGATCTGCGTGATCGCGTCGATGGCGGAGCCGCCGGTGGCCAGCATCGGATCGAGCACGATGACTTCACGCTCCTCGATGTCGGCGGGAAGCTTGCAGTAATATTCCACGGGCTTGAGGGTTTCCGGATCGCGGTAAAGACCGATGTGACCGACTCTGGCGTTGGGCACAAGGGTCAGAACGCCGTCCACCATGCCGAGACCGGCGCGGAGGATGGGCACGAACGCGAGCTTTTTGCCGGCGATGACCTTGGTGTGCGCCATGGCCACGGGGGTCTTGACGTCGCGTTCCATGAGCGGAAGATCGCGGGTCGCCTCGAAGCACATCAGCATGGCGATCTCGCTGACCAGCTCGCGGAACTGCATGGAGGGCGTATGCTCGTCGCGCAAAATGGAGAGCTTGTGTTGAATGAGCGGGTGATCCATTTCATGTACTGCCATATTGAACACTCCTAAATATAAATTTACTTCACAAATTTTCGAGATACGCCTGACGGCGTTCGATATATTTGCTTTGCAAATTCGATATATCGTACTTCGTTCGATTCGATATGTTCGGCGTTGCCGAACAAGAAAAGCTTGTCCCGTCAGGGACATATCGAGCCGTCAGGCATATCGAGCGAGAACCGACGCATATCGAATTGCGCAAGCAATATATCGACAAATCAACTTTACTGCTTGTCTTCGATGGCCTTGATCAGGTCGATGCGGCGCTGATGACGGCCGCCCTCAAATTCGGTTTCAAGGAACACGTCCACCAGCATGCAGGCCAGACCCGCACCGACGACGCGGCCGCCCATCGCCAGAATGTTGGCGTCGTTATGCAGGCGGGTATAATAAGCGCTGAAATAGTCGGAACAGCAGGCGCAGCGGATGCCCTTGACCTTGTTGGCGGCCATGGAGATGCCGATGCCTGTGCCGCAGCAGAGGATCGCCTTTTCGTATTCGCCGGCGGCGACCGCATTGGCGACTTTTTCGGCGATAACGGGATAGTCGATCGCCTCGCCCGTCAGCGTACCGAAATCGTAGTATTCGATCCCTTTTTCGTCCAAATGCTTTTTGATACTTTCTTTGAGTTCGTAGCCGCCGTGATCCGCGCCGAGTGCAATCATGTGTTCCGCCCCTTTTCTATTGATTCGTTTGTCTTTTTTTCAGTTCCCGTTCCGCCTGCGGCACGCGCAGGTAGACGGGCTGGATGCTGCCGCCGTCACACACTTGACCGGCGGAGTGTTCCGCCGCCAGCGCGACGCCCGACGCACGCTGATATTTGAGGTGCGGCGGGGCGAGCAACACATCGGCTTCGACCGATTTCAAATAATTATAACATAGATCGGCACCATCGCCAAGTAGATAAACGGGTTTTTTCAAATTTGTTAACATTTCCGGCAATTCGCTGACAAGAACCGCCTTGTCCTCGCACAAGCGGGTCACGGTCTCGCCGCAGGCAAACGCGGCGGTATAGACCTGACTGCACCGCGCGTCCATCACGCAGCACACCGAACAGGGCACGCCGAGGAAATTATATGCCATGCCCTCCAGTGTGGAAACGGCGCGGCATTCCTTGCCGCCGAACGCCAGTCCCTTCGCCGTCGCCACGCCAATGCGCACCCCCGTGAACGAGCCGGGGCCGACCGCCGCGGCGATGACGTCGATATCGTCCACGGTCAGCTTCGCCGTTTCCAGACAGCTTTGGATCATCGGCAGCAGCGTTTGCGAATGGGTCAGACCGGCGTTGACAAAACATTCGCTGACGATTTTTCCGTTTTCGCTCACCGCCGCCGAAGCGCAGACCGCCGAGCTTTCAATCGCCAAAATTTTCAAGCCGTTCATCCCCTTCCATCGTGATAATTCGCTGACTCTCCGTTTCGCCCGTTTCGAGGGTGACCAAAAAAGCGTGTTCCGGCAAAACAGCTTCGATGTTTTCGCTCCACTCCACGGCGAGCACCGCATCATCCTCGAGATAATCAAAAAAGCCCGTGGTGCACAGATCGTCCCAACCGTCGATGCGGTACATATCGAAATGGCAGAGCATGGGCGAACCGGGATAGACGTTGACGATGGAAAACGTGGGGCTGCTCACGCTGCCCGCAACGCCTAAGCCGCGCGCCAAACCGCGGACGAAGGCGGTTTTGCCCACGCCGAGCCCGCCGAAAAACGCGACGACGTCCCCCCTGCGCAGCAGCTTTGCCAGGGAGACGCCGATCTCTTTGGTTTGGGCAACGGATTGTGAAGTCAACGTTTTCCGCAATGTTTTCACCTTTTCCATATCCTTTGAAATAGGATTATATCATAATCCCCTGCCCAGAGAAAGTATTTGCTTGTATTTTTTTGCAAAATATATTATAATCCGATTGTTATATCCATCGAGAAAGGAGGGAGCGGCCCTGCGCACCGTGATCCGTTTTATCAAAGAGACCGACTTTTACCTGCTGTTTCTCTGCCTGCTCGCCTCCGGACTGGGCGTCGTGATGGTACACAGCGCGACTCTTTACAAGCTGACCGAGGGGCAGACCGTTTACCGCGATACCATCGTGATGATCGCCGCCGTTGCCCTGGGCGTGGTGCTGTGTCTGATCATTTCGGCGATCGACTATGAGGTCATCATGAAGCTGTGGCCGATCGTCGCCGGCGCGTCGCTGCTGCTCATGCTGCTGCTGTTCAAATTCGGCACCGGCCCCGCCGGACGAAGCGACGTGAAAACGTGGCTCGACTTCGGCGTGGTGTATTTCCAGCCCTCCGAACTGCTCAAAACGGCGTTTATCATCACCTTTTCCGTTCACCTCGAACTGGTGGGGCGCGACCTCAACCGCCTGGTGAATATCCTGCTGCTGGGCGTTCACGGCGCCATCCCGACGCTGCTGGTCGTGCTCACCGGCGACATGGGTTCCGCGCTGGTGTTCCTGATGATCTTCGTCGTGATGATGTTCCTTGCCGGCGTGAAACTGCGTTATTTCGCCATCGCGCTGGGCACCGTCATCGCCGCCGCGCCCATCGTCTGGATCAAGGTGTTCAACACCATCCAGCGTGACCGTTTTCTCGCCCTGCTCTACCCTGAATCCTATGAAGATATTATTTATCAGCAGATGCGCGGCAAGACCGCCATCGGCACCGGTCAGCTTTTCGGGAAAGGTCTGTTCAAAGGACCGCTCACCCAGGCGGGCTATGTGCCGGAGGCGAAAAACGATATGATCCTCAGCGCGGTCGGCGAAGAACTCGGCTTTGTGGGCTGCATGGCGCTGCTCATCCTGTTTCTGCTGCTGATCCTGCGCATCGTCAGAATCGCCCGCTTCACCGACGACAATCCCGGCAAATACCTCTGCTACGGCGTCGCCGCCATGATCGCTTCGCAGGTGATCGTCAACGTGGGCATGGTGCTGATGTACCTGCCCGTTATCGGCATCACTTTGCCGTTCATGAGTGCGGGCGGCTCGGCGAACCTTTGCATCTATATCGCCATGGGTCTGGTGTTCAGCGTCTACCGCGTCAACAAGAACCAGACGCCCGTGGATTTCCGCGTCATTAATCTGTATACGCCGTACAGGTAATTCGTCATTTGGCTGAGGCAAATGAAGAAATGAATTGTGCTTCGCACATGAATTGCCTGACGGCATGAATTGACCTTCGGTCATGAATTGCGCGTTGCGCATGAAGGGGCTTGCAGCCGGCTATTATAATCGGGTGCGGGCAAAGCCCGCCCACAATGCATCGCTTTGCGATGCAATTCATGGAGCAAAGCGAGAAATCATGGCGAAGCCAACTCATGACGGCAACGCCGTCAATTCATTCGAGCATCGGCTCGACAAATTCCGCTTTGCTGTTGAAGTCGAGGATCACAAATGAAAACAATCAAACAAAAAAAGCCGCTCGTGCGCGGCTTCGTTCGCTGTGTTACAGCGGTTATTCTCGTTATCGCTTTGCTGGCCGTCGGGCTGAACCTGTTTGTCTGCCTGAGCGTAAAGGGCAGAATGCACAGCGCGGAAGACAGCCTGAACAAAAGCGGATACGACTGCATCATCGTGCTCGGCTGCGGCGTGTGGGGCGACCGGCCGACGCCGCTGCTGTCCGACCGACTGGACGCGGCGCTGACGCTTTATCAGAACGGCGTGGCGCCGAAAATCCTGATGAGCGGCGATCACGGGCAGAAGGACTATGACGAAGTGTCCGTGATGAGACAATACGCGCTGGATCGCGGCGTTCCTTCGGAAGACATTTTTATGGATCACGCGGGCTTTTCCACCTATGAGACGATGTATCGCGCGTGGGATATTTTCGGCGTCAAAAAGGCAATTGTCGTGACGCAGAAATATCATCTTTACCGCGCGCTGTATGACGCCAAAGCGTTCGGGATCCATGCCGACGGCGTGATCGCGACGGGGCACGTTTTCGCCGCGCAGACGATGTGGAACATGCGGGAAGCGCTGGCAAGAGTGAAGGATTTTGTCTGGTGCGTTTTCAAGCCGGAACCGACGTTCCGGGGCGAAAAGATCGATATCGCCGGCAACGGAGAAGAAACGATTTGAGCGGATAGCGGATAGCAAATAGCGGACAGAAAATTGCTTTCCGGGACACGAGCTATCGGCTATTGGCTATCAGCTATCGGCTTCGGGTGTCAGCCCGAGAAACTACGATTTATTCCTCCGCGTCCAGCTCGTCCAAAAAGTC
>JAFTEL010000080.1 GCA_017453685.1 Clostridia bacterium
GACCCCGAAAACAACGGAGCCGGAACTTGGGGAAACGGCAGCCATGTTCGTATCGACGGCGCGGTGGAAGCCTATCACCATACCAACGCAACAACCATAGGCGTGCGACCGGCCATGCGGTTAAAAGAACTGAAATCCGATGCGTCGCAAAAAGCGATGTTTTCAACGCAAAAAGCCGTTAAAGTCAATTACAAAAGCGAATTTGATTTTGCTTCTGTGTTCGGCACAGGAACAAAAGACGCTCTATATCGTTCTTCAGACTCTGAAATTGCAACCGTGACCGACAGTGGTTTAATAAGAGCCCGCGGTACAGGCAGCGTTTTGATCGCACGCATTACCGCCGACGAAAACGATCACGAAACAAAAGAGATTTTGTCAATCACCGTCAAATACTCTTGGTGGCAAACACTGATCCGCATTTTCCTTTTGGGCTTTTTATGGTATTGACGGTAAAACAGCATCATCGCAAAAAACGCACAAATACAACTAATTGTAACGAGTAACTGCTGATTTGCGCAGCGGTTGCAAAACAAAAAAACAACCGACCTTCGGCTCCGAACGATTCGGGGACACAGGTCGGTTGTTTTGTCGCTTGAGGCTTTGCTTATGGGCGCACGCAGTGCGCGCGCCCTAAACAAAAAGGCAATTACGCCTTGTTAGCCTTGAGTGCAAGAGCGGATTTTTTTCTTGCGGCGTTGTTCTTGTGGATGATGCCCTTGGCGGCGGACTGATCGATCTTTTTCATCGCAGCGGCAACCAGAACGTCTTTATCCTCGGCGTTTGCTTCGATAGCGGCGTTCGCCTTTTTGAGCGCGGTTTTGAGCGCGGTGTTCGAGGACCTGTTGCGGGCAGCCTTGGACTTGTTGACAAGAACTCTTTTCTTCGCGGATTTGATGTTCGGCACAGAATACACCTCCTTCGATTTTCATACGGATAAAAATATAGCATTTCTTCCTGAAAAAAGCAAGAGAAATTTTCAGAAAAGTGCAAAAAATATGAGCAAAGCAAAAAAGAAAAGGTGATTCACGTTGAACTTGCGCACAGACCTTGCCCTGGAACAGCATGAAATGGCTCCGAAAGACCTGCAGGGCATTGAAATCGACAAAAAGCGGGCCGGCGGCGTGACGCTGACGACGATCCACGTAACAAACGAGACCGGCGCGCAAAACATCCGCCGCCCGATCGGCACCTACGTGACGGCGGAACTGAAAAGCATCTGGCAGGAAACCGCCTACGGAAAAACCGAGGTCGAGGCGATCGCGCGGGAGATCGAAGCGCTGCTGCCCAAGAGCGGCACGGTGCTGGTGTGCGGGCTGGGGAACGACCACATTACGCCGGACGCGCTCGGCCCGAAATGCAGCGACCTGATCTTCACCACGCGGCATATCCCGAAAAAATGCAGAAACAGCTCGGCTTCACGCGGCTGCGCCCCGTGGCGCGCATCACGCCGGGGGTGCTGGGGCAAAACGGCATGGAGACCGGCGAGATCCTGCTCGGCATCATTCAGCGCATCTCCCCTGCCGTTCTCATCACCATCGACGCGCTGGCTTCCCGCCGGCTGGAGCGGCTGGGCTGCACGGTGCAGATCAGCAACACGGGCATCACGCCGGGGTCAGGCGTGGGCAACGCGCGCAAAGAGATCAGCGAAAAGACCATGGGCGTGCCTGTCATCGCCATCGGCGTGCCCACCGTGGTGGACGCGGCTACCCTCGCCTATGATCTGATCGGGAAAGACAGCGAAGCTAAAACGGAACCGAACGGGCAGAAAATGATGGTCACGCCGCGGGAGATCGACCTGCTGATCGAGCGGGCGGCGAAGCTGGTGGCGTTCGCGGTCAACAAAGCGCTGCAGCCGCAGATCGACGCCGAGGATATGGCGCTGCTGGTCGGCGAATGATCGAAGGCGAAACGGCATATACATCTTCCTGTGGCAGTATGCCGCAAGGAGGAAATGCAAATGAACCATTCCCCGCAGGCTTTGTTCAACCGCTGCGCCTTGATTCTCAGCGGCGCGATCATGCTCGGCTCATTTTTTCTGGCGCAGGGTAAGCCGACCGGTAGGAGCCGTTCGCCGATTGCCGTTGACGACGTCAAGCTGCAGGCCGCTTCGCCGAACAACAGTGTGAGCGTAACGGAACAAAACCGCACCGTTTTCGCGCAAAACCCGCTGAACGAGCTGACCGAAACGCCCGCCGACATCAAAGGGCTGATGCTTTCCGCTCAGGAAAGCGCGGCGAATGAACAGAAAGACGGCGACATCGCGGAACGGCAATACGGCAAGAAATCGTCGAACGCCGCCGTCGGGAACCTGCTCATCCGCAACAACACCGACACGCAGAAGAACCTTGATTTCAAGGCGCTGCTGGAGGCGGGCGCCGATCTTCACGCCGCGGACAAGACCAAGCCCGCCGTACTGATCTTCCACACGCACACGACCGAAGCCTATGAGCTGCTCGACCGCGGCTGGTACGCCAGAGGCTATGTCACGCGCAGCAAATCGGCGGATCGCAACATGATCCGCGTCGGCATGGAGATCGTCGAGCAGCTTGAAAAAGCGGGCTATCAGGTGATCCACGACAAAGAGATCCACGACCTGAAATACACCGGCGCTTACGCCCATTCCCGCGTGAACGTGGAAAAGTATCTCAAGCAGTATCCGAGCATTCAGATCGTGCTGGATATCCACCGCGACGCGATCGAGCAGGACAACGGCGTGCGCATAAAACCCACGGTGGAGATATTGGGTAAAAAAGCGGCGCAGATGATGATCATCACCGGCTGTCAGGAGGGAAAGATCAAAAACTTCCCCGAATGGAAATACAACCTGCGGTTTGCCTTACAGCTGCAAAAAGCCATCGAGAGCAAATACCCGGGACTGATGCGGCCGCTCTATTTCTGCGAGCGGCAATATAACATGGACTGCTCCCGCAACAACCTGCTCATCGAGGTCGGCAGCAGCTCCAATACGCTGGAGGAAGCCGCCTATTCGGGCAGACTGCTGGGCAAAGGCCTTGCCGCGCTGCTGGACGAAGCGGCAGCCAAAAAATAAACCGCACACGAGCACGGTGTGCGGTAAAAAGAAAGGACGGAAAAATGAAGAATCTGCTGCGAATGTACGCGCTGGTGATGATGCTCCTGTGCTGCGCCATGGTCGGGACGATCGGCATATTGACCGTGGGCGAACGCAGCGCCCAAGCCGTGTTCGGCACAAAGCAGGAGATCGTTCGGTTTGATCGGACAAGCCTTGAAAACCTTACTTCTTCTCTTCTCTTTCGTGGATGACGAAGCGGGTCGGCGTGCCCTCCAGCCCGAACACTTCACGGATCTGATTGTCAATATATCGCTGATAGCTGTAATGGAACAGATCCTTGCGGTTGACAAAGCAGACAAATGTGGGCGGACGGGTGGACGCCTGGGTCATATAGTAAATTTTCAGCCGCCTGCCCTTGTCCGTGGGCGGCTGCACTCGTGCCGTGGCGTCAGCCAGCACCGAATTGAGCTTGCCCGTGGAAATGCGCATGGCGTTTTGCGAATCGACAAAATTGATGAGTTCAAACAGGCGGTCGAGCCGCTGACCGGTTTTGGCGGAAATGAAAATGATGGGCGCGTAGGACATGAACGAAAAATCGCTCATCAGCTTTTTGCGGTAGCCGTCCATGGTTTTGCCGTCTTTTTCGACGAGATCCCACTTGTTGACCGCAATGATGCACGCCTTGCCCATTTCGTGCGCGATGCCTGCGACCTTGGAATCCTGCTCGGTGAAGCCCTCCGCCGCGTCGATCATAATGACGCACACGGTGGAACGGTCCACCGCCATTTGCGCGCGGATGACGGAATATTTTTCGATCTGATCGTCTACCCTGCTCTTGCGGCGCAGACCGGCGGTGTCGATCAAAACATATTTACCGTGCTCGTTTTCCACAAAGGTGTCGGTCGCGTCGCGTGTGGTGCCGGCGATGTCGGAAACGATGGTGCGTTCCTCCCCTGAAATGCGGTTGACGAGCGAGGATTTGCCCACGTTCGGCTTGCCGATGATGGCGACCTTGATGATCTCGTCGTCGCTCTCTTCTTCCTCCTGTGCCGGAAGATAGGACAGAATCTTATCCAGCAAATCGCCGGTGCCGTGCCCGTGCACGGAGGAAACGGCGATGGGATCGCCCAGACCGAGGTTGTAAAACTCATAGAACTCCAGCGGCGGCTCACCGATGGAATCGCACTTATTCACGCAGAGCACGACAGGCTTACTGCTTTTTTGCAGCATTGCCGCCACTTCCGCGTCGGTCGCCACCACGCCGGAGCGCACGTCGCACACCAGCACGGCCACGTCGGCGCTGTCAATGGCGAGCTGCGCCTGACGGCGCATCTGCGAGAGGATGATATCGTCGGAATAAGGCTCGATGCCGCCGGTATCAACGAGCGTCATGGTGCGGCCGCACCATTCGCAATCGGCAAAAATGCGGTCGCGCGTCACGCCAGGCGTATCGTCCACGATGGAAAGCCGTCTGCCGCACAGCTTATTAAACAGAGTCGATTTGCCGACGTTGGGTCTGCCGACGATCGCAACGACAGGCTTTGCCATAGTATCACTTCCTTACAATTGAACTTGGTTGTCACGCTTCCAATAATGACAGAGAGATGATCCCGATAAAGACGATGCCGATAAAAACATATTGCAGGACGGTCAGTTTTTCTTTCAATAAGAATCGGGAAAGGATGAACGAAATGATGACCGTGCCCGAGCCGAGAATGACGGCCGCGACGCCCGAACCCTCGGACAGCGCGAACAGGTAGGTCGCCTGACCGCCCGTTTCAAACAGAGCCGCCAGAATCTTATTGCGTTGCCCGCCGATTTTTTGAAGCAAACTCTTCTGCGGGACCGGCTCGCCTGCTGCGACCAGCGCTTCGTCTTCGGCGGTGGAAAAGAGCTTGACGCCTTTTGTCTTCAAATAGATCAGGATTCCGACGGCGATGAGAAGAAACGTGAATTCATAGCAGCAGTTTGCCGTATGCTCCAGATTATCCTCCGTGACGCCCACCAGAACGGACGTCGCCGCGTCATCGGTGTAATAAATATCCAAAAAGGTGCCGATCGCGTCAAGGATCATATAGCAAAAAGGCATCGCGATGGAAACGAGCGCAAGCTTTTTGCCAAACAGCTTCTTTCGATTGGCTTTTCCCTCAGTATCAAAGAACCCGATACATAAGATACCGATCGCGACAACGACGATCGCAATAACGGTTTTGGCGTTCAAATGCTGATGCATAAAAACGGCGCATAAAACGGGAACGAAAGCGCACGAGGTGTTTTCGATGGGATCCGATATGGATTCTTCAATATAGCGAACGCCGTAATAGGAGCACACCATGGATACGATATAGCACAGGGCGACCGGCAGATAACGGATAAAATTCGCCGGTAAGTATGCGATTTCCACGTCCTGAGTCAACAGGATCACGAGTGAATAAACGCCGAAAAATACGCCGACGAAAACGGTCGTTTTCAGGTGCGCGTAGGGTTCGTCGGCGACGTTGCCTTTTTTGTAGAAAATTTCCGCAATGCCCCAGCAGCCCGTTGAGAACAATAAGAAAAACCAAAGCATGACACAACACTCCAAACAAGAAAATTGGAAAAGGAGAAGGAAAACCGCTTTTGTTATTTACCGATCATTTTTTCCAATAAATCAAAACCGTCCACGCGGTTCGCGTGAATGGGAACGCCCAGCCGTTCGCTCAACTCCGGAACGGTCATATCATCCAGAAACACGTCCTCACCGCTGCGCAGCATATTTTCGGAGATCAGCAGCGCGTCGCCCAAATCCTTGCCGCTGAGCTGCTCGGCTAAATCCCGCCCCGTCAGCAATCCGCTGACGGTGACGCTCGCGCCGAAAAAGTTGTTTTGGATTTCAAACACGCTGACGGTCAAGCCTTTGACCCGATCCGTCGCCGCGTCGGCAAGGCTTTGCAGCAGCGGATACGCCGCCGTGCCCGTCGCCACGCTGACGTGACGGGGCGCAATAGCGGCGGTCTCGCAGGTATTCAGCGCCTGCGTGAACTCATTTTCAAGGCTGCGCCACATCCCCACGCCGTTTTCCAGCTGCGGAAAGCTGCCGTAGTATTCCTCCGGCGGGATGGGCCGATCGGCTTTCAAATAGAATTCATCCGCCGCGTAGGCGATGGTTTCGCCGTGGTAATACTGAAAATGGATATTGAAATCGTCGATCGCGTCAATGACCGCCGCGCTCGTTTTTTTGTCAAACGGTTCGAGCGGCGGCAGGTTGTCGCGGTATTTGGTCAGCCCGACCGGCACGGCGGCAATGCTCTGCACCGCCGGATAGAGCTTGCCGAGTTCGTCAAGGCTGTATTGCAGTTCTTTTCCGTCGTTGATCCCCGGGCAGAGCACCAACTGCGTGTTCAGCTTGATCCCCGCTTTCGCCAGGCGGCTCAGGTAGCGCAAAGAACTGCCCGCGTGCGGGTTTTTCATCATCTGCACGCGCAGTTCGGGGTTCATGGTGTGGACCGACACGTTCACGGGGCTGATGTGCATTTTAATGATGCGGTCAATATCCTCGTCGGTCAGATTCGTCAGCGTAACGTAATTGCCGAACAGGAACGACAAGCGGGAATCATCGTCTTTGAAATAGAGCGATTCACGCATGCCCTCGGGCATCTGGTCGATAAAGCAAAAGATGCACTTATTCTTGCAGGCGTGGTGCTTGTCCATCAAATAGGTGTCGAAGACCAGACCCAGATCGTCGTATTCGCCCTTTTTGATCTTAACGGTGCGGCGTTTGCCGCTTTCGGTCTCGATGAGGAGCCTGAGCTTTTCATCGCTGGTGTAAAAGCGGTAATCGAGCACGTCGCGAATGTCAAACCCGTTGACGGAAAGCAGCGTGTCGCCGCCATGGATCTTCTTATCGCAGATCGAACCTTTTTCCACGCCGGAAATACGAACCGCCATCATACACCTCCCCCGAACAAAAAGCAAAAGGCAGAGAGCCAATTTTGCCTCTGCCTTAAAGCTTACGCTTCTGTATCAATTACCTGTCTGCCGTTGTAGTAGCCACAGTTGGGACACAGTCTGTGCGGTCTTTTGTAGTCGCCGCACTTGGGGCACTTAACAAGTTCGGGAGCACTCATCTTCCAAACGCTGCTACGCCTCTTGTCGCGTCTTGCCTTAGAGACTCTTCTCTTAGGAACTGCCATTCTTGCAACCTCCTTGCTGCTTCAGATGCTTCTTTACTCACTTTCGTTATCCAACAGCTGCCTGAGCACGGCCAATCTCGGATCGGTCGGTGCATGGCAACTACATGAGTCGTTGTTCAGGTTTTTGCCGCAGTATTGGCAAACCCCTTTGCAGTCCTCCCGACAAAGATAACTTGACGGAAGGGATAAAATGATGTCTTCCCTGACCAGATCGTCGGTCTCAAAGCGCATACCGCTGAGCAAAATAAATTCATCGTTTTCCTCGTTGTTGAGGGCGGTGACTAAAATATGCTCGATCGGGATGTGAAAACGGCGCTTGGTCATCTCCGCGCAGCGATCGCACGGCGCTTCGTAATCAAACGCCGCCGCAGCGCTGAAATGAACGACGCCGGCGCGGTTGAACACGCTGCCTTTGATGTTCGCGGGGGTTTCGATGGTCGGAAAATCGGTCAAAGCAAGCTGATATTCAAAATCGAGGCGCTGCCCGATGTTGTTGAAAATCGGCTCAAGCTCAAGGATCAACGGTCATCAACCTCCGAAAATACCGCAAACCGCGGTCAGCGACTATAACAGTATACATAGAATGATCCGCTTTGTCAAGGAATTTTTTAAATTCGTTAAATAACCTGCGCAAATTCAAAGACAGAAGCGGGAATTTCCTCTTTATCGGCGGAAACCGTGAAGGTGATATTCTTTTCCTCAATCTTGGAAAGCTCGTTGACCTTGGCAAGGAATTTTGCCAGCTCGTCATAATCTCTGCCGCCGATGCGCAGCGTCGCGTCGACAAAAATATCGGTGATATCGTGATCGCCCGCGCAGATGCCGCACAGGAAACCGTAGAACGCATCATAATCACGGATGAAGAATGTATCGGTAGCGGTCAGGCGGGCGCGGGAAGTGACGTCGTAAGTCAGCTGGGATTCTTTTTCGATGCAAACCACGTTGCCGTTGGATTCTCTCGCCGCGGTGTTGACGAGTTCGACCAGCTTTTTCGTTTTTCCGGAGCCTTTGTGACCGAGAATGAGTTTGACCATGTTATGTTTTCTCCTTTGTTTTATTTATTTCAACTTTGCTTCGAGCGCAGCCCGCATCTCTTCATAGCCGGGCTTGCCCAACAAAGCAAACATATTCTTCTTGTAACTTTCCACGCCGGGCTGATCGAACGGGTTGACGCCCAGCAGATAGCCGGAAACGGCGCAGGCTTTTTCAAAGAAATAGATCAGTTCGCCGAGAGCCGTTTCGTTCATGGCGGGGATTTCAAGCACCACGTTCGGCACCTGCCCGTCGGTATGCGCCAGGAGCGTACCCTCAAACGCCTTGCGGTTGACGAAGGAAACCGTTTTGCCTGCTAAGAAGTTCAAGCCGTCCGCATTGTCTGCCGTTGCTTCCAGCGCGACGTCCTGCTGCGGCTGCACGGGATAAACGACGGTTTCAAACATCAGCCGTTCGCCCTGCTGCACGTATTGACCCAGCGAATGAAGGTCGGTGGAATAGATGGCGGAGGACGGGTAAAGCCCCTTGCCGTCCTTGCCATCGCTCTCGCCGAAGAGCTGCTTGAGCCATTCGCACATCAGCGCGAAGTTCGGCTCATACGACACGAACAGTTCCACCTTTTTGCCGCTGCGATAGAGCAGATTGCGGATCGCCGCGTAGCGGTAGCAATCGTTCTCAGCCAATGACGGACTGCTGTATTTTTCGCGGGCGTCGGCAGCGCCCTGCATGAGTTTATCAATATCAATGCCCGCTACGGCGATCGGGAGCAGACCGACCGCGGTCAGCACCGAGTAACGCCCGCCGACGTCATCGGGCACCACAAAGGTCTGATAGCCGTTTTGATCGGCCAACGCTTTGAGCGTGCCTCTGGCTTTGTCGGTCGTGACGTAAATGCGCCCGGCGGCTTCCTCTTTGCCGTATTTCGTTTCGAGGAGTTCTTTGAACACGCGAAACGCCACCGCAGGCTCCGTCGTCGTGCCGCTTTTGGAAATGACGTTGACGGAAAAGTCCTTATTCTCGACCAGCTTCACCAGTTCGGCCAGCGCGGTGGAGCTGATGGTGTTGCCGGTAAAGAATATCTGCGGCGTATCGGTGCAAAGCAGATTGTAGTTCGCCGATTTGCAGAACTCGATCGCCGCACGCGCACCCAAATAAGAGCCGCCGATGCCGATCACGACAAGCGCCTGAGAATCGTTTTGAATTTTGGCTGCCGCCTGCTTGATCGCCGCAAACTCGATTTTGTCATAATTCACCGGCAGATCGAGCCAACCGAGAAAGTCGCTGCCCGCGCCGCTGCGGTTCATGAGCATTTCATGCGCTGCGGTGACTTCGGCCTGCATGGCGTTGAGTTCCCGATCGGAAACGGAAGAATAGGACCCGTTGAACTGAATGGACATACTCGCTGTTCTGCGGCTTTGCGCCGCATACTCCTTTATTACAACAGTTATTCTAAACTATTGTAACCGATTCAAAGACGTATTGCAAGCGAAAAAGCCGAAAATTTCTTACAAATCAGACATGATTTTTGCGGATTCAGCCCTGTTTTTCTCCTGTTTGCGAAAAAGAGCACAAAAACCGCCGCAAAACTTCGCCAAAGGACAGCCGTTCCACGGGTCGCGACGCGGTCAGCGGATAGGTTGCCAGCACCTCGTCGCCGCTGCAGACCGACAGTTCGCCGATCTTCTGCCCCGCTTCGACAGGCGCCTGAACGGAATCGGAAAGCGCAACGGCGATCTTCAGGTCGTCCTTCTCCCCTTTTTTCAGCAAAACCGGTTCGATGGTCGGGACGTTCGGCATGATCTCATCCGCAACGCCGCCGTTCACGGGAACGGGCTTCAAAACCGACTTGTCGAACTGCGGCGTGACGGTCTCATAATTCGCAAAGCCCCAGTTGAGCAGCGCTTTCGCGCCCTCAAAGCGATCCTTGCTGCTGGGGCTGCCCATCACGACAGCGAGCAGGTGCGTGTCGCCCCGCTTGGCGGAAGCGGAAACGCAGCAGCCCGCCTTGTTGGTCGTGCCGGTCTTCAGCCCCGTGCAGCCGTCATAGAACCGCACGAGCTTGGTGGTGTTGACCAGCTCAGTCTTTCCGTCGCGCAGGGAATCCATCCAGACCGTGGTGTACTTTTGAATGAAGTCGTGCCGCAGCAGCTCCACCGACATCAGTGCCACGTCGTAAGCGCTGGTCAGGTGCGTATCGGTGGTGTCGTCAAGCCCCGTGCAGTTTTCAAAATTCGTGTCGTTCATGCCGAGCTGAGCCGCGCGGTCGTTGAGCATTTTGACGAGCGCCTCCTCGCTGCCCGCTAAGAATTCCCCAAGCGCCTCGCAAGCGTCGTTCGCGCTGCTGATGGCGGCGGCGCGCAGCAGTTCGTCAACGGTCATGGTCTCGCCCTCTTTCAGCCAGATCTGCGAGCCGCCCTTCGCCGCCGCGGTCGCGCTGGCAGTGACCTTGTCGTCCAGGTGAATCTTTCCTTCATCGATTGCCTCGGTGATCAGCAGCAGCGGCATGATCTTCGTCATGGAAGCGGGGCTGTAACGCTCGTGTTCGTTCTGCGCACACAGCACCCGACCCGTGGATACGTCCACCAGAATGGCGGCTTTCGCGTTGACGGAAACGGGCATGGCTTCGCCCGCGTCCTCCGCGCCTGCAAAAAGCCCGAGCGACGCAAAACAAATGAGAAAAACAAGAACCAACAAAAACGGACGGCTGTGTTTCATCATGAGGCAACGACTCCTTTCTTTATACAACCATGAATATGAAAAAAGACGGGAAACATGCGGTTTTATCCAATAAAGTTGCGCACGGCTGAAATTTGGTATATAATAAGGCGAATCTTTAGGGGGATCATTCATGAAGGCTGCTTTATATACCCTTGGCTGTAAAGTCAATCAATACGAAACGCAGGTCATCGGCGAAGCGCTGGCAAACGCCGGCTTTTTGCTCGTGCCGCCGGGTGAGGAAGCGGACGTTTATATCGTCAATTCCTGCACCGTCACGGCGGAAAGCGACAAAAAAACAAGGCAGGCGGTGCGCCGCTTCAAGCGCCTGCACCCCGACGCGCTTGTACTGCTCACCGGCTGCATGCCGCAGGCGTATCCGCAGGCGGCTCAGGCGCTGACGCAGGCGGATATCGTCACGGGCAACCGTTCCACCGACCGAATCCTCTCGCTGATCCACGAATACTTTGAACAAAAGGAACGGCTGGTACGCATCCTCCCCCATGAAAAAGAAGATGCGTTTCTCCCCTGCGCCATCACCGAATTTGAAGAGCGCACCCGCGCCATTTTGAAAATTGAGGACGGCTGCAACCGCTTCTGCTCTTACTGTGTCATCCCCTACGCAAGAGGGCGCGTGCGTTCCAAGCCGCTGCCCGACATCCGAAAGGAAGCGGAAACCCTCGCCGCGAACGGGTTCCGTGAGATCGTGCTGGTCGGCATCAATCTTTCCGCCTACGGAATCGGCACACAGCAGAATATCTGCGACGCCATTGAAGCGGTCGCAGCGATCGACGGCGTTCGCCGCATCCGTCTGGGTTCGCTGGAGCCCGACCACCTGACGCCGGAAATCCTTGACCGCATGGCAGCGTGTCCGAAGCTCTGCCCGCAGTTCCACATTTCCCTGCAAAGCGGCTGCACGGCGACCCTGAAACGCATGAACCGCCACTACACGGCGGCGGAATACGCCGCACTGTGCCGTGAGCTGCGCGCGCGGTTCACCGACTGCACGCTGACGACGGACGTGATGGTGGGCTTTGCCGGGGAAACGGAGGAGGAATTCGAGGAATCGCTCCGTTTTGTGAAAGAGATCGGTTTTGAAAAAGTCCACGTGTTCCCCTATTCCCCGCGCGCCGGCACCCGCGCCGCCGATTTTGACGGACAGATCGAAAAGAGCGTAAAAGAGCAGCGGGCGCGGCGCATGATCGACGAGACCGGAACAATACGAAAAGAATACTTGAAAAAACAAGTCGGCAGAACCGTTGAAGTGTTGGCGGAAACCAACGAGCCGGACGGCAGTTCGGTCGGCTACACTGCCAACTATACGCCCGTCAGGATCGCGGCAAACGCGGTCTGCGGCGAATTCTATCGGGTGCGGATCACCGGCGCCGACAGCGAAACGTGTCTCGGCACAATTGAAAGCGAGGTGTCGGAATGATGGACTATTGTCAATCTGTGAACGTCTTTCAGGGCAACGGCGAGATCGACCTGCCGCCAGCGCAGGGCATCGCCGCCAAATGGTTTTTCATCAAAGCAGGCTGCGGCAACACCTCCCCCGCCGCCACGCTGCCGTTCGGTCCGATGAGCGCGGCGCCCTACACGGGCGGCTACCCGACCGGCAGCACGAACCACAAAATGAACAGCTTCGCGCGCCCGCGGCATTTTGACGACGACGGTCTGCTGGGGTTCAGCCATCTGCACCAGAGCGGCGTCGGCGCGGTCGGCTATTACTACAACTATTGCCTCGTCAGCCCGCATTACGGCGAAACGATCGAACGGCAGCCGATTCTCAGTGAGACCGCGCAGCCCGGGTATTATGCCTGTGAGCTGGACGGAATCAATTGCGAGCTGACCGTTGACCGCCGCACGGCGCTGCATCGTTACACGTTCCGCAAGACAGGAGGAAGAATCCGCATCGATTTTGCCAACATGGATCTTCACTACCCCGATTTTGAAAGCAGAAACGCCGAGGTGCGCTCACTCCGCATCGAGGGCGACTTGATCCTCTCGGAAGTATTCGCCGAAGGCGTATCCTTGTTTTTTGCCGTACAATGTAAGCTGCCGAAGACGGCGACGGAAACTTACGTTGATTTATCGGTCGATGAACCGGATGAAGTCGAGCTGAAAGTCGCAGTCTCGCTGGCAAGCTGTGAAAAGGCGCTGGCATATCTGCAAGCTGCCGGCGGGTTTGACGAAAGCAAAGCGCGGGCGTATGACATTTGGAACAAGGAATTATCTAAGATAAGAATTGAAACGGACAGCGACGAGGTGCGTGAAATCTTCTATTCCAACCTTTATCACTCGCTGGTCAAGCCCGCGGATTGGGACGGGGAAAGTTTCATCTATGATAAGGGCAAACCGTTTTCCGTGGATTTCACGACCCTGTGGGATATGTATAAAACACAGCTTTCACTGCTGTTTCTGATCGACCGCGAGCAGGGCGAAAAGGCGGTCGAAACGCTGCTGAGCTGCGGCGAAGCGCTGGGACAGCTGCCGAACAACATCGGGCTGTCCGCCCGCACCAAGCTCCACGCCGAGCAGGCGCGCATGTTGGCGGAATACGTGCTGCTCACCGCTTACCGCTACGGCGTGAAGATGGACGCCGACCGCCTGCTGCGCTGCATCGAAACCGATATTTTTGCCGACAACAAGAAGGATTTCACGGTGGACGGCGTTTGCCAGTCGCACACGTGGATGCTGGACATGGCGGACGGCTGCGGCTTAACGGCGCAGCTTGCGCGGGAGCGCGGCAGGGACGCGCTTGCCGAACGGCTGGAGCCGCTGGCGCAGCAATGGAAAATGTGCTATTCCGAAGAGACGGGTCTGCTGAAAGCGGATTCATCCTATTACGAAGGCACGCTCTACAACTACTCGTTCCGGCAGATGCTGGACATGGATGAACGCATCACGCTCGCAGGCGGCAAGGAGCGGTTCGTCGAACTGCTCGACCGCTTTTTCGGCTACGGTCAGCCGGACGTCACCCTGCCGACCGACCCAACGGATTACGAGCCGGTGGCGGAAGGGATCAAGCTCGGCCGGTTTGAGGGCTTCAACAACGAATCCGACACGGAAGCGCCGTTTTCCTATATTTACGCCGATCGGCACGACCGCACCTGCGAGATCATCCGCAGCGGCATGAAGTATATGTTCACCACCGGCAAGGGCGGTCTGCCCGGCAACAACGACACCGGCGCGCTGTCGTCCTATTACTGCTGTATGGCGCTCGGGCTGTTTCCCGTTGCGGGGCGTGATCTGTTCCTGCTGGGGTCGCCCTTTGTCAAGCGCGCGGAGATCGATCTGTTCAACGGTAGCCGTCTGATCGTGGAGACAGACGTCGTGAGCGACGAAGCGATCTACGTCAAAGCTGCCGCCTTCAACGACGAGCCGATCGATGGTTATCGGATCAAGGCGTCGGAGCTTCTGCGGGGCGGCACGCTGCAATTCTGCATGACCGATCGACCGACAAAATAATCCAAGTTTTGTTTGACAAGGTTTCCACCGTTTGTTAAAATCAATATAAACTTATAAAGAAAGAAGGGCAAATATGGCAAAAAAATATGACGCCATTGTCATCGGCGCAGGCAACGGCGGTCTGACCAGCGCCACAAGGCTTGCGCTCAACGGAAAGAAGACGCTGCTGCTTGAAAAACACAATCTCCCCGGCGGCTTTGCCACCAGCTTTGTCCGCGGCCGTTTTGAGTTCGAGGCGTCGCTGCACGAGCTGTGCGGCATCGGTCCGCTGATCAACGACAACGGCAGTCTGGCGAAGATTTTCAAAGAGCTCGGCATTTATGACCGCGTGGAATGGATCTCCCTGCCGGACGCGTTCCGCACCATGACGCTGGGCGACGGCGACGAAAACTTTGATTACGACATGCCGATCGGCAAGGAAAACTTCATCGCCAGATGCGAAGAATACGTGCCCGGTTCCCGCGCGGTGTGTGAAGAAATCTTCGATCTGATCGAGCAGATCAACGACGGCGTCAATTTCCTCAGCAGCATCACCGATTTCAAGCCCGGCATGATCAAGGATATTTTTGAAAAGTATACCAACTTCATCAATCTGGCGGGTTACTCGGTCAATCAGGTGTTCGACGCGATGAACGTGCCCAAGCCGATCCGCGACATGTTCTCCGGCTACTGGTGCTACCTCGGCGTGAACCTCGACGAGATGAACGCCATCCATTATTTCACCATGTTCCACTCCTACATCTGCGAAGGCGCGACCATTCCGAAGAAGCGCAGCCACGGCATCAGCTGCGCGCTGCTTGACCGCTTCACGGAGTTGGGCGGCGAAGCCTGGATGAACACGAAGGTGGAAAAGATCCTCGTCAAAGACAAAAAGGCTTACGGCGTGAAGCTGGAAAGCGGCGAAGAAATTCTGGCGGACTACATCGTCTGCAACGCTTCGCCCTACAACGCCTTCAACAAGCTCATCGACCGCAAGGAAGTGCCGGAATACCAGCTCAAAAACTACAATGCCAAAAAGCTCGCCGCCAAGGGCTTCGCCGTGTTTGTCGGCTTGAACAAATCCCCCGAAGAGCTCGGCATGAATAATCACACCTACTTTATTTATGACACCGCCGACACCAAGCTTCAGAGCGACATGTGCCATTCCCGTGAAACCAACGGCGTGCAGGCAACGGTCAACCTCAACGCGGGCGACCCCGACTGTTCGCCGGAAGGCACGACCGTTCTGTATATGACCAGCCTGTTTTTAGGCGACGACGCGTGGAACGACGTGACGCCCGCCAACTATATGAAGCTCAAACGCGAATTCGCCGATAAGATGATCGAAAACTTCGAGCGCGGCACGGGTATTCAGATCCGCGACAGCATTGAAGAAATCGAGATCGCCGCGCCCGTAACTTACGCGCATTATACCGAAGCGCCGAACGGCACGATCTACGGTTACGACGCCTCCGGCACGAACAGCATCGTCCACCGCCTGATGACTTCAGCGATGGGCGAAAAGATCAAAAATCTCTATTTTGCCGGCGGCTACACGGAACAGTGTATCGGCTTCTCGCCGTCCTACACGACCGGCAACGCGGCGGCGCAGCAAATTCTGAATGATGCGGCAAAGGAGGAGGCAAACGCATGAAGCTCCATAAAACGATTATCGTCAAATCAAAGTCCGCTGACTTTTTGAACACGGTCTCCATGATCCCGAAGCGCATTTCCGAAATCAGAGCCACCTCCGCCGACCCGATCACGGCGCCCGACCGTTTTCAGGTCAATGCGGTCGCCAAGGCGCTCCATCCGCAAAAGCTCAGCCTGCGCGTTCGCAGGATCGAAGAACATTCCGCTGACGTAAAGAGCTACTATCTCACTTGGGAAAACAACGTGCCGACCCCGTATTTCCGCGCCGGTCAGTATCTGACCGTTCAGCTCAAGGTCGGTCCTTCCCTCCTCACCAGACCCTACTCGCTGGCATCCTCCCCGTCTTCCGCGCTGCACGGCGAATATCACATCATGGTCAAGCGCGTACCCGACGGTTTCGCTTCCGGCTATATTCTCGATAACTGGAAGGTCGGCGAACGGGTCACCGCCTTCGCCCCCGAGGGCAATTTCGTTTACGAGCCTTTGCGCGACGCGAAGACCGTGGTCGGTCTGGCGGGCGGCAGCGGCATCACGCCGTTCCTCTCTTTCGCCCGTGCCATTGCGGACGGCACCGAGGATTTCAGCCTCATCCTGCTCTACGGCGCGCGCACCAAGGATGAGATCGTATTCAAAGCAGAACTCGATCGGATCGCCAAGACCTGCGATAAGGTTAAGGTCGTCTACGTGCTCAGCGACGCGAAAAACGTCGGCGCTGGGTATGAAAAAGGCTTCATCGGCGCCGATTTGATCAAAAAGTACGCGCCCGAAAACGAACCGTACAGCGTGTTCGTCTGCGGCCCCGGCGCGATGTATCGCTTTCTCGGGCAGGAGCTGCCCAAGCTCGGCATCGCCGACAAATACATCCGCATGGAAATGTCCGCCGGCGCGAGAAAGCTCGCCGACGAGCCCGGTTATCCGACCGAGCTGCTTGACAAGACGTTCCGCCTGACCGTGATCGACCGCGGCGAAACGACGCAGATCGAATGTAAAGCGGAGGACAGCATCCTCTGCGCGCTGGAAAAGGCCGGCATCGCCGTGCCCGCGCGCTGCCGCAGCGGCGAATGCGGTTTCTGCCGCAGCAAGCTGGTGTGCGGTGAGATCTTCATTCCGCAGGGCGTTGACAAGCGCCGCATGGCGGACGTGGAATTCGGCTACATCCACCCCTGCTGCACCTATCCGCTCAGCGACATCACACTGAAAATCAACTGATCATCCATCCCCCAAGGCGGCCAACCCTTGGGGGATTTTTGCGAGGAAAACGATATGTATAAAGTATCCGTACCGATCACCACGTTTGTACTGGATCACTATGGCAGGGAAGCCGTGCTTGAGGAACTGAAAAAGCTCGACTGCGAACGGCTGTTTCTCTGCCCGAACTCCGCGGGGCTTTTCAATGAGAACCGCGCCAAAGAATTCGCGAGCCTGAAAGAAAACTGCGCGTGGTTCCAAGCGCGGGGCTTTGAAGTCGGCATGTGGATCTGGGCGTATTTTCTCAAAGGCGAATGCAGTTATATGCGCCTGACTTCGCCCTTCGGTCAAAAATCCGCCACGCAGATCTGCGCGACGGATCTCGAATACCGCAAGGTGATCGGCAAGATTTTGCAGGACGGCGCGAAATGCGGCTTTGACCTGATCATGTTCGACGACGATTTCCGCTACGGCTTCCACGACATCGGTTTCGGCTGCTGCTGTGAAAACCACATGAAAATGATGGAAGACGCGCTCGGTGAAAAGCTCGACCTTGATACCATCCGACCGTATCTGCTCAGCGGCGAAAAGAACAAATACCGCGACGCCTTTGTGCAGGGCAACGCGGCCGCCTACCTTGATTTTGCCGCCGCAATGCGGCAATATGTGGACGAAGTGAACCCCGATCTGCGGCTGGGCTTCTGCGCGTGCATCACCTCGTGGGATCTGGACGGCACGACGCCGGATCAGATCGCGGAAATTCTGGCGGGCAAAAACAAGCCGTTTTACCGCCTGATCGGCGCGCCGTATTGGGGCGCGCTGCGCACGTGGGGCATCCGCATCGCGGAAAGCATTGAACTGGAACGGCTGGAAGCCTCCCGCCGTGAAAACAGCGAAATTGAAATGTTTTCCGAGGGAGATACCTTCCCGCGCCCGCGGTTCCGCGTGGGGTATGCCTATCTGGAAAGCTTTGACACCGCGCTGCGCGCCGCGGGATGCATGGACGGCATTTTGAAATACGCACTGGACTACACCTCCCACCCGCAAACGGAAACGGGCTACCGGCAGGCGCATGAACGGAATCGGGAGGTCTGCGCCCAAATCGAAACGGTCTTCGGCGGCAAGGAGTCCGTCGGCATCCGCGTTTGGGATAAGGCGGCAAAATTCGCCGACATGACCATTCCGAAAAAAATGGAAAACACCTGCAGCATGGAGGACACCGCCTTTTCGCCCTCGATCAAAATGCTGACCTCCTGCTCCCTGCCCATCACCTACGGCGAGCGGTTCTGCGCGGGCGTTGCGTTCGGCGAGGACGTGAAAGCCGTGCCGAAAGACAAGCTCTCAAGCGGGCTGATCCTCGATCTGCGGGCGTGTGAGCTGCTCATGGAGCAGGGCGTCGACGTGGGGATCGTAAAGATCGGAGAAGACAAACAGGCGGACAGGGAACACGTTTTGTCGGACGGCAATTACGTGGCGCTCGACGGGGAATCGCGGTTCCGCGTTGTGGAACCGCAGCCGGACGCGGTAATCGAAACCGCGTTCGTTTGCGGGGAACAGGAATATCCGGCGAGTTTTCACTATACGAACGCGGACGGGCAGAAATTCTTTGTGCTTTGCTTTGACGGCTATTTCAATTCCGAAGCGCTCTTCCGCACCTATCCGCGCGCGAAACAGCTCGCCGCTGCCGCCGAATGGCTGAGCGGCGAAAAGCTGCCCGCCGTTTGCTTCGACAACCCCGATCTGTATCTTCAGACCAAACAATGCGGCAGCCGCTTAGCGGTCGGGCTGTGGAACTTTTCCACGGATGAGATCGCCGAGCCGCTGGTCACGCTCCCGCAAAGCGGAACGCTGCTGAACACCATTCGCTGTTCGGCGCAGATCGACAAAAATGCCGTGCGGCTCTCGCCCCTCGCGCCGTTTGCCTTCGCGGGGTTTGAGGTTGAATTAAACTAAAAAAGGAACAGGCATTGCTCGTTGGAACAATGCCTGTTTTTGATTTCATTATGCGGTTCAGCTGATGGTGGCGGTCAGCGGCTGAGACGCCATATCGTAGACGTTTTCGGCAACCACACTGACCTGATATCCGGGCTTGGCGCTGATGGTGAAATCGACCGAGTCAAGCCATTTGTCTTCGGGCAGCCAGTAGTTGTTGACGATGTATTCCGAATGAGTCGTAACGCCCTTGTCGGTTTTGACCGTGATGCGGTAAACCTCGATCGGTCTGCCGTCGGTGCTTTCGGCTTTGGGGCAGGTGACAACGTATTTGTCATCCTTCTTCGCAACGGAAAGAGCCGCCGTCGCGCCGAATTCAGGCGCGGAAGACTTATCCTTCTGGTTGTCGGGCGTGTAGACAAAAGCGGCAGGATCGGTGACGTCTTCGACCAGGTATTCGCACAGGTAGACGCCGTCGTTCACGTCAAAGCCCCTAAAGCGGATGCGGTTGGCGGCATCGACCTCGACCAGCCACGCCTGCGCGGACACGTCGTAATTGCATTCGGGACTGCCGGGATATTCGGGGTGCTGGGTGCGGTCGCTGTCAACGGTCACTTCCATATAGCTGATGGAGCCGGTGCCGATGGCGGTGAAAGCGCCCTGCCAGATGGAACGCGGGTCGTTGATCGGATAATGAGAATGGCCGGAGAAATCGACCACCTGCGGGTATTGTTTCAGTATGGCGTTGAAGTTGTTGGTGCCCCAGCCCTCAAAGCTGGAGGAACCGTAGACGGTGCCGCGAATGTGCTCATGGTGCATGACGAAGATCGGCTTGGTCGGATCGTCCTTCATCGCTTCGTCCAACTGCTTTTGCAGCCAGATCTTCTGACTGAGATCAAACCGCAGCCCTTCTATTTTGGACGTGGAGATACCGATAAAATGGTATCCGCCGATGACGACGTGGAAATCGGCGTCGTCGCCGGTGATGGCGCTGATCTTGCCGCGGCAGCTCTTGCCCTGATAGCCGTCGTGGTTTTTGGCCACGATCGCCAGCAGATCGGTCTCTTCTTTCAGCGAGGATTGGATCACGCCGGCAAAAGCGTTGAACTGCTCGTCATAGCCGTCGTTCGTGACGTCGCCAGCCACCATCATCGCGTCAAGCGTGCTGTGCGAAGAATCCTTTTCGGCTTCGCCGTAGCAGAAATCGAGCGCTTTGGCGATGCGATTCAGGCGGAGCGTATCGTCCGCCCCGTGAACGTGCGTATCGCTGCAGACCATGAAGCGCAGCACGGGCGTAAAGCTATCGTCAACGGTCGGCTGGTCCTTGATCTGCGGGTCGCCGGAAATATTGACCGGAATACAGAACCATGCGGTAATGATCATGATAACAGCCGTAAAAGCGGAAATAATGGATTTCATCGTGTCACCCTTTCCATAAATGTGGTTTTATTATACTGCATAATAAACCGCTTGTAAACCGAAAGCGCAAAAATGTTGACATCTTTCGTTTCCTATGCTATTTTTTTCAGTGAATGACAGCCGTGAAAAGAGGTCGGAAAAATGCTGAAAGTCGGTTTGATCGGATGCGGCGGCATCAGCGGCGCTCACGTTCCCGCGTGGCAGACCATGGACGACGTTGAACTCATCGCCCTTTGCGATATTCGCCCCGAAAAAATGGAACGCTACGCCGTCAAAAAGCAGTATACGGATTTTGACAAAATGCTCGCGGAAAACGAGTTTGACATCATTGATATCTGCCTGCCGACCTATCTGCACTGTGAATACGCCCTGCGCGCCATGGAAAAAGGGATCAACGTCGTCACCGAAAAGCCGATCGCGCTTCGGGAAGAAGACGTGCACACGCTGTACGCGGCGGCGAAAAAGCACAACGTGAAATACATGGTGGCGCAGTGTCTGCGGTTTTGGGATGATTACGATCTCATCAAACAAATTTACGACAGTGGCAAATACGGCAGACTGCTTTCCGCCCACATGTGGCGGCTGGGCAGCTATCCGGGCGGCGGCTGGAACCAATGGTATTATAAAGAGGAGCTCAGCGGATTGATCCCGTTCGATCTGCACATCCACGACCTCGATTTTCTGGTCTACGCGTTCGGTCTGCCGAAGGATTATCGTTTCAAACGGCAGAAGCTGCCGGAGCAGGATTATCTGAGCGTAGCATATGACTACGGCGATTTCTTTATCACGACGGAGGCGTCGTGGTATAAGGCACATTATCCATTCAGCATGGGCTTTCGGTTCCAGTTTGAAGAAGCCGTCGTCGCGCTGGAAAACAAAGAGCTGACGATCTACGACAGCCTCGGCAACCGCATCAAGCCTTACAGCGACGATGTGACGGAAAATCAGAGCGATTTTGAATTGCCCTCCGGTGACGCTTATGCCAACGAGCTGCGTTATTTTGCCGACTGCGTCAAGAACGATCAGCCCGTTGAAAAGGTCGACAAAGACAGCCTGCTGGCGGTGCTGAAGATCCTGAATGAAATGAAATAAAACCATGGGGGTGTTTTTGTGGCCGATTCCTTCCTGATTTCCCTCACACGCTTTTTTCTTTCGCTCTCGCTTTCATTGACTTCTTTTTTCCTGCCGTCGGGCACGGCGGAAGCCAACCCGATGCCGCCGACGGCGGACGGCGCCGATCTGCGCGTGGTGACGTTTAACCTGCGCTGCATCGGGATCGGCAAGACCTCCGTGGCTTACCGCGCGCCGCTGCTGGCGGCGCAGCTCAACGAGGCAAACGCGGATTCCATCGGCGTACAGGAAGCGACGCTGCAATGGATGACCTATCTGCGTGACCATCTGGACGGTTATGAATCCGTGGGCGTTTCACGCACCAACGGCAAAAACCGCGGCGAATTCAGCGCGATCTTTTATAAGGTGGAAAAATACGATCTGCTGGATTCCGGCACCTTCTGGCTGTCCAAAACGCCCGACGTTGCCGGTTCCTCCGACTGGGGCTCCGCCAACATCCGCATCTGCACCTGGGCGATCCTGCAAAATAAAGAGACAAAACAGACCTATGTTCATTTCAACACGCACCTCGATCACGTCAGCGATGAAGCGAGAACCAATCAGATGAGGGTGCTGCTGGAGCAGATGAAATCGATCGCGGGCGACCTGCCGGTCGTTCTGACGGGCGATTTCAACGCGGGGAACGACTCCGACATGTATCGGACAGTCGCCGACGCTTTGCAGGACAGCCGCCTGACGGCTCGGGAGACAGACGATCAAGGCACCTTTCACAGCTACGGCGCGATCACGCCGAAGCTGATCGACTACATTTTTGTTTCCGACACGATCACGCCGCTGGTGTATCACGTGATGGACGATAAGATCAACGACGCTTATCTGTCCGACCACTACGGCATTTATCTTGATTTGAAGTTAGCAGAGTGACAATATGATTGAGTTTACTGTTTCGATCGCGGATATTCCGATCCGGATTCAGGCAAATTATCCGCAGACAAAAGCCTTTTGCAGCCGTTTTCTGAGTGAAAAAGCGCCGGTTTTCAGCGTTGCGATCACGGAAGACGATCTTGCCAACGAACAGGCGTTCAACGCCAGAACGGCGCCGCACCGCAACCGATCGGTGCAGGAATATCCCCTGCCCTATCTGGAAACGCTCGCGGTCAGCCGAAAGATCGCCGATCAGATGCCACAGTACGGCGCGGTGCTGTTCCACGGCGCGGCGATCGCGGTGGACGGTGAGGTCTATTTGTTCACCGCCAAAAGCGGCACCGGCAAGACCACTCACATCCGGTATTGGCTCGAACAGTTCGGCGACCGCGCGGCGGTCGTCAACGGCGACAAGCCCTTTTTGAAAGTCACCGAAAGCGGCGCGTTCGCCTGCGGTTCGCCCTGGCAGGGCAAGGAAAACTTCGGCAGCAACGTCATCCTGCCGCTGAAAGCCATCTGCCTTTTGCAGCGCGACTGCTTTGACCACATTGAAAAGGTCGGCTTTGCCCCCCATCTCGCCGCCGTTCTGCGCCAGACCTACCAACCGCCGACGGCGCAGGGCATGGAACAAACGCTCGATCTGCTGACAAATTTAGCAAAACAAGTGCCGCTTTATCGCCTCGGCTGCACGATGGATCCGAACGCGGCGCTCGTTGCGTATCACGGCATGAATCAATAAAACAAAAATCAGAAAAAACACACCTGAACGGCTTTTCAGAACCGGAATCAGGTGTGTTTTTTGCTTTCAATTACCGCTGTTATCTGCTCCAAAACGACGGAAAATAGAACAAAAAGCAAAGGAGAAATCGTTTTGAACCGAGATCAATATCTGCGAAGCTGTATCGCCGAACTGGCGCATACGCTCGCCTTCAATAAAAAACTGTCGACCGCGCAGCGGCGCAATCTGGAGCGCGCGCTGCTGTTTTACATGGATGATCTGCGCAACAATCAATAAGTCAATTTCGCGTTGATCTCCCGGATCATGGCTTCATCCAGCTTGACGAGCTTGCGGTCATAGGTCAAGATGCCGTTCACTTCGTTTTCCACGTCGCTCACCTGCGTGTAGATCAGCGCGCAAAGTCCCTTTTTGAGCAGGTGGTACACCTGCTTTTCGTGCAGCTTGCGGTAGGCGTCGGAGAGCGTCTGCTCATCTTTGAACATGCGGTATCCGAAACACTTTTGACGGTTCCAGACGTGGCCTTCGATCACGCGGCTGTAACCGCCATATTCACTGATGACAAACGCGCGCTTGTCGGCGCGCAGCGTGTTGAGCGGGACGACGTAGCGGTGGATGCTCTTGAAATCCCCCGCGCCCTGATCGTGCCAGCCGCTGGCATGGTCGACAAAGCGGGTCGGGTCGAACTGCTTGACGTGTTTGGCAACGTTGACGGCGTCGAACTGCCCCCAGCTCTCGTTGAACGGGACCCAGCAGCAAATGGACACGACATTATAGAGATGGCTGAGCATTTCGTCCAGCTCCGCGCGGAACAGGTCCTGCGCTTTCGGATCGGTACGGCAGAACAGCTTTTCATGCTTGTCGTTGAGTGTGCGAAGGTTGATGTTGGGCAAAACGCCCGCCACGAACATGTTGACATCGCACCCGTTGGGCATATCCTGCCACACCAGCATACCGAGGCGGTCGCAGTGGTAATACCAGCGCAGCGGCTCGACCTTGATATGCTTGCGCAGCACGTTGAAGCCCAGGTCGCGCATGGTCTGGATATCGTAGATCAGCGCTTCATCACTCGGCGCGGTCAGACCGCCGTCCGGCCAGTAGCCCTGATCGAGCAGCCCTTTCTGGAAATAGGGCTTGTTGTTCAGGCAGAGCCTCAGGTAGCCGTTCTGGTCTTTCGCCATGCTGAATTTTCTCATACCGAAATAGGAAGAAACGGTATCGACGGCTTCGTCGCCGTCCAGCAATGAAACAGAAAGGTCATACAAAAACGGCTCTTCGGGCGACCAGAGTCTGGCGTTCGGGATCGCAACGCTCTCGCCTTCGGTGATGACTGCGCTCGCCACGACTTTTTCGCCGTCTCTGACCTCGACCTTCAAGCGGCTGCCGACGTTCTGCGGGGTCTCCACGCGCAAAACGGAGCGGTCGATATCCGGCGTGAGCTTCAGCTGCCGGATATAATGCCGCGGCACGACCTCCAGCCAAACCGTCTGCCAGATGCCGGAAGTCGCGGTGTACCAGAAACCGACGGGCTTCTGCACCTGCTTGCCGCGCGGCTGACCGCCCTTGTCGGTCGGGTCGACCACGCGCACGATCAGTTCATTTTCTTCATCAAGATAATCGGTGATATCAAAGGTAAACGGACAATAGCCGCCGATATGGGAGCCCACCGCGACGCCGTTCACCCACACTTCGCACTGCCAATCGACGGCGCCGAAATGCAGCAGCACCCGCTTGCCGTCATAGTCCTCCGCAACGGTAAAGGTGCGCCGATACCACAGCGCGTGGTGCTCGTCGAGCGGCTTTTCCACGCCCGAAAGCTCGGTCTCCACCGCGAAGGGCACTAAAATTTTGCCATGGCTCTCCCCCATCGTCTTTTGCGCGAGGGGCAGAACGGCATAGTCATATTCGCCGTTGAGGCATTGATAGCTATCGCGCGCCATCTGCGGGCGTGGGTATTCGTTCAAGGGGCAGCTTTTGTCGATCGTTTCCGACCATTTGGTGCGAATCGTACTCATATCATTCTCCCCGTTTATGATGGTCTTTGTTGGATCTGTTCTTCATGCAGGAAGTATTTCTGGAACAGCACCAGATCGTTCTGCGTGATCTCGCCGTCCATATCCACGTCCGCGGCAAACCGCGTTCCGCTGCCCAGATCGTCCGGCTCAAGAACGCCGCTGAGGATCATATTCAGCAAAAACGCGTCCATATCGTCGATCGTGTTGTTCTTATCCAGATCGCCGTAAACCACGACGGTCACAAGGTCTTCGTAAACGCCGGGTTCCTGATAGAGCTGGATCAGAATCCCGCTGACCACCGGCTCGGAAGAATCAAGTACGTCAATGCTGTACTCGTCGGTGATATCAATGTTTTCGTTCGCGATCTGATTGCGGAGCTGCCCGACCGTCATATGATCGTTCGGATCGATCCCGACCAAAATGTTTTCATCGCCGACTCTGACAATGGTCACTGTCGCGGCCGGCGCCAGATTGATGAACGAGGTTTGTTCATAGACGGCGTGCGTAACGATGTTTGCGGTAATGGAATCCAGCGGCATATCCCAGCGGACAAAATGCAGATTGTTCGCGCTCGGGTCTTCGGGCATGATAACCGGACCCGCTCCGTCCGCCGCGCCGACAAAGTCATATTCTTCGTCGAACGAGAGGAAGAGAACCGTGTGGCGGATGGCGTCAGCCGTGTTTTCGGCAACGATCGGTCCGAATTCGCCCTGCGTCCAGATAGCTTCGGCGCCGTCGTTATTGAGATAATAGGCGGTAATGCCGTTGAGGAACCAGACAGGCTGCTGCGCCGTTCCGACGATGACGCCCTCGTTTTGGGCGTTGTAATAACAGTTCAGACTTTCTTCCGCGCCCTGGTCGTTCGCACAAAAGCCGCTGTAAACACCGGTCGCCGTGACGACGCCGGAAGCGTAGGAATTGGCGATCGAACTGAAATTCGTGCCGCAGAAGCCGCCGACCATGTCGCCGCCCGTCACGCTGCTTGTCGCACCGCAGTAATCAATATAGCCGAAATTGACGCCGATCAAGCCGCCGACGTCAGAGGCGCTGTCCGCTCCGTGATCAACCGCCGCAACGGAACCCGAGGTGTAACAGTCATTAACGGTGCCGTCCTCATTCACGCCGACCAAACCGCCGACGGACATGGTTCCGCTGACGTCAGCGTTCACGATAATGCCGGAAATGTCGCCGGTCAGATAGCCGATCAAGCCGCCGACGGATTGAATACCGTTCACAGCGCAGGCTTCCACGCGGCAGTCGGCAACATAGCACAGAGAGGAATAGCCGATCAGAGCGCCGACATAGTTCACGCCGCTCACGCTGCTGTTTCGGATGACGATATTCTGTAAGAGAGCGGAATCGGCATAGCCGAACAGACCGACGTTTTCGGTTTCTTCCAGTATATTCAGCCCGCTGAGCGAATAGCCGCCGCCGTCATACAGTCCGCTGAAAGGCTTGTTCTCGGAGCCGATCGCAGGGAAGTTGCCGGCGGTTCCCGCGTCATGCAGGGTGATATCCGCCGCTTGCAGGTAGCACATTGTCTCATAACCGCTTTCCCGATTGATCAGATCGGCAAACAGGCGCAGCTCCTGCTCGTTCTGGATGAGATACGGATCATCGGGATCGCCCGTGCCGCTGAACTGCGGCTCAAACGCCGGATGCTGATTATCGGCAAAGATCGGGTAACCGCTGCCCTGCGCCCAGAACGGCAGCTGGCAGGAACGGTTCATATCATAAGCGAGCCAGCCGCTGTAAAAGTGTGTATCAGCGACCGCGGCGCCGCAGGAAGTATGCTCGAATTTTCCTTTGACATAGTAAGTGTTGGTCGTGGTGACGGCAGTCGCCTGCGTAATAATGGCGTCGGTCGCTGCGGCCGAGACAGTGCCGTAAGAATAGCAGTTTTCAAATACGGTCGCGTGCAGCTCGACAGCCAGACCGCCCGCAAACGTCTGACCCGCGACGGAGCCGACGTTATAGCAGAAGCGGAAGGCAACCTGCCCGGGTTCTTCGAGCGTTCCCAAAAGACCGCCGGCATAGCCGGAGCCGGACGTGATCGCGCCCGTATTATAGCAACGCAGCACCTGACCGGGCGCGCAGACCGCGATCAAACCGGCGGCGCCGGTCGTTCCGACTACGTCGCCCGTGTTGCTGCAATCGGTCAACTGTGCGTAAAGCTTCGCGCCGAGCCCGCCGGCGTAGGATTCGGAAGAGATCGGCGCGCTGTTGCGGCAGCCGGAAAGCGCGCAGCCGCTTTGCAGCCCCGTGCCGACGATGCCGCCGGCGCAGTCGAATGCCTGCACCTCGCCGCTGTTGACGCAGCCGGAAACAGTCACGTTCGCCCCTTCGATCAAACCGATAATACCGCCGGCATTGCTGCCGCCGATGGGCGCAACGGATTCATCGCTTGTATAATGATCGACACGAATGGAGCCGCTGTTGACGCAGTTCGTAACGTTGCCGCCCGCCGAACCGGCAATGCCGCCGACGTTCAGCACACCGCTGCAGGTCGCGGCGCTCGTGCAGTTGACAACGGCGCCACCGCTTTTGCCGACGATGCCGCCAATGTAGCTGTACCCGTCAAAAGCGGAGTCGACGACCGTCAGGTTCTTGATCTGCGCGGTCTCGGTGGTGATGCCGAAAATGCCCAGATATGAGGCGTTGGCGTCCATCGCGTCATATTGAACGGTAAAGCCGCGCAGCGTGTGACCGTTGCCGTCGAAGGTGCCGGCATAGAAGCGGACATAGTCTTCATCTTCCGCCAGATAATCATAGCCGCCGATCGGGCTCCAGAGCGCCGCGTCGGTCGTAAATACCGTATCATCGCCCACATGAACGTATTTTCCGCTGTTCATGGAAATATCGGCGACCAGCTTGCCGTTGATGGTGCTGTTGCCGAATTTGACTTCTTCCGCGAACCATTCAAGCTGCGAAAGCGTCGCGATCTGATAAACGCCGTCGTTATCCTTCGGCGCTTCATAGCGGGCGTAAACGGTCGTGTAGTCAGTGATCGGCGAGGAAAAGTCATACGGCGTGCCGTCTTTGTTGAACCAGCCGCGGAACGTCGTTCCGTCAGGCCCGGTCGGGTCCGCCGGCTGCGAAACGGGATAGCCGTGATCCACGTTCGCCGTCGAAATCAGTTCGCCGTCCGTCTGGCAGAACGAAACGTCATAATTATCGCGGATCAGTCCGCCGACGGTGATGGTCTGATCCTCCGTGATGTTGCTGATGGTGTAAATGATGCCGTAAAGCGGTTCGTCCAGTTCGACGCCGTTCGCGTAGACGACCGGATCGGATTTGGAACGGTACAGATCGTCAATATCGAAAGAGAAAACGAAATTGCCGCCGTGCTCCACTTCGGTGGAATAGCCCTTGAGCGGTCGGATGACAAACGCTTCGCTGACCGGAACATTGACGTGGTATTGATTCAGCGTCGGATCGTCCACGGTGATGACCAGATTGCTCGTCACGTCGTCAATGGTGTAAAGCCCGTGGCGCAGCGCGACGCGGACGCCGTTGCAGCGAACGATCGGCTGCGTCTGCGAATAAGCGGGGTCGACCTCGATGGTGAAGGAATAATCGTCGCCGTAATACACGATGTTGCCTTCTGTCAGCGGATGAATGGTGTAATAAGGGGAAGTCGGCAGCGACACATAATAGCGGCTGGCGATCTCGCCGGTGAAGCGATACCCCGTCGCGCTCCTGGCGGACTCGTCACCGGAGAGGAAGGTGACTTCATCGCCCAGTGCGCGAACAGTATAATAATAAAGTCCGTAGGTCGTGAACAGGCTGTCGAAATTGCAGCTCAGACCGTCTGTCACCGTGACCGTAGCTTTCAGGGTATAGGCGCCCGTATTCTGATTGTAATAATAGAGCTTGACTTCATAGCCGATGGCGTTGGCAACCGCGCTCCACCGACCGACCGGATTGCTCTCCCCGTCGTCAAAAACCGTTTCGTCCCAGTAAATGCGGCGCGGCACCGTCAGCTTCGGGATGCCGGAAAACGAAGCGTGGAAGTATTTTTCATTGTTATAAGCGGTAATGGGCAAGCCCGGCGCCGTATCGCCTGCCGTGACCACGCCGTTCGCGCTCCATTCCACATAGTTGTCAGCATTCGCCACATAAATGGCGCTGCTGCTCGCGGTGATCTCAACGTCGGTATCGCCGCCGCTCATGATGACGTTGCCCTTCGATGTATACAAACCGTTCGTGCCGCTCAGCTGAACGCTGCCGCCGGCAATGTTGACGCCTTCCTGCGCCATGACCGCCTTGCGGGTCGCGTTGATGATGACGGAACCGGTCGTATCGACAGAAAAGCCCTTGAGCGCCATAATGCCCGCCATGCCTTCCAAATGGAGCGACGCGGACTCGGTGACGGAGACGCTGTAATCGGTCGAGATACAGTACATGGAATGGCTGTAAACCGTCAGCCGACCCGTACCGGTGAAGGTGATATCGCCCACCACCAGCAGCGGCGACGCCTCGTCCAGACGGATGTAGTTATCGCCGATGAGTTCGATGGTCAGCGCGCCGCCGTAAGGGAACGCGAAGATTTTGCCTTTCGGCGAAGAGGAAGTGCCAAAATTCTTTAACGTGAGCGTGTCCTCGCTCGCGTCGAATTTCCAATGATACAGCTCCAGCGAACCGGCGTCCAGAATCACCTTGTTGTAGGTATCGCCGTCAATGACGAGCTGCAGCAAGCCCTCGGCATATGTGAAAGGGGCTGACATCAGAACGCAGCAAAAGCTCAGCACAAGGCAGATCACGCGGACAAGTGCTTTTCGGTTCTTCTTCATGCCAACATCTCCTTATATACTTATTCATCATAATTATAACTTATTTTTTTGATTTTGTCACCAAAGAACCTATTTGTTTGTGTAGAAAAAAGCGCCTTTCTCTTGTATAGAATAGACAAATGTGGTTTAATATCGGCAAGGAGATGATTCAACATGGTAACGCACATCGTTTTTTGGAAGGTTCGCGACGACGAAAACAAACAGGCCAACATGGAACACATGCGGGAGCTTCTGACCGGTCTGGTCGGCACGGTGCCCGGGCTGCTCAGCGCGCACGTCGGCTTCAACTTCAACCCGAAGGGCTACGATCTGGCGCTGTTCAGCACGTTTGAAAGCCGCGCGGCGCTGGACGGCTACCAGGTACATCCCGCTCATCTGGAAGTGAAAAAATTCGTTCACTCGGTCATCACCGACCGCTGTGTCGTCGATTATGACTGACGCAGCCGATCGGATCATTTTTCAACGGCTTTGACGGAAAAGTAGAATTTTTCTGATTTTAACATTTGCTATTGCATTTTTGTTTCAAATTTGTTAACATTATGTTTGATTTGAAAATTCTGGAGGTACTACATGAACGAAACCGTTAAACGCCGTTTTCCGAGATCCCTGCTCTGCATGATGCTGGCCTGCGTCATGCTCTTTTCCGGTTTTGCCCCCACGGCTTATGCTGTCATGCAGGAAAGCACGCTCCCCGTCACGGTTTCCGCCGACGCGCAGGGAAGCAGCCTTCCCCTCGCCGTATCCGACTCGCAGGAACAGGCGGGCGACGTTATCGTTCCGTTCGGTCTGATCAACTACAACGTCACGCAGCAGCTCATCACCGGCGTCGGTGACAGAGGCGCTTTCGGCGGCTTCAACAAGGATCTGAGGCAGGATATCTACTATTCCGCGCAGCATTGCTGGCAGCGCAACTTCGGCTACTGCAAGTTCTATGACAACGCCGCTCCCTACTTCTTCATGAACTTTGAATGTCTGCGGTTCTATTTTGACTACGCAGGCAAAAGCTGGCTGATCCAGGCGTGGAAAGGTCAGTACGGCGTCACCACCGGCTGCGAAGTCGGCGTCTACTACAAGAACGAAAACAGCAGCAGCCAGCTCTACCACGCCGTTGAGGATAAAGACAGACTGCCGATGTCCGTCACGCTTTACTACAAGGGCTCGCAGATGTTCTATCGCCCGATGGAAACCACCTGGTGGCAGACCGGTTTCCGCCTGTTTAAGCTCTATCATTCCGACGTGCTGGGCATGAAGTTCGCGATCGACCTCAAGAATCAGACCATGCCCAAGGCCTTCCTCGGCTCCATCACAGACGATATGCGGATCACTTATAAAGTGACCGGAACCACGGTCAACGTCAACTGGGATATTTAAGGCAATAAACGACACCCGATCAGAACGAACTGATCGGGTGTTTTTTCGTTGTGATTCAATTGACGAGCGTCCCGCTGTATTCCTCGCTGACCTTGAGCAGAAAACGGTACATGGGCTTGAGCTGTTGATAAATGCCGCGGATATCCTCAATAAAAACGGGCTTGGCGAGCTGACGGACGTCGGGGAACGAATAGATGAAATAAAAGCTCTTTGCGTTATAAAAACGGGCAAGCCTTTCATCCGGGCAGCCGGCTTTTTCTTTTTTATAGCTCTGGCAGTGGTAAACCGCGCCGGCAGCCTCCGCCGCGGCAGCCGCTTTCAGGAATTCTTCGGGTTTTTCCGTCAGATGGCGGCGGAAGATTTCCATGAGAGCGGGCGGCGCGTCGTAAATGCCGACCCCGCCGGAATAATTGGCGGGCGACACCTCGAACCACATACAGGGATAATACGGCAGCTCGTGCTTATCGCGCATGAACATCGCCCAAAGATTCTCCCGATAAAGGCGCTTGTTTTTGGAAAACCGCGTGTCGCGGCGGATGCGCGAAACCATGCGCGAGGGAATGATCGGGATCTCGGGGTCGATATCCGTGATGGTGTCGGACAATGCCTCGATCACCTGACGGATCGGGACGGTCATGCCCTGCTTGAGCTTTTCTTTGTTCTGCTCATAAAAATCCTTGCTGTCGCGGAACGCGTTTTCGCTCATGAGCATGAGCGTTTCCACGGTGATGCCGTCATAACGATAATCCATTACACCAACCCCCTGTTCACCAATTCCTGCGCGGCGAGCATCACGCCGATCTTGCCGCTGTCAAAATTCATCGAGCCCTGCATCCACACCGCGAACGGCTCGCGCAGCGGCGCGTCGGACGATAATTCAATGGAAGACCCGCCCGTGAACGCGCCGGCAGACATGATGACCTGACTGTCATATCCGGGCATATCCCACGGCTCGGGCACGACGGTGGAATCGATCGGCGCGCCCTTCTGCATCCCCTGACAAAAGGCGATGAGGTTTTCGCTCGTTCTCAGCTTGAGCGCCTGAATGATATCGCAGCGTTTTTCATCGAAAGCGGGCGTCGCCTCAAAGCCGAATTCACGGAACAGCGCAGCGGCGAAAACGGCGGTTTTCAGCGCTTCGCCCACGATGTGCGGCGCGTTGAACAGCCCCATGAAAAGCCCGCGGTTCTGCCCGAGGGAGGGACCGACCTCGCGCCCCAGACCCGGAGTCGTCATGCGATAGGCGCATTTTTCGATCAGATCGGCGCGGCCGGCGATGTAGCCGCCGCATTTGGCGATAGCGCCGCCGGGGTTTTTGATGAGCGAACCGGCGATGAGATCGGCGCCGTGAGAGACCGGCTCGGTCTGCTGCACGAATTCGCCGTAACAGTTATCGACCATCAGGATCGCGTCGCTTTTTTCATGCACCAGTCTGGCGATCTGTTCAATATCTTCAACGCCCAGGCTCGGGCGCAGCGAATAGCCGCGGGAACGCTGGATGTAGACCATGGCGATTTTATGTTCGGTCAGTTCCCGTTCGATGGCGTCGAGATCGGGTTTTCCGTTTGCGCCGAGCTCCGTCTGGCGGTAGCTTACCCCGAACTCTTTGAGCGAACCCATCCCGCTGCCGCGCAGACCGATGACGCTGTGAATGGTGTCATAAGGCGTTCCCGTCACACAGAGCATGGTATCGTCCGGGCGCAGCACGCCGAACAGCGCCACGCAAAGCGTATGCGTACCGCAGGTGAGGCTGTGGCGAATGAGCGCGTCCGGCGAGCCGACGGCGTCCGCCAGCACGCGGTCGAGCACCTCGCGCCCGCGGTCGCCGTAGCCGTAGCCGGTGGATTCCGTGAAATGGCTTTCCGTCACGCCGTTTTTGATGAACGCCGCCAGCACCTTTTCCTGATTGTGCGTGCGGATCGTGTCGATGCTGTCAAACTGCTGCTGCGCGGCGTCGAGCGCGCGGCGCGCCGCCTTCTCCACCCGTTCATCGACAGGGAAAAATTGACTCATCATGTCATTCTGTTTCCTTTATTCTTTCGTATTCAAACCATCGACCGCAGGTACTGAACCCGAGTCGTCGGTAAAACCCTTCCAATTCCGGCAGACACAAAACGTAAGAGGTCTGCGCGCAAAGCTTTCGCACAAGCGCCGAGGCGAACCCCCTGCTCCGCTGCCCCGCTTTGGTCGCGACCGCGCCGATCACGCGGCTGTTCGGCGTTCGGTGCAGCACGCTTGCCGTGGCGACGATCTCACCGTTTTCCGCAGCGACCGCGATCGCAGCCGTTTGGCGGCGGATACGCAGGTTGACGTCGGCAAACCACGAATCGAAGTCGGCTTCCCGCCATTCAAGCAGGTCGTAGACCGCGCGGTACTCCGCGGTGGTTTGCGGCGAATGGACGGGCTCCTCCGCTTTGTCAAAAAAGCCGCGCATCGTCAGCCCGCTGCCTGTCAGAACCGTTTGATCGTCTGACAGATCGGCGTTTTCACACAGGATCGTGCGGCAGCCTAAAAAGTCGGCAAGCTGCCTGATCTCGTCAAAATCCGCGTTTTCCTTCGCGCAGACGACCAGAGCCGAACCGTTTTGCAGAACGACGGCAGCGTCATCCTGCTCGTAAAAGCGGCAGTAACCCTCGTCCGTGCGGCAGAGCGCCGCGTAAGACAGGATCATTACGCCGAGCGGACTGTTCTGACAACAAAGCGGCTCGTCGGTCAATCGCGTGAGCTTAAGCATTCGCCAGTTCCTCGGCGATGGCTTCCGCCGCCCTGCGCATCTGGTCTATATCATCCCGATGGATCACGCAGCTGGGCGAATGAAGATAACGGCAGGCAAACGAGACCGTCACCGTCGGCACGCCGCCCGCGGTCTTGTGGATAATGCCCGCGTCGTTGCCGCCCGCGACCATGGTCTTGGTCTGCATCAAAAAGCCTTTTTCACGGGCAAGCTCCTGCGCGCGCTGAAAGAGCTTCGGGCTGTAAACGGTCGAGCGATCCATGAACGGAACCACTGCACCCTTGCCGAGTTCGCAAACCTTCTTTTCACCTTCGGCGCCGGCAATATCCGCCGCCGTAGTCGTTTCGACCACGATGGCGTAATCCGGATTCAGTGAGAACGCCGCGCAGCCCGCACCGCGCAGGCCGACCTCCTCCTGCACCGTGAAGGCAAGCGCCAGATCAAAATCCGGCTGCTCCTTCACCAAATCCAGCAAAACGGCGCAGCCCGCCCGATCGTCGAGCGCCTTGCCCTTGTAACAATGACCGAGCGCATACGGCTCGCTGTCAAACGTGACCGCGTCGCCGGGCGCGACAAGGTCTTTGAGTTCCTCGGCGGAATCCGCGCCGACGTCGATATAAAGGGAATCCTTTTCGGGATACTTGTATTCATCATCACCGTCGCGCAGGTGGATCGGCACCACGCCGATCACGCCGACCAGCCCTTTTTCGCCGACTTTGACGCGGCGGCCGAGCAGAACGGCCGTTTCCACGCCGCCGACGTTGGTGAATTTGATCAGCCCGTCGTCGGTGATATAGGTCACGATCAGGCCGACCTCATCCATGTGAGCAGCCAGCATGACGCGGTTTTTCGCTTTTGTTTTTCCTTTGACCTCAACGAGCAGGTTGCCCATCGCGTCAACAGTGTAATCACAATAAGCGGGCAGGCGGGAAATGATCGCTTCGCACACTGCGTTTTCCCGCCCGGAAATACCGTTGATCGCGCTCAATTCACGGATCGTGTCAAGCATCTTTCTTCACCGCCTTATTCTTCAGATAAGCCGCCATCAAGTCGGCTGTCGCTTCCACGTCGCGCAGGTCGATGACCTCCGCCGCCGTGTGCATATTGCGCAGCGGGATGGACAGCAGCGCCATCTTCGCGCCGTGACCCGCGGTGGCGATATCATCCGCGTTCGTGCCGGTCCTGCCGGACATGACCTCGAACTGATACGGGATATTCCCCTCTTCAGCGAGCCGCTGCAATTCTTTCGACATGGCGTGATCCAGCGTCGGCGCAAAACCGATCATGGTGCCCTTGCCGAGCTTGGCGCGCACGGTTTCCTTCACGCCGGGCGCTTTGGCAAAGCTGACGTCAACGGCGATGGCCTCGCTCGCTCCCGCGCTGTACGCCGCCACCTTTGCGCCGCTGCCGCCGGTCTCCTCATTGGCGGAAAACACGACCCTGAGCGGCAATTCTTTGACCAGATCGCCCAGCCTTTCCAGACAGAGCAGAAGGGAGGCGACGCCGCAGCGGTCATCCAGCGACGCGCCGCAGACGCGTTCATTCAGCATTTTTTTGAGCGGCGCATTGAGCGTGATGCGGTCGCCCACCGCGACCTTCTGTTCGGCTTCCTCTTTGGTCAGCCCAAGATCGACGGACAGTTCCGTGATCTTGCGGGCTTTTTTTCTTTCGTCTTCTTTAATCAGATGCGGGGGTGTGGAAACGATAATGCCCGGCAGATTCTCCTTGCCGTGTACCGTCACCTCGGCCGCCGCCAGCACCAGCGCGTCCGCGCCGCCGCAGGCCGTGATCTTCAAAAAGCCGGTCTCGTCGATCGCCGTGACGATCAGCCCGATCTGATCCAAATGCGCATCGAGCAAAATCGGCTGACCGACTGCACCCGTGGAGCCGACCACGCTGCCCATGCGGTCGATCTCGCAGGGCATATACTTTTCAAGCTCCGCCTTGGCGACAGCGGCGGCGTTGGTCTCGTCGCCCGACGTACCGTCGCAGTCGGTGAGCTTTTTCATCAAATCAAACAATTCCATTTTACCACCTCAAAGAAACAGGCGGCTCAAGCCGCCTGCACAAAAATCAAATCACACAAGTACCCCCGACCGGCCGGATAGAAAGAACGTAACAGCTTCCCTTGCCGAATACCAGCTCCATGCGATCCTTATACTCTGTCAGCATTTCGTTGGGGACGAACGCCTGAATGGTGCCGGCGAAGCCGCCGCCGTGCACGCGCCACGCGCCCTTGCCCTCCAGAATGGCTTCGCTCATGCAAAGACCGAGCGCAACGGGCTGAGAAAGCGGGTTTTTGTTGGAATAGACGTTCTGGTTATACATATAGGAGGAACGGCCGCTGCTGATGACCAGCTTCTTGAACTCGCCGAATTTCTGCTGGCGCAGGGCGTTGACCTGCGCGTCGACCCGACGGTTCTCGCTGAAGAAATGCTGGGCGCGCAGGATCGCGCGGTCGCTGGCGACCTTGCGGATGAGGTCGATGGAATTGAAGAACTGCGCTTCGTCCACGTCGCGCAATACTTCATGACCGAGGCTCTTGGCAACGTCGACCATTTCTTTGCGCACGGCGCCGTATTCATCCGTTAAATCGGAATGGCTGCCGCCCGTGTCGACGATGCAAAGCGCGTGACCGCAGGCTTCAAACGCAAAATCAATGGGCTTGATGATCGGCTCTTCGGGGTTGTTGAAATCAATATAAACAAAGCCGCCGACGGAGCAGGTCATCTGATCGAGCAGGCCGCAGGGCTTGCCGAAGAACCTGTTTTCCGCCTCCTGCGCGATCTGGGCGATCTCAACGGGCGTGACCTTGCCGTCGTTATACAGATAATTCAAAATAGTACCGACCAGCACCTCGAACGAAGCGGAGGACGACAGACCGGAACCGGACAGCACGTCGTTCGCGGTCGCGGCGTCAAACCCGCCGACAGCATAGCCGCGCTTGACGAAGCTCGCGCAGATGCCGCGGATGAGCCCCTTGCTCTTGGAAAACTCCGCCGGTTTCGGCTCCAGATCGTTGACATCGACCAGATCCATGTCATACCCCTCGGATTTGAGGCGAATGATCTCCTTGTTATTCTTGGCGACAGCGGCGATCGCGTCGAGATTGATCGCAGCCGCCAGCACCTTGCCATGGTTGTGGTCGGTGTGGTTGCCGCAAATTTCGCTGCGGCCGGGCGCGGAAAAAAAGCCGATCTCGACCTCGGTGCCGAACAGCGTGCCGAAGGTGTCGAGCACCCGCAGATAACGCTCTTTCTGTTTGGCGAAATTCGCTCCGTAGATAAAGGTGAGCGCGGAATCGAATTCAACGTCCAGAAGCCCTTTTTTGATTGCGTCAAAGCTATACATATCTTGCACCCTCTTTAAGAGAATTATACTTTGTCAAAATAGTTTATTAATGCATTGAGTCCGAGCACGGACCCGCCCGAAATGACGAGAAGAATGATGATCGGCAGGAAGAACTGCCACGATAAGGGATTGAACACATTGTGACCGATGAAAGTATAGGACAGAATTTTCGGCGCTAAACCGAGGAACGAGATCACCGCGAATTTCTTATAGTTAAAATTCATCGAGCCGTAGATCTGACTGACAGAGTTGATCGGGAAAGCGGGAATGAGGCGAAACAGAAACAGCAGCCACGGGTTGCCGTCGCCATCCAATTCCAGCAAAAACTTCGAGGTCTCGTTTTTGCTGAGCAGCTTTCTGGCGTTGCCGCCGCCTGAGCTGCGACCGATCCGATATTTCACCGTCAGCATAATGAGGATGCCGGTCACATTCACCAGCAGCGCGTTAAAAGTGGGGAACACCATACCGGAGAGAACGCAGAGCGCGGGAATGCTGACGATGGGCACATAGGTTTTGATCAGATAAATGAGAAAGATCACAAGCAGGATCGCCCAGCGATA
>JAFTEL010000081.1 GCA_017453685.1 Clostridia bacterium
AGAGCTTGACGTTCAGCTCCTCAAACTCTTCGCAGGATCTGTTTTCGTGGTTGAAAATGCGGACGATCTTGTGACCGGTGAACATTTCTTCCACGTGCGCGTTCAATTCGCCCGTCGTCTTCCACTGGCTGCGGAAATGCTTTTTGGAGTGTTTGAGCACGAAGGCGGCAATGAGCAGACACGGCGGCAGCACGGCGGCGGAGATCAGCGTCAGCTTCCAGCTGGTGTAGATCATGATGCCGAGCACGCCGAAAAAGGTGATGAAAATATTGATGAGCTTGATGATATTGTCCTGCAGTGTTGCGTTGATGTTTTCCACATCGTTCATGATGCGGCTGAGCAGCTCACCCTTGGCCTGTTTATCCAGATAACTCAGCGGCATGTGGGAGATCTTGTCGTTGACGCGTTCGCGCAGGGAGCAGACGATCTTCTGGGCGACGCCCGCCATGGTGTAATGCTGAATGAACTGCAGAATGGCGCTGGTGAAATAAATGATGAAAATCGTCAGCAGAATTTTGCCGATGGACATCAGGTCGATGCTGCCGCCGGCGAGCTTGACCTTGACCTGCTCGTTGATCGCGTCGATGACCTTGCCCAGCAGGTTCGGTCCCGTGATGGTGAGCGTCTGGCTGATCAGACCGGCGCCGATCACCACGGCCACCAGCCATTTGAAAGCGCGGAGCTCTTTGATCAGGCGCAGCGCCGTGCCGGAAAAGTCAGCCGGCTTCTGCAGGGGGTCTCTGCGGCCGAAGCCGTCGTTGACAATGGGCTTTTTGGCTTTTTTCTCATGCTTTTTCATCTTGCCAAATCCTCCTTTGTCAGCTGGGATTCGACAATTTCGCGGTAGACCGGGCATGTCTCAAGCAGTTCGTCATGCTTGCCCATGCCGCATACCTTTCCGTCTTCGAGGACGATAATGCGATCTGCGTCCAGAATGGTGCCGACACGCTGGGCGACGATGATGACGTTGGTGTTCTGCAGGCTTTGCCGGATGTTTTGGCGAAGCCGGGCGTCGGTCTTGAAGTCCAGCGCAGAAAAGCTGTCGTCAAAAATCAAAACCTCGGCTTTTTTAATGAGCGCGCGGGCGATCGCCAGGCGCTGTTTTTGTCCGCCGGAAAGGTTCGTTCCGTTTTGTGTGATCTGAGTTTCAAGCTGCTGCTCGCTGTCGCGGATGAAGTCTTCGGCGCAGGCGATGCGCAGTGCTTCCCACATCTCTTCTTCGGTGGCGTCCTCCTTGCCGTAGCGCAGGTTATCCGCCACCGTGCCGCGGAACAGGGTCGCCTGCTGCGGCACGAAGGCGATGCGTTCATGCAGGTCGTGCAGCGTCACGTCGCGCAGATCGAGCCCGTCGAGCACGATCTGCCCGCAACTCACGTCGAAAAAGCGCGGGATCAGGTTCACCAGCGTGGATTTGCCGCAGCCCGTGCCGCCGATGATCGCGGTCACTTCGCCGGCGCCGCATGCAAAATCTATGCCGCTGAGCACCGGCTCGCTCGCGCCCGGATAGCCGAAGCTCACCTCGCGGAAGGCGAGCGAACCGTCGGCCTTCGGGAACTGCTTCGGATGCTCCGGCTCACGGATCATGGTCTCAAGGTCGAGCACTTCCAGAATCCGGCGGGCGGAAACGGCCGCACGCGGGAACATGATAAACAGCGCGGCCGCAAGGGATACCGCCACAACGACGATGAGAATGTAGATGAGAAACGCCTGCAGGTCGCCGACCATGTTGCTGATCTCGACGGCGTGCGTGGCGGCGTCAAGTCGGTCGATCTCCTTGCCGCCGACCCAGACGACGCCGATGAGCAGAGAGTAGAGCAGCAAAAAGGCAAACGGCCAAAGCACGGAAAACAGGCGGGCAATATACAGCCCGATCGACGTCAAGTCAAAGTTTGCCTGACGGAACCGCTCGTCTTCATATTCCGTGCGGTTGAACGCGCGGATGACGCGGATGCCGCTGAGCTTTTCGCGCAGAATTTTATTGAGCGCGTCGGTCTTTTTCCGCTCATCCTTGAACAGCGGAATGATCTTGACCTTGAAAAAATAAGCGATGAGCCCGACGACGGGAATGACGATCAGAATGGCGACGGCGAGCTTGCGGTTCATGAAAATGGCCATCGCCGTGCCGCCGATGAGCATGATGGGCATGGCGATCAGAATATTCAGGCAGGCGATCATGGTCTCCTGAATGCGGTTGACGTCGGTGGTGGAGCGGGTGATGAGCGAGGCTGTGCCGATCTTTTCCAGATCACATTCGCTCAGGCCTTCCACCTTGTGGAACAGGGCGCGGCGCAGGTTCGCGCCGTAGCCCATGGACGCTTTGGAAGAAAAATAACTCGCCGCAACAGAAACGGCCACGCCGAAGGCGGACAGCCCCAGCATGAGCAGCCCGATGTTTTTGATATAAATGAGACCGGCTTCGTGGTCGGCGTTGTTGATGCCTTTGTTGATGATGAGCGACATCATCAGCGGCAGTACCAGCGTCATGGCGTAGCCGACGAGGTGCAGCAGCAGGGCGAACACGGTCTCTTTTTTATACGGTTTGAGGTAATGCAGCAGTTTACGCATGGTGACAGCCTCTCCGTTTAACGGCAGATTTTGTATAGATACCATCATCATACCACAATTGTGAAATATTAACAAGGCGAGAATATTACATCTTTCTAACTTTTTGCAAAGCTCAAAGTTCTTTACGGATAGTGAAAGAGAATTATTTTATTTATATATTCTTATTTTTTTAATTGTAACCTATGGACAAGCCAAAAGACCTGTGCTATAATCTTCAAGAATGCACACACTCTGCGGCGCTGAAACGCCGCGGCACGATGTCCGCATCGATACCATATAAGGAGGAAAAGTTGAATGCTTAAGAAAATCAGCAAGATCCCCTTCAGAGGCACGCCGGAACAGGAAGCCGAACTGAGAGCCGTGATCGAAAAGAACAAGGATGACAAGAGCATGCTCATGCACGTCATGCAGCAGGCGCAGGGCATCTACGGCTACCTTCCGTTCGAGGTTCAGGTCATGATCGCTGAGGGTATGGATATCCCGCTGGAAAAGGTCTACGGCGTGTCGACCTTCTACGCTCAGTTTGCCCTTTCCCCCAAAGGAAAGTACAACATTTCGGTTTGTCTGGGCACGGCGTGCTACGTCAAGGGTTCCCAGAACATCATTGACGAACTCGTCAAAGAGCTCGGCATCGAGCCCGGCGAATGCACCGACGACGCCAAGTTTTCGCTGGAAGCCTGCCGCTGCATCGGCGCCTGCGGCCTTGCGCCCGTGTTCACCGTGAACGACGATGTTTACGGCAAGGCGACGCCCGATCAGATCAAAGGCATTCTCGCCAAATACAACTGATTGCTTCTCTTGTTTTGCAATCTGACAGAAGGTGGCGATTTGCATGACAATCACTGAAATCAAAGAACTGCTTGACGCCGAGCTCCTCACCGGGGGCGACACGGACACGCAGATTTTATCAGCCTGCGGCAGCGACATGATGAGCGACGTGCTCGCCTATGTCAAAAACAGGGCGGTGCTCCTCACCGGTCTGGTCAACCCGCAGGTGATCCGCACGGCGCACATGATGGATATGGTCGCTATTGTTTTTGTTCGCAACAAAAAGCCGACGGCGGAAATGATCGCACTCGCAGAGCAGAGCAACATGATGATCCTCAGCACCCCCAAGAGGATGTATGAGGCCTGCGGCGTGCTTTATGTCAACGGTCTGAAGGGCGACGGTGAACTCAATGGCTGAGTCGCTGCGTTTCCATTACGACGTTGACGGGGGAAATTTTACGTCGGCAGGGCAGGCGTCCGTTCAGGTCAAGAACAACCTCAGCCAGCTGGGGCTTGATCCCGCGGTGATCCGCCGGGTGTCCATCGCCATGTACGAGGGTGAGATCAACATGGTCATTCACGCCGACGGCGGCAGCGCCGACATTCTGGTGGATGACGGCTGCGTGACCATTATTCTGGCAGACAAAGGGCCTGGCATTGCCGACGTGGAGCAGGCCATGCAGGACGGATTTTCGACCGCGCCGGACAATATCCGGTCGCTCGGCTTCGGCGCGGGCATGGGTCTGCCCAATATGAAACGCTACACCGATTATATGAAGATCGACTCCGTGGTCGGTGAAGGCACAACGATTACCATGAAGGTTAATTTCTGACCCAAGGCAATACCGCACAATTCGCAGCGCACGCCTTGCTTGATTCTTATTCCGCCATCTTGCACAATCTTTCCTTGAAAGGCGCCAGCCTTCCTGCGGAAATCTTGTACAAGCTGACGAAAAATTCTACATCGCAATCCGCACACTCGAATTGTGCGGTATTGCCCAAACAGCAAAGAGGGTGACGAACGGTTTGAGCGATTACATCCATTCAGTCCTGCTCGACCCTGCCAAATGCACCGGCTGCACCACCTGCATGAAGCATTGCCCCACTGAGGCGATCCGCGTGCGCAACGGCTGCGCCGAAATCGACGCCAAACGCTGCATCGACTGCGGCGAATGCATCCGCAACTGTACGAACAGCGCCAAAAAGAGCAGCTTCGATTCGCTCGACGCGCTGAGCCGGTTCAAGTTCAACGTGGCGCTTCCCGCGCCGTCGCTCTGCGCCCAGTTCGATAACCTTGACGATATCGGTTATGTCATTCAGGGTTTGCTCGATATCGGCTTTGGCGATGTGTTCGAGGTCTCCAAAGGCGCGGAATTCGTTTCGGCGTATACCAGACTGTATTTACAGGCGCAGGGCATCAAAAAGCCCGTGATCAGCACGGCTTGTCCCGTGATCACCAGACTGATCCTGCTGCGCTTTCCGTTCTTGAAAGACAATCTTCTGCCGCTTCTGCCTCCCATGGAGGTCGCCGCCATCATGGCGCGCGAGAAAACGGCGAAGGAACATCCGGAACTCAAGCCGGAAGAGATCGGCATCACCTTTATTTCACCGTGTCCCGCCAAGGTGAGCTACATCCGCAACACCTTCGGCAGCTACAAGAGTGAAATCGATCTGGCAGTCTCCATGAGTGAGGTCTACCTCAAGCTCATCAGCGTGATGAAGCGCGACAGAGCGCCGGAGCTTTCCACCAAAGCGGGGCGCATCGGTCTGAGCTGGGCGATCTGCGGCGGCGAAGCGTCCGCCCTGCTCAACGACCGCATCATCGCGGCCGACGGGATCACCAACGTGATCTCCGTTCTGGAACAGATCGAAAACGGCAACATCCCGCCCATCGACTTTGTTGAGCTCAACGCCTGCCCCGGCGGGTGCATCGGCGGCGTGCTTGCCATCGAAAATCCCTACGTCGCCAAAAACCGGCTGCACACGCTGCGCCGCTACCTGCCGGTTTCGCAGGCGGAAGTCGGCAAAGACGGGCTGATCCCCGACGACTGCATCGTGGATGAGTTCCCGAGTTATCAGCCGCTCAACCGGCTGAGCGACAATCTCAGCGAAAGCATCCGCCTCATGCAGCGCATCCAGGCGATCCACAAGGAACTGCCCGGCATCGACTGCGGCTCCTGTGGCGCGCCGAACTGCCGCGCTTTTGCGGAGGATATCGTCATGGCGAACGCAGATAAAAACGACTGCATCATAGCATACAAAGATTTTATCAAAGAATATATCGGTAACTACGGCGGTGATAAACATGAAGGTCAGTGAGCTTGCGGCGTCCGGGGGCTTTCGGGCTCTGGCGCTCAGCGACCCGTCGCGCGAGATCGCGGGCTGTTACGTCGGCGATCTGCTCAGCTGGGTCATGGGCAGGGCGCAGGCCGGCAACGCATGGATCACGATCATGTCCAACGTGAACGTGGCGGCGGTCGCTTCGCTGGCGGACGTGGCCTGTGTGATCTTCGCCGAGGGCGTGCAGCCTGACGAACAGGCGTTGGCTGCGGCGCAGACGCGGGGCATCAACCTGATCGCCACCGGGCTGCCGGAATACGAGGCGGCGGTTACGCTGTCCCGCCTGATTTGATCCCATGGGGAACTATTATTACGATCTGCACACCCATTCCTGCCTGTCTCCCTGCGGCAGCAACGACGCCACACCGGCGAGCATAGCGGGTTTCGGCGTGCTCAACGGGCTGAACCTTTTAGCCCTGACCGACCACAACTCCTGCGCGAACTGTCCCGCTTTTTTCAAGGCGGCGCGCGCCTACGGGCTGGTGCCCGTGGCGGGCATGGAACTGACCACGGCGGAGGATATCCACGCGGTGTGTCTGTTTGAAACGCTCGAGGGGGCGCTGGCGTTTGACCGCGAGGTCGAAAAAAGAAGGATGCCGGTGAAAAACCGCGAAGAAATCTTCGGCGAACAGCTCATCATGGATGAAAATGATGAAATCATCGGCAGAAAAGAAAACCTTTTGATCACTGCGGCGGATATTTCTTTACAGGAAGCGCCGACGCTGGCTGCCGGATTCGGCGGCATCTGCTACCCGGCGCACATCGACCGCGAAGCGAACGGCGTGATCGCGGTGCTCGGCGACTTTCCGCCGGAACCGCCCTTTCCCTGCGCCGAGCTGCGTGATAAATCAAATGCGGCGTCTTATCTGGCCGCTTATCCGATTTTGCAGAACAAAACGCTTGTCTTTTCTTCCGACGCGCACAATCTTGCCGATATCAGCGGCAAAGAGAACTGCCTGGAACTGGAAGGGGAGAGCGAACGGGAGATCATCCAATCCCTTTTTGAAAGGCTTCGCCGATGAAAGAACTGTCACTGAACATTCTCGATATTGCGATGAATTCCGTCAAGGCGGGCGCGACAAAGGTCGAAATTCGCCTGACCGAGACCGGCAACCGTCTGGAGCTGACGTTTACCGACAACGGCTGCGGGATGACGGAAGAGCAGGTGAACAGCGTAACGGACCCGTTTTTTACCACCCGCACCACCAGAAAGGTCGGGATGGGCATCCCGTTTCTCAAGCTCGCCGCTGAGCAGACGGGCGGCAGCTTCGCCATTCAGTCCGAAACGGGCGAACGCCACGGCACCGTAACCACGGCGACATTTTACACGGACCATATTGATTTCACGCCCTTGGGCGATATCGTTTCAAGCGTTTCGACCCTGATCCGGGGTTCGCCGGACATCCGCTGGGTGTTCGCGCACGAAACGCCGAACGGCGCCGTTGCATTGGACACGGACGAGCTCAAAGCCGTTCTGGGCGACGTTCCGCTGGACAATTACGAGGTCGTGAAATGGATAGAGGAATACCTTCGTGAAAGTTACGCGGAGGTAAATCAAAACGAAACTTAATTTTGGAGGGAAAATACATGAAGTCATTGGCTGAGCTTGCTGCCATCAAAGAGAAGATGAAGGACAAGGTCGTCCTTCGTGAAGGCAGCGGAGAAATCAGGGTGGTCGTCGGTATGGCGACGTGCGGCATCGCCGCGGGCGCGAGACCCGTGCTCAACGCCTTCGTTGAAAAGGTCAACGAAGCGGGTCTGAGCGAAAAGGTCACGGTGTCGCAGACGGGCTGCATCGGCGTGTGCCAGTTCGAGCCGGTCGTCGAAATCTTCGAGGCGGGCAAAGAAAAAGTCACCTACATCAAGATGACGGCTGAAAAGGCTGCCGAGGTCGTTGAAAAGCACCTCAAGGGCGGAGAAGTCATTCAGGAATACACGATCAGCAACGCGATCTCATAACGGAGGGAGTAACAGTATGATTCGTTCACAAGTATTGGTTTGCGGAGGCACCGGCTGCACCTCATCCGGCAGCAAGACCCTCATTTCCACCTTTGAAGAAGAGCTTGTCAAGTACGGCCTTCAGGATGAAGTCAAGATCGTTCCCACGGGCTGCTTCGGTCTTTGCGAAAAAGGTCCCGTCGTCATCGTCTATCCCGAGGGCACATTTTACAGCCACGTCAAAAAGGACGACGTTTCCAAGATCGTCGAGGAACACCTGCTCAAGGGCAGAATCGTCAACGATCTGGTCTATGCTGACGTTTCCGAAGAGGTCAAAGAAGAGGCGAGCAAGGCCGTTTCTTTGAACGAGACCAACTTCTACAAAACGCAGCGCCGCGTCGCGCTGCGCAACTGCGGCGTGATCAACCCCGAGAGCATAGAGGAATACATCGCCATGGACGGCTACGCCGCGCTGGGCAAGGTCCTCACCGAGATGACCCCGCAAGACGTCATTAAGATCGTCACCGATTCCGGTCTGCGCGGCAGAGGCGGCGGCGGTTTCCCGACCGGCAGAAAGTGGAGCTTCACGGCTGCCAACTCCGCCGATCAGAAATACGTGGTCTGCAACGCCGACGAAGGCGACCCCGGCGCATTCATGGATCGCTCCGTTCTGGAAGGCGACCCGCACTGCATCGTGGAAGCCATGACCATCTGCGGTTACGCCACCGGCGCGACCGAGGGTTACATCTACGTGCGTGCCGAATACCCCATCGCCGTCAAACGCCTTGAGATCGCCATCGAGCAGGCGAAGGAATACGGTCTGCTGGGCGAAAACATCTTTGATTCCGGCTTCAACTTCAACCTTCACGTTCGCCTTGGCGCGGGCGCGTTCGTCTGCGGCGAGGAGACCGCGCTGATGACCTCCATCGAGGGCAACCGCGGCGAGCCCCGTCCCCGTCCGCCTTATCCGGCGGTCAAGGGTCTGTTCGGCAAGCCCACGACGGAAAACAACGTCGAGACCTTTGCCAACATTCCTCAGATCATCCTCAGGGGCGCGGAATGGTTCGCCTCCATGGGCACCGAGCGCTCCAAGGGCACCAAGGTCTTCGCTCTGGGCGGCAAGATCAAGAACACCGGTCTGGTCGAGATCCCCATGGGCACCACCCTGCGTGAGATCATCGAAGACATCGGCGGCGGCATCCCGAACGGCAAAAAGTTCAAGGCCGCGCAGACCGGCGGTCCTTCCGGCGGCTGCATCCCCGCTTCCCTGATGGACACCGAGATCGACTATGATAACCTCACCGCCATCGGCTGTATGATGGGTTCCGGCGGTCTGATCGTCATGGACGAAGACAACTGCATGGTCGACATCGCCAAGTTCTTCCTCGACTTCACGGTCGACGAATCCTGCGGCAAGTGCTCGCCCTGCCGTATCGGCACCAAGCGCATGAGAGAAATCCTCGACAAGATCACCGACGGCAAGGCCACGCTGGAAGACCTTGACAAGCTGGAAGAGCTTGCGAATTATATCAAGCAGAATTCCCTTTGCGGTCTGGGGCAGACGGCGCCCAACCCGGTGCTCGCCACCCTGCGTTTCTTCCGCGACGAGTACGTCGCGCACATCGTCGACAAGAAGTGCCCCGCCGGCGTGTGCAAGGCGCTGCTCAACTACTCCATTGACGTTGACAAGTGCCGCGGCTGCACGGCCTGCGCGAGAAAGTGCCCGGTGGGCGCGATCAGCGGCACCGTGAAGAAGCCCCACGTGATCGACAGCGATAAGTGCATCAAATGCGGCGCCTGCATGGATACCTGTAAGTTCGGCGCTGTGGTCAAAGGTTAAGGAAAGGAGTGTGCCAAAATGGAAATGGTAAACATCAAGATCAACGGTATGCCCCTGAGTGTGCCGAACGGTATTTCGATCCTCGAAGCCGCGCGCTATGCCGGCATTGAGATCCCGACCCTCTGCTACCTCAAAGAGATCAACGAGATCGGCGCCTGCCGCATCTGCGTGGTCGAGGTCAAGGGCGCCCGCAGCCTTGTCACGGCGTGCGTTTACCCCGTCAACGAGGGCATGGAAATTTTCACCAACACGGAAAAGGTCAGAGCTTCCCGCAAGACGACGCTGGAACTGATCCTCTCCACCCACAGAAAAGAGTGCCTCTCCTGCATCCGCAGCGGGACGTGCGAACTGCAGCAGCTTTGCAAGGAATTCGGCGTGGACAATGAGCACCGCTTTGACGGCGCGCTGCCCGAATTCGAGTTCGACGATTCCGCCGCGCACATGGTGCGCGACAACAGCAAGTGCATCCTCTGCCGCCGCTGCGTCGCCGCCTGCAACAATCAGGGCATCAGCGTCATCGGCGCAAACGCCAGAGGCTTTGACACGCACATTTCTTCCGCTTTCGATAAGGATCTGGCGGACGTGTCCTGCATCTCCTGCGGTCAGTGCATCGTCAACTGCCCGACCGGCGCGATCTACGAAAAGGACGACAGCGACAAGGTCTTTGCCGCCATCAACGACCCCGAAAAATTCGTGGTCGTCCACACCGCTCCCTCCATCCGCGTGACTCTGGGCGAAGCTTTCGGCATGCCCATCGGCACCAACGTGGAAGGCAAAATGGTCGCGGCGCTGCGCCGCCTCGGCTTCGACAAGGTGTTTGACACCAACTTCGGCGCTGACCTGACCATCATGGAAGAAGCCTATGAACTGCTCGACCGTATTCAGAATGGCGGCGTCCTGCCGATGATCACCTCCTGCTCGCCCGGCTGGATCAAGTACTGCGAGCATTACTATCCCGATCAGCTGGCGCATCTGTCCACCTGCAAATCCCCGCAGCAGATGTCCGGTGCGGTCATCAAGACCTGGTATGCGCAGAAGATGGGCATTGACCCGAAGAACATCTTCGTGGTCGGCATCATGCCCTGCACCGCCAAAAAGTTTGAGACCCAGCGCGCCGATCAGAGCGCGTCCGGTTATCCCGACGTCGACGTGGCGCTGACCACCCGTGAGCTTGCCAGAATGATCGAAACCGCGGGCATCTACTTCAAGCACCTGCCCGACGAAGAGTTTGACAATCCGCTCGGCGAAGGCACCGGCGCTGCCGTCATCTTCGGCGCGACTGGCGGCGTGATGGAAGCCGCGTTGAGAACGGCGGTCGAAAAGCTGACCGGCGAAGAGCTCGACAATCTCGATTTCACCGAGGTCAGAGGTCAGGGCATCAAGGAAGCCACCTATTCCGTCGCGGGGCTTGACGTGAAGGTTGCCGTTTGCTCCGGCACGAAGGCTGCGCATGAGATCATGGAAAAGGTCAAGAACGGTACCGCCGATTATCAGTTCATCGAGATCATGGGCTGCCCGGGCGGCTGCATCAACGGCGGCGGTCAGCCGATCCAGCACGCGGTGGTTCGCAACTTCGTCGACCTCAAGGGCAAACGCAGCGCGGCGCTCTATGAGGCGGACAAGAACCTGCCCAAGAGAAAGTCCCACGAGAACGAAGCCGTCAAGCGCGTTTACGACGAGTTCTTCGGCGAGCCCAACAGCCACAAGGCGCACGAGGTCCTGCATACCTCCTATATCCCCAGACCGAAGTACAGATAAGCT
>JAFTEL010000082.1 GCA_017453685.1 Clostridia bacterium
ACGCCGCCGATTTTCTGTATATGCCGATCGTGCGCGAGCGCGACGACGTGACCCAAACTCTGCTCGACAGCGGCATTCGCTGCGCGGGCGCGGAGGTGCTGTTCAAAACGGAAGACGCGCCCGTCGCCTCGGACGAATACATTGAAGCCATGCACCAAAAAGGCCTGCTGCTGTTCGTCAACGCCATCGTTTACGACTATAAGGAAGTGCTTTCCGCGGGTCACACCGACGACGACGCCGTGGCAGGCGCGCCGGAAACCGGCTGGGGCTGGCTGCTCGACAAAAAATTCGACATCATCCAGACCGACTGGTGCGGGATGCTGAAAAATTATATGGAAAACAGAACATAAAAGGAGAGATTATCATGGCAGACCTCCCGAATTTATCGAAGGAAGAAATGGAAGCCCTGGTGGAAAAAGCGAAAAGAGAACTGCAGGCGCAGCTCGACCGGATGACGCCGCAGGAGCGCGAAGCGGCGCAGCGCAAGGCGCAGCAGATGATCGAGGAAGATCAGGCCGCCACGCAGAAGCTGCTGGACGACGCCGCCGCGCTCCTGGCGGGAACCGCGCCGAAAGAAAAGCCGAAATTCTGCACTCACTGCGGCGCCGCGGTGAACGCGGGAAAATTCTGCGAATACTGCGGAATGCCGTATTGATAGGGCGGCTGAATTCGCCCTTTGGGCGAGCTGAATTTGTTTCACAAGCTAAATTCCCTTCGGGAGCTAAATTTCGCTGCGCGAAGCTTTTTATTAGCTGAAAACCGCAGGTTTTCAATTTAGCTATCGTGTTTGAACACGATAATTTAGCTGCTCCGCAGGAGCAATTTAGCTGTCGGGCGTCAGCCCGACAAATTACGATTACGGAGGAAACGTATGGCTTACATTCGTGACAGGAAAGAAGAACGCACCGGCTACCAGTGCAGCAGCCCGCTGCTGCCGGCGATCGACCACCACTGCGATTTCGTGATGGTCTACGGGCTGGGCGAAACCACCGCCGAGCGGGTGAAAATGTTCCGCGACAAGGGCTACGTCGTCCACCTGATGACCGGCATTTCGTGGGGCTCTTATCAGGATTATCTGGCGGGCGAGTATGACGGCGCGGCGCACTGGGACGAATCGCAGACCGACCGCTTCGGCAACGTCATCGGTCACGACCCGAGAACGCCCTACATGATGCCCAGCGTCGGCTTTGCCGATTACATCAGCGAAAAGCTCAAGCTCGCCGTGGACGCGGGCGTGGAAGCCATCCACGTGGAGGAGCCCGAATTCTGGGATCGGGGCGGCTATTCCGAGGGCTTCAAGCGCGAGTATCAGCTCTATTACCGCGAGCCGTGGTCGCCGCCGCATGAAAGCCTCGAGGCGCGCTACCGCTGCGCGAAGCTCAAGGCGTACCTCTACACGCGCACCATCGACCGCGTGAGCGCCAAAATCAAAGAATACGCCATGAAAACATATCACCGCGTGGTACGCTTTTACGTGCCGACCCATTCGCTGGTCAATTATACCCAGTGGCAGATCGTCAGCCCCGAGGGGAAGCTGGCCGATATTCCGGGGGTGGACGGCTGCATCGCCCAGGTGTGGACGGGCACCTCCCGCACCAAAAACTGGTTCAACGGCGTGAGCAAAGAACGCACCTTTGAAACCGCGTTTCTGGAATACGGCGTGATGCAGGAGCTGGTCAAGGGCACGGGACGCAGGATGTGGTTCTTGCACGACCCCATTGAGGACAACCCCATTTTTGACTGGAACGATTACGAGACGAATTACTACTGCACCGTGGCGGCGTCGCTGCTGCACCCGAAGGTGAATTCCTTTGAGATCTGCCCGTGGCCGAATCGCGTTTTCTACGACAAATACCCCAAGGGTTCCGACAGCGCCGAGCCCATCCCCGACAGCTACCGCACGAAGCTAAATAACATGTTCCAGACCCTCGGCGCCATGGAAGAAGCGCCGGAGGAGGGCTTGCGCGTGGGCGTTATGGTGGCTGACAGCGAGCTTTACCAGCGGGATTATCCCGACTGCTGCTATTCCGAAAAAGCGGCGGAGCGCGTGGGCACAGTGCTGTTCGACGAAGCGGAAACGGATGAAAAATTCCGCACGCAGCTGTTCCCGAAGCCCGAGAACAACGAGCTGATGCTGCGCTACATGGCGTCCGCCGCGTTCCCCGGGTTTTATTCGCTGGCGCTGCCGCTGCTCAAATACGGCGTGGGCGTGCGCCCCGTGCTGCTGGATAACGCGCGCCGCTATCCCGGCTATCTCAACGATTACGACGTGCTGGTGCTCAGCTATGAATTCATGAAGCCCGATTATCCCGACGTGAACGCCGCCATTGCCGAATGGGTGAAAAGCGGCGGCACGCTTGTTTACATTGGCGACGGCTTTGACCCCTACAACAACATGAAAAGCTGGTGGACGGGGAAATACAAGAATCCGGCGGAGCATCTGTTCCGCATGCTCGGCGTGGAAGCGAACGAAGAAAAAACGGTCGTTCCCTGCGGCAGCGGCGCAGTCGGCGTGTGGCTGACCAACCCATGCTTCTTCAGCTTTTCAAGAGACAGCGCCGACGGGTTCCGCGCGTTTTTTGAGCAGGTCTGCGCGCTGAAAAAGATCAAGCCGCAATACAAAAACTATTTGAAATTGCAGCGCGGCGAATATCTCATCGCCGCCGTGATGGACGAAAGCGTGAACGACGACGAACTGAAATTCAGCGGACTTTACAGCGATATGTTCAGCGAGGATTTCGCCGTTCTTCACGAAAAGATCCTGCGCCCGAACGACAAATGCCTGCTGTTCGATTACGGCAAAATCGAGGGTGAGGCCCTGCGCGTGATCGGCACGTCCGTGCGCGTGGAAAGCATGGAACAGCAGGGCGATGAAATCCACTTGACGCTCAACGGCGCGGGCGAATTCACCGCTTCCCTTCGCGTGCGCGTTCCCTTCGCCGTGAAAAAAGCCGAGCTGGACGGCGAAGCGATCCCCTGCGACTACGACGCTGAGACCCGCACGGTTCTGGTGCGCTTTGAGAGCGTCGACCGACTGAGACAATTGATCCTGAAATAAAAACCGCCGCCGCGATCAGATGATCACGGCGGCGATTTTTAATGCGAAAGGCGTAATGCGGAAGGCGAAATTGAGGAAGGGCTTCGCCCTTACCCGATTATAAATCCCTCAACCACTGCTATCAGCTATCCGCTATCGGCTATCAGCTATTTGCTATTCGCTTTCGATAAAACGCCAACATAAACGGTACGCAGACGAAAAAGGTCAGCGCGTCGGCGGCGGGCTGGCTGAGTTCCACGCCGACGAGCCCGAAGAGCTTCGGCAGAATAAAAATGGCGGGTACGAAGAACACACCCTGACGGCACGACGCCAGAAACGTGGCGGGCGCCTTGAAGCCGAGGCATTGATACAGCTGGTTGACGTAGGTCGACACCGCCATGAACGGCATGACGGCGCAGCAGAAATACAGCGTCTGCGTGCCGATGGCGACCACCTGCGCGTCGGCGCTGAACCAACGCATGATCGGCCCCGCGAACGCGGCGATGACCGCGGCGCACATGAGGCACAGCGCAGAGCCGATTTTGCCCGCGAAGGCGAACGCCTGCCACGTGCGCCGCTTTTCGCCCGCGCCGTAGTTATAGCCCGCCACGGGCATGAACCCCTGCCCGATGCCCAGCACGACGTTGCGCACGAGCACATAGACCTTGTTGGCGATGGTGACGGCGGAGACCGCGGCGTCGCCGTAGACGACCGCCTGCACGTTGAGCAGCGCGGCGGACAGGCTGCCGAGGCTCTGGCGGCAGATGGTGGGCAGCCCCGTTAAAATGATCTGCCGATAAACGGCGGGTTCTTTCGCGATGTATTTCGGGTGCAGCGCGATGATCGACCGCCCCGAGAGGAACACGGTCAGCGAAAACAAAAAGCAGACCGCCTGGCTGAGAATGGTCGCCAGCGCGGCGCCGCCCGTGCCGAGATTGAATTTGAAAATAAACAGCGGGTCGAGCAGCAGGTTGAGCACGCCGCTGATCCCCAATCCCCACATCGCGACCGTCGCCTTGCCCTGCGCGCGCAGCACGTTGGTGAGCACGAACATCGAACAGCTCAGCGGCGCGGCGAGCAAAACGATCCTGCCGTAGGGCAGCGCGTAGGGCAGCATGGTGTCGGAGCAGCCGAGCAGCCGCAGAAAGCCGCCGATGGGGAACAGCCCCGCCGCCGCCACGGGCACGCCGAACAGAACGGCGCTGAAAAAGGCGGTGGTGGCGTAGCGATGCGCCATTTCGTCGTTCTTCTGCCCGAGCATCAGGCTCGACAGACTGCCGCCGCCCATCGCCAACCCGTAGCCGACCGCCTGAATGACCGCCATGATCGGATAGATCGCGCCGACCGCCGCCGAAGCGGATTTGTTGATCTGCGAGACAAAATACGTGTCCGCCGTGTTGTACGCCACGGTGATGAGCATACTGATGACAGTCGGCACCGCCATGCTCAGCACCAGCCGCGGGATCGGCGAAGCGATCATGCGTTCATATTGTTTTTTGCTGTCAATCGTTTCCATTTATTCGTTTAACGCTGCGTTCTTTCCGGCGATGATGCCCGAGAGAAACGCCCATTCCAGATTGAACCCGCCGCAGCCGCCGTCCACATCCAGCACCTCGCCGCAGGCGAACAGCCGCGGACACAGGCGGGATTCCAGCGTGCGTCGGTCGAACTGCTTGACGTTGGCGCCGCCCGAAGTGACCTGCGCGTCACGCCACCCCTTCGTGCCGGTGAGCGCGAGCGTGAAACTTTTGAGCGCGGCGGTGATTTTGGTTATCTCGTTCGGTTGGAGCGACCCGACCGCTTGCGGCACGGCGCCGAGCGCCGCCTTGAGCGCCGCCAGCCCGAGCGCCTTGGGCACAAAGCCCGTGAGCAGGTTTTCCGCGGGCAGGGTCGGGTTGTTCTGACAGAGCGCCGCGATGATCGCCGTCAGTTCTTCCGCCGAAAAATCGGGCAGGAAGTCGAGCGAGACCGCCGCCGGCTTGTCCGGCAAAACAAAGCGGCTCAGATCCATGGCGGCAATGCCGCTCAGCCCGTATTCGGTGAACAGCACTTCGCCCGCCGCTTCGCCGCCCGTGGAAAGCGTCAGCTTTGCCGCGGCGCGCACGCCTTTGAGCGCGCGGATGGGCTTCGTGTCGGTCGTGAGCTGCACTAAAGAGGGCTTGACGGGCGTGATCTCATGCCCGAGCGAACGCAACAGGGCAAAGCCGCTGCCGTCGCTGCCCTGCGCGGGCGCGGCGCAGCCGCCGCAGCACACGATGATTTTTTCGGCGGCAAAGCGGTCGTTCACCGAAAAGCCGCCGTTTGTTTTTTTCACGCTTTCCGCCTTCGTATCGCACAGCGTTTCCACGCCCAGCCGCGCACATTCCAGCCGCAGCGCGTCGAGCACGCTCGCCGCCGTGTTGCTCAGCGGATACAGCCGCCCTTCACCGTCGGCGCGGGTGTAGAGCCCGAGCGAACGGAAAAAGGCGAGCAGATCGTCGGTGCCGAGCTGCGCGAAAACACCGCCCGCGAACGCCTTGTTCGTGTAGGGGTGCGCCGCGGCGTTCAGGTTGCCGAGGTTGCACCGCCCGTTGCCCGTGGCGAGGATTTTTTTGCCCGCGCGGGGCAGTTGTTCCAGCACGAGGACCGAAGCGTTCGGGTTTGTCCGTTTGGCGGAAATGGCGGCGCACAGCCCGGAGGCGCCGCCGCCAAGAATGAGAATGTCGGTTTGTTTCATGGTATCAGATCACCGTATAAAAATGGATGATGTTCATATCTTCCGGCATCATCAGCCCGTGGGAACCGCCCCCGCCGTCGATCTCGTGGCAGCCGTGGTCGGGCGCGAAGCCCAGCAGGGTGCGCCGACCGTTTTTGGTTTCGCGGATGACCTGCGCCAGGTCGGCATAGGCCGCGGCGTTGCGGCGCAGCGCCGCCATGGCGCCCTCGCCCTCGGGGCCGCAATGATGCATGGCGTCGTCATAATCCGGATCGTAAACGCAGAGCAGATCATACTCATCCTGCCGGATCAGATCGGCGGCCTTCGCGAGCACTTCTTCGGTCGTTTCAAAGAAGAAATAATCCATGTTTCTCTCTAAAAAGATTTTGGACATACTCGCGTTTTCGACTGAAACGATGGCGCATTTTTTGCCCGCGCGCAGCAGCGCGTCAAACACCGTGTCGGTTTTGATCACGGGCTTGCGGTAGGCTTTCAGCCCGTGCACCTCGGGCAGCGCGCCGGTAAACATCGTGGCAAAGCACACCGGCGTGACACAGGGCATGACCGATTGCAGCGGCAGGGTCAGCCGCGCGTTGGTCATCACGGGCAGAAAGTCCGCCGTGTATTTTTCAAACAGCCACAGCGCGATCGCGTCGGGGTTATACAGCACCACGCGGTCGACGGGTTCGGCTTCGATCAGCTTTTGCAGCGGCTCAGCGGGCGGCGCGGCGCATTGCGGCGCCTCGGCGCCCAGCGCCGCCGTCACGGCGGCGGCAACGCCGGTGAGCGAATAGGGGCAATAAATTTCGGTTTCCGTTTGTTTCACCCTCTTTGCCAGAATGTTCAGCCCGCAGGCAAACGCTTTGTCATAAAGATCGGTCGGTTTCACGGTCAGTTTTCCATGTTCGGATTCAGCCGCTGCATGGTGACCTGCTCGCTCATGCTGCTTTCGTATTTGGGCTGATAGTAGTTTTCCTTTTCGTTATCGAACGTGCCGTCGCTGTGGGTGACGATGGTGGTGCAGCCGCGCTGCGAGCCGATCTGCTCAATATCCCGATAGGCAAGATAATCCACGGAACCGCAGTAAGTCAGGCGGATTCCCTTGTACTCCAGTGAGAAATTGTTGTAGTGGTCGTGCCCGCAGAAAATGCCCTGCGTGGAGCCTTCCGCGAGGACGGTCTCAAACAGTTCGTCCTCTTTTTCGCTGCAATAGATAAGCTCGCCCTCTTCGCCCACCGAGCCGTAGATCAGCTTGACGTCGGTGGTATCCTGATACCCGTTGTCGGCGTATTCGCGGAACGCGGTGCGGTATTCCTTCAGCGGAATGTGGAAAAACAGCAGGCTCTTGACCATGCCGTACTGCCGCGTCAGTTCCGCCGCCTGCGTTTCGGTCATGTTCAGCTCGGCGATGGTCTGGCGGTTGGCGGCGTTCATCTTTTCGATCTGCGCCTTGTACCAGTCGATCTGGTTCTGATGGATATTGTCATAGCGGAGGAAAATGCCGAAATAATCCGTTCCGGTATAGGCGTGGCTGTCCAGAACATAGAACGTGTTGGCGATGATCCCCTGCGTGTTCTTCACGTTGATGGCGTAGTTGCCGTAACCGTCCACCTCTTCGGGACCCGTCTCAAACAGGCAGTGCGGGTACAGGGTGCGGTCGCCGTAAATGGAAGAGATCTTCGCGCGGTTGGCGAGAGAAAACACTTCCGTGTCGTGATTGCCGAAGCAAACGGTCCAGTAAACGCCCAGCTTCTCCATCATGGAACAAAGCGCGTGGACGGGGCGAATGTTGTTGAGCGTGCCGGCGATGTGCGGGATGGGGAACGCCTGATCGCCCGTGAAAATGACCAGATCGGGCTTTTCCGCGGCGATCATGGACGCCACGCAGGTGAGCGCTTTCAGGTCTTTCTGATAGGACAAAAAGCCGCCGCCGATGTGAATGTCGGAGATCTGCAGCACGCGGAAATCGTCGTCGGTGACGAAGGTGACGCAGCCGGTCTGCCGATCGCGTTCGGGCTTGAGCTGGTCGCTGTAAGCGATGGGCGAAAAGCTCTTGGCGTAGGTCATCAGCTTGGTGTTGGTCAGCGTGTTGACCGCCATGCAGGCCGCGACGCCGAGCACGATCACGACCAGCAGCACCAACAGAATGTTGCGGACAATGTGTTTTTTCGGTTTTGCCTTTGCCATGGATTTACTCCTCCTGTATGTCTTTGTCTTTTTCGATCTATTTGCCGATGCGCAGCGCAAAGCCCTGCGCGAAGGGAAGCGGTTCAAAACGGCGGGAATAGTTGCCCTCGCCCATGGTGTCGCCCTGGGCGAAATCCACTTCGCCGCTGCGGCGCGTGACGCCGATCAAATAGCGTTTCGCCCGCTCGGCGGCTTGCGCCTGACCGGCGCGCGCCAGAAACCAGCCCAGCACGGCGGTGGCGGAAGAATCGGCGCGGGCGTCGGCGCCGAGGATGCAGTTGAAGCTGCCGTTTTTGTTTTGCAGCGGCAGCAGATCGCTCGCCAGCTGCTCCATGCGCTGCCAAAGCACGTCGGCATAGGCGTCCCTGCCCTTGAGCAGGTCATAACATTCCGCCAGCGCGATGGCGTACCAGCCGCAGCCGCGCCCCCAGCCGTAAAGCCCGAGCGGGGCGTGATGCCGCGCGTGGAAGCAGTGCACCGGCATCCCGCTCACGGGATGGATGCCGTAAGCCTCAAATTCATCCAGCTGCCGCTTGACCAGTTCGAGCGCGGCAGCGTCATCGGTGAGCAGCGCGTATTCGGTCAGAAACGGGCAGGCCATGCCCAGCGTATCCACAAAACGGTGCGCGCCGTTGGGCTGATAGGGCAGCGTGCCCTCGCCGGCAAAGGAAAGCATCTCGGCGGCGTAGCGCTGCGCGGTCTGCCGCACCGCCGGATCGTCGGCAAAGCCGTTTTTGAGCAGCGCGAAAAGCAGCATGGCGTTGCCGATGGTGTAGGGCGCGTTCGCCGCGTCGCTTTTGTCAAAAAAAGCTCGCGTCAATTGCTTCGCTTCGGGCGAATGCTCCATGCCCAGCAGCAGTCCCGCCTGCTGCCAGCAGACGAAATGCGCGTTATAATACTTGCCCTGCAGCCGCGGCAAAACGGTGTAGCAGGTCTGATCCGTAACGGGCAGCGGCGGCATTTTTTTGAGCCACTGCAGCGCCTTTTTTTCGGCGGCGTTCCGCCACGCGGTCTCGTCGGCCCAGCGGCCGATATGGATGCGCTTGAGATAAGCGGCAAACGTCGGCACAAGATCGCAGCCGAACACGATCAGACTGCCCAGCGAAAACAGGGCGAGCAAAACGATCAAAAACAGTTTCATGATTTCCTCTCTATCAGCGCGTAAAGCTTATCCAGTTCTTTCTCGTTGCCGACCTTTTCCCGTTTCAGGGTCTCCGTCAATTTGGTTTTCAGCGGTTCTTCCGCCAAAATCCGCTCGATCTTTTCGGCAATATCCGCGCCGTCCATCTCCGCGAGCAGCGCGGTCTCCCCGTCGGTCAACTGGTCGAACACCGTGGAAAATCTGGTGGCAACGATCGGCTTGGCGAAGCTCTTGGCTTCGTCCAGCGCAATGGATTTGCCTTCATAACGAGACGGCTGCACGTAAATATCGCACTGCGCCATATACGGATACGGATTGGCGCGCTCGCCCAGCAGAACGAAGCAGTCGTCCAAATTCTTTTCGGCGATGGTTTGTTCGATCTGCCGCCTTAACCCGCCCGTTCCGATGCAGAACCAGCGAAACGCCGCGCCGTCGGCCTTCAGTTTTTCCGCCGCGTCAAGCGCCAGGTCATAGCCCTTGGGTGGCGCCATGCGCCCGACGGTGAGCAGACACGGCACGTCCGCGTCAAACTCCGGCGCCGCGCCGGCAGCCGCCATGGCGCGAATGACGGTGGGCGAGGTGATATTTTCGATCAGCGTGACCTTTTCCGCCTGCGTCGGGAACGCGGCTTTCAGCGAAGCGGCACATTCGGGCGACACGGCGACCAGACGGTCGACCTTTTCAAAAAAGCTCAGATCGCTCGCGGGGTCGGCGGGCAGCTTGGCATAGTCGCTGTGGATCCACGCGATTTTTTGCTTCGCGTTCACACTCTCGGCGACAAAATAGTTCGGGTTGCCCTCCAGATAGCCGATCGCCGCGTCATAGACAGACCAATCGGTTTTCAGCGACCGCTTCAAAAACCGCCACGCTTTCGCGTCCGCCTGCAAAGAACGCGCGGCAAAGCGGCGCAGGGTGTTCGCGTAGCGGATGCGGTCAAATAGCAGAGAAAACCTGCCGCGTTTTGCCAGCGCTTTGACGCTTGCGGCAAAAGGCAGCGTGAAATCGGCATAATCGCGGCTGTGGGGCAGCAGGTTGACCTGCGCGGGGAGCATCTCGAAAAACAGACCCGAACGGTCAAACAGAAACAGGTCAACGTCATAACGGTCATAGTCCAGCAGCGTCAGCAGGGTCAGCAGGCTGCGCTCTCCCCCGCCGCTGTCCATGGACGACATGACAAAAAGCAGTTTTTTCTTCATAGTGCCACCGTTCTTTCCGTCTTTTTATCATATCATTATTTAAGGAGCTTGACAAGCAAAAAAAGAAGATTCCGCTTGTTGTCAACAGCAGAATCTTCCGAAAAACCATCCGTTATGAAATGCGATAGCCGTCTTTGAACTTGATCTTGCCGAGGAACGGGAGCTTTGCCATGCCGCTGAAAGAATTCTCCGTGAAGGTCACGGTCATTTCGATCTCTCTGGCGAGCATCGGCACCAGCACGATGATCTTGAGCGTGTCGTTTCCTTCCTCGATCACGTCGACCACCTCGTATTCCGGCACGTCAAAATCCGTTAAACTCAAGTCAAAGTGATAAACGCCGTCGTTGTCGGTAATGTCGATGACGACCTTGCCGCTGTAAATCATGCTGTTGATGTCACAGCCCCATTTGCCCAATCCGATCATGCGGGAAATCCTCCTTGTTTTGTATGTTTCGTATGGAATGAATGTTTAGTGTTCGCTGACCCATGTATCAGCCAAAATCGAGATGCGGAAGGCGTGCGCAAAGTTTTCGCGGTGGTAGAACAGCGCCATTTTCGCGCCGGGGGAATAGACCCATGTCCAGACCGTGACCTTCGGATCGTCTTCGGGCTGTTCATAGTTCTTCTGCGCCACCGTTTCCATCACGGCGGCGACTTCGCTGCCTTCGAGCGTTTTGCCGAGGAACTTTTCCAGTTTATCGAAACGCTCATGCGACTGTTTGCCGCCGTTCTTGCCCTTTTGCTCGGCGAGATAGTGGTTGGTGAGAACCGGCGTTTCGGTCACGACCATTTCATTGTTGACGTATTCCACCGCCACGCTCTTGCCGCTCGCGTCGGCAATGGCGAAATGGTGGGCAAAATCGACGGAAGAATTCATGTCGTACTGCTTGAGCAGCTCGATGGCTTCGTCGACCGTCGCGGCACGGTCAAGCAGCAGCCGCAGCGCCGTTGTGGTGGTCAGATCGGGCTTGTCGGTCTGCTGAGCGGTTTTTTCCTTGTCGCCCGCCATCAGATCGGCCACGATCAGCCCTTTTTCATTCATGCCGTCCAGCGGGGCGTAGATCGCGGCGATCGCCTTGACCCGCTCCATCGCGGAATTGTTTGGCCGGTAATCCGCGCCGAAGCCCATGAAATCCATGCAGCAGGTGGAAACGGAAGCGTAGCCGTTTTTCGGCGTGGTGCGCACGAGCAGCACGGTGCAGTTCTGCCAGTCGTAGTTGCGGCCGAAGAGTATATCGCCTGCTTTGTTCTGGGTGAGGAAGGTGGAGCAGCCGAACGGCGCGGGGTTCACGCTGCCCTGATAAGTCAGCAGCCCGCCGGAAATATACTTGGCAAAAAACTGCCCGACCTGTTCGTCGGAAGAGGCGCCGCCTTTTTCGAGGAACTCGTCAAAGCCGTAATCGCCCTTGAATTCCATGCTGTAAAGATCCGCTTCCAGCCAGGTAACGGAACCGGCCGCCATCACGAACCGCCCGAATTTCGTCCACAGTACGCCGAAAAGAACCAAAAACACCGCAAGGACGCCGAGCAGAACGATGCGCTTGCTCTTGTCCGGTTTGCCGCGTGTCTTTCCCATTCTATTCTTCCCTCCGTCCCGTTATGTATTGCGCTATAATAGTGAATTATAATGGTTATTTTTCGTTTCGTCAAGCTTTGACAATAACAGTAAGATAATTTTAAGCGGAAAAAGCGGAATTATTTTTCCGAAACAGCGTTTTTTCGGTAAAACACAAGAACGGCAGGGATAAAACCTGCCGCTCTTGTGTTTCCATTCGCAATATGTTCACAAAAAACATTTTCCGATATTCTGGTTGTATTATACACACATCAAGTCCGGTTGTCAAGAAAAATTTGAAATATTTGCCAATTTTACGTTGTTTTCGGGTTCAGCCGAACCGCCAGCAGCGCATAGCAGACGCCGGTCAGCGCGGTGGAAGCCAGCATCAGGATCGTCACGGGGCTCAGCGGGCGCTCCAAAGCGCGGGCGGGACCGATGAAATAATACAGCAGCAGGAAGACCGCGGTCAGGATCGGGCAGGCGAGCTGCGCCTTGGCGGGCGGCTTGCCCAAGGGCGAAAGTGTCTTTTTGTTTTTGACGGTGAACCACACCGTGACGGCTAAGGCGATCACGCCCGCCGCGATGGTGGCGGGCAGAACGGCTTTTTCGCTCTGCGCGTCGATGCGCGAGAACACGACCATCACGGGCGCGAGGCAGAAGGTGCAGAAAAAGCTGAGCACCGCGATCACCTTTTTCAGCCATTTCGGCAGCCCTTTGAGTTCAAAGAGCGTGACGTTGTTTTTGAGCTTTTGCCTGGCGAACGGCAGGATCACCAAAACGGTGAGCAGCCCGAACAAAAAGCCCGTGCCGTATTCCCAGAACGACCAGCTGTTCTGCGCCAGCGCCTGCGGCGAACGAACCAAAAACAGCGCGTCGGGCACGGTGATGGCGACCGCCATGGCGCAGCAGATGAGCGCCGCGATCGCCGCGCCCTTCCTGTCGCGGAAGCGGGCGGCGAAATAGACGATGAGCGCCAGCGCGCCGAACGCTGCCGCCAGCACGGCGCAGCAGGTGAAAAAGTTGCGCCCGCCGGGGATATCCTTGATTTTGATCTTCATCGCTTCGCCGTTGACTGCGGCGGCGATCTTTTTGCTCTGATCGCCCATGCATTTGAGCAGCAGGCTCTGCGGCGATTCCTTCACGCCGTAGGCGTTCAGTCCGTCCTCAAACAGCCGGACCGCCTGCGGGCAGAGCAGCCGATAGACCGCGGGCGCGGCGGTGAACTTGAACAGGTAGCGCGCCGCGTAGAACACGGCGGTTCCCTCCAGCGCATTGAAAAACTGGTATTTGCGGTCGGAAAAATACATGGCGAGCATCATGCCGAACAGCGGCAGCCAGCCGAAGCCGAGGAGCAGCATGGTGACGACGCCGGTGAGCGGCGAGACGGCGATTTCCGACACGACCTCTTCGCCCGGGAACAGCCCCGTCGCCGTGAGCACACCGGTGATCTGGTGGTTGATCGTGCCCCAGCCGCCCGCGGTGACCGCGCCCGCCAGCGCGGCGAGCGTGACGAACGGCAGGTTGACTTTGTTTTTGCGCGGGAACAGCCAGACGAGGAACAGCAGCAGCACGGTCAGTACACAGTACATGCCGAACGAGCCGCCGAAGCCGTGGTCGCCGCGCAGACGCCACATCATGCCCGTGAGCAGCGCGCCGACCAGCGCCGCCAGAACGGCGGAAACCCCGTCGGTCACGCGGTTTTGCGTGTTGTCTTTCATAGATGAAACCTCCGTATGCGTAATTTGGCTCAGCCAAATTACGAAGCGATATAAATTCCTGACGGAATTTGCGATATATCCCGTTGGGATTCGATATGTGCTTCGCACGCGATATGCCCTGCGGGGCAAGAAAGGAATTTATATCATATCGAACGCGAACGAAGCGAGCGTATATCGAATTGTCCGCAGGACAATATATCGAATCGCCGTAAGGCGATATATCGCGTCGAGCGTCAGCCCGACAAATTTCGATTTTATGAATCAAAGAACTCCCGCTCGCCGTCAAGCTGCAGGCGCTGCGTTTTCGGATAGGTGAAGATGGCGGTCTTATCCGCCGTTTCCAGATAGCTCACATAGCGCGCGGCCTCCCATTTCGCCATGGGCAGGTCATGCATGAGGTAATTGCCGCAGTTTTCCGGCGTCGCGCCGGGCACGTCGCCCTCATAATCGCGCATATACCGGAACGCGTCCAGCAGGATCGGGTACATATCCGCCGCGGCGGGACGGCCTTTCACGATGATATAAAAGCCGGTCAGGCAGCCCATCGGCCCCCAGTAGACGAGCTGATCTTTCCAGTCGGGGTGATTGCGCAAAAAGGTGGCGATGACGTGCTCGATGGTGTGCATGGCGGCGGGAGCGATCGCTGGCTCGGCGTTCGGCTGCTTGAGCCTCACGTCAAAGGTCGTGACAAGTTCGTCGCCCAGCGTGTCCACGCGGCTCTCAAAAATGCCGGGGATGATCCTGGTGTGGTCAACGGAAAAGCTCGGGATCAGATCCATGTTGTTCTCTCCTTTGTATGAATTGTATTTTTGCGAGCTGAGACTCGATTGAATTGACGGCTTTGCCGTCATGAATTGGCTTCGCCATGATTTCTCGCTTTGCTCCATGAATTGCATAGCTTTGCCATGCATGATAGGCGGGCTCTGCCCGCACCCGATTATAATAGCCGGCTGCAAGCCCCTTCATGCGCAGCGCGCAATTCATGACCGAAGGTCAATTCATGCACGAAGTGCAATTCACGCGCCGTCAGGCGCAGTTCACTTTGAATTTGTCCGCGACAAATTCAAAAAAGTCTTTCTCATATTGTTCGGGGTGGCGGAAATGCGACTGCGCGTGACCGGCGCCCTCATAGATCACGATCCGCTTTTCGCTGCCGCACGCGTCATAACATTCGCGGCACATGGTCACGGGGATGAACGCGTCGGCGTCGCCGTGCAGAAACAGCATCGGAACCCTCGCCGCCGCCACGCAGTCGCGCGAATCACTGCGGATATCCAATTTGAGGCAAAGTCTGCTCATGATCTCCAGCACGTTCAGCGCGGGGAACGACGGCAGATGCGCCACTTTTTTCAGCACGGCGGCAAACTCCTCGCGCGCGGAGGTGAAGCCGCAGTCCTCCACGATGCCGACGACCGACCGCGGCAGGGCGAGACAGCTCGCCTGCATGACGGTGGCGGCGCCCATGGAAATGCCGTAGAGCACGATCTTCCCGTTGGGGAAGCGATCGTTGACCAGGGCGATCCATTTCAGCAGGTCATGACATTCCAGCATACCGAAGCCCGTGAACCTGCCCTCGCTCTCGCCGTAATGGCGCTGGTCGATCAGCAGGCAGTGATAACCGTTTTTTAGGATCGGGTCGATCATCAGCGCAAAATCGTTGTGCCCGCAGGAATTGTAGCCGTGAACACAGAGGACGATGCGATCCGTCCCGGTGGGGCTGAGGTAAAAGCTGCCGTTGAAAGTCAGCCCGTCGTCGCTTTTAACCGAGACCTTTTCGGCGGAATACAGGCTTTTGACGCGGGCGATCTTTCGATCCGCTTCCTTAAAATAAAGGATCGACGTGCTCGCGCAGGTCAGAATGAATTTGATGAACTTTCAAAGCTCCTTGTGATTTTCGGTGAAGCGGGTAAAGGCTTTCATGGCTGCAAGTCCCCCTGCCAATAAACTGGATTATCTTTTATTATAACAGAAACGGATAACTTTTCCAATGAAAAAACAAAAAACGACACGAAATGATGTCGCCGCTTTTGGCGGCTAATGATGTATCTGCGCTGCGCTCTGAAATGATGCCGCTCGCTTTGCTCGCCATGATGCGATGTTTGCCCTCATGTCCCGCAGGACACATCATGCGCATCAGCGCACATCATTGCCATAGGCAGCATCATTTGCCCCGCAAGGGGCAAACATCATTGAAAAAAGCACTTGCTTCGGCAAGTGCTTTTTTCTTGGAGCAGGGTACGGGAGTCGAACCCGCCTCTCGGGCTTGGGAAGCGCGCATAATACCGATATACTAACCCTGCATATTTGAATTTGTCGCAGACAAATTCAAGCGATATAAATTCCTGCGGAATTTTCGATATATCCTGTCGGATTCGATATATGCTTCGCATGCGATATGCCCTGCGGGGCAAGACAAGGAATTTATATCATATCGAACGCGAGCGAAGCAAGCGTATATCGAATTGCCCTTAGGGCAATATATCGAATCGCCGTAAGGCGATTATTAAAGTCGAGCTTCGGCTCAGCCGAATTTTGCCTTATCTTACCATATTTGAACGCGGATTGCAACGGTTTTTCGTCCCTGATTTTTTGTGCAAAAGTAACAAATTTTCCTTTTTTTCAAACATTTACAATTTCTTAACAAAAAATTACACCCAAACAGGTGTAAAAAACCCCGCGTAATCACTATGAGTGGGGGGACCTTTTTGCAAATCTATACAACATGTTGAGTAACCGATGAAAAACAACGGAATGTTGAAAAAAGGAGAGGATTATGCTATACTCTAACACAATATGGGGCGATAAGACCCATTCTTATCAAAACTATTATTTCAACCTGGATTATCATCCTTTTGCCGCCAGATCCGGGCTTGCGATAGAGCTGGAGAATCATATGGATTTAGTTTATGAATTATGGGATAACGTCAAGCGGGAGATCAAAGCGAACACGTCCGAAACCGTTTATTCCGTTTGGTTTGAATCCCTGAAGCTGGAAAATTTTGACGGGCAGACCGTTCATTTGACGGACGACCCCTTCCGCTGCAAGATCATCAACGAAAAATTCCTGCCGCTGCTGACCGAATGCTTTGAAAAAGTGATGGGATTTCACCTTGACGTGGTGGTGGAACCGGCGCAGGAAAAGCCGAAAAAGCAGGAGGCTGCGCCCGCTGCCATTGGCGAAAGCAGCGAATACACCTTTGAAAACTTCATCGTGGGCGATTCCAATAAATTCGCGCACGCTGCCGCCAAGGCCGTGGCCGCCGATCCGGGCAACACCTATAACCCGCTGTTCATTCACGGCAATTCGGGCTTAGGCAAAACCCATTTGCTCAACGCCATTTGCTGCGAGGTTCGGAAGAACAATCCCGACGCCTACATGATCTATGTGCGCAGCGAGGATTTCATGAATGAGCTGATCGACTACCTGCAGAACAAGCGCGACACCTCCGTATTCCACAACAAATACCGCAACGCCGACATTCTGCTGGTCGACGACGTGCAGTTCATCGCCGGCAAGACCTCGACGGAGCTGGAATTTTTCCACACGTTCGACACGCTGGTCAAGGCCAAGCGCCAGATCGTGCTCACCTCCGACCGTCCGCCCAAAGAGATGGCGACGCTGGAGGAGCGCCTGCGCAACCGCTTTGAAAGCGGCCTGATCGCCGACATTCAGCCGCCCGATCTGGAAACGCGCATCGCCATCGTCAAGAGCAAGGCGAAATCGCTCAACATCGAGCTGCCCGATCAGGTCTGTCTGTTCATCGCCGAAAAGATCAAGAACAACATCCGTCAGCTCGAAGGCGCGGTCAAGAACATGCAGGCGCTCATGGAGCTGCACGGCGCCGAAGCGAATATGGCGACGGCGCAGCTGGCCATCCGCGACATCTTCAACGAGAGCGACCCGACGCCGATCCTCATTGAAAAGATCATCGACGAAGTTTCGCGCACCTACGGCGTTTCCGTGGCGGATATCAAATCGCGTAAGCATGACGCCAAATTCACCACGCCGCGCCATATTGCCATGTACGTCATTCGCGAAATGACGGAACTGACCAATCAGAAGATCGCCGATTATTTCGGACTCAACGATCATACCTCCGTGCTCTACGCCGTGCGCAAGGTGAAGAACGAGCGCGAAAAGAACTACACGATGAAAACCATCATCGCGGACATAATCAAGAACGTGCAGAACAGCTAAGATAATGCGGAATGCGGAATGCGAAATTCGGAATTAACTTTCACGTTTTTCATGTGAATTCACACTAAATTTTTCACTTTGTTCACAAAAACGTTTTTCCCGTGAAAGTCGTGAAACATTCCCCCACCCCCCATCCACATGCGCCGCGGTCGGTTTTCGGCTCAGCCGCGCGCCGCAGCGCCCTTTTTCACACTTTTCACGCCCTCTACTGCTACTACTATAACTATACCATTATTACACACACCAAAGGGGTTGACGACATTGAAAATTTTCTGTGACGCCGCTTTGCTCAACGAAGCCTGCCAGAACGTGCAGCGCGCCGTTTCCGGCAAAACGACGATCCCCGCCATTGAGGGGATTTTATTGAAAGCGCTCGGCGGCGAACTGATGCTCACCGGCTACGATCTGGAAATGGGGATCACCACGAGCATTCCCTGTCAGGTCGCGGAACAGGGCGCTATCATCCTTAACGCCAGAATTCTCTGCGACATCGTGCGCAAAATTCCGGGCGAAACGGTCAAGATCGAATCCGATGAACGTATGCTCACCACCATTCAGGGCGGCGAAGCGACGTATTCTCTCATCGGCATCGACGGCAACGAATTCCCCGAACTGCCGACCGTCAGCGGCGGCTACCCCGTGGTGATCAATCAGGGTCTGCTCAAAAACATGATCCGGCAGACGATCTTTTCCGTCGCGGTGAAGGATTCCAAGATCATTCACACCGGCGTCAAATTTGAGATTTCCGCGAATCTGTTCCGTTTGGTCGCGGTGGACGGGTCCCGTCTCGCCATGCGCACGGAGGCCATCGACTACACGGGCGACGAACTGAGCTTTGTCGTGCCGTCCAAAACGCTCAACGAAGTGACGAAGCTGCTCAACGAAGAAGATGAGACCGTGTCGCTGGCGGTGGGCAAACGGCATATTATTTTCGAGATTGGAAATTACACGATCATTTCCCGCTTGCTGGACGGCGAATTTTTGAAATATCAGAACGCCATCCCCACCACGTTTACCACCACCGCCATTATCAACGTGGACGAAATGATCAGCAGCATCGACCGCGCTTCGCTGATCATCACCGATAAATTCATCAGCCCCGTGCGCTTCATTTTCGATGAAAACCTCGTCCGTCTGTCTTCCGTAACTGCGCTGGGCACGGCGAACGACTCCTTCCCCTGCAAGCTGGAAGGTCAGAAGGTGGAGATCGGCTTTAATAACAAGCTCATCACCGAAGCGCTGCGTGCCTGCGATGTGGACGAAGTGAAGATCGAGCTCAACGGCGGCTTCGCGCCGATCGTGATTCTGCCCAAGGAAGGCGAGAGCTTTTTGTTCCTCATCCTTCCCATGCGCTTCAAAAAGGACTGATCGTAATTGAAAATCACGGCAAGAATCAAGCCGCATCCGATCCGGGAGATCGTGATCGACACCGACTATATCCGGCTGGACGCCGCTTTGAAGCTGGCGGATCTGGTGCAGAGCGGCGGTCACGCCAAAGTGGTGATAACGGAAGAACAGGTGAAAGTGAACGGCGAAACCTGCACCATGCGCGGCAAAAAATTAAGGGAAGGCGACACGGCGACGTTTCAGGGTATTGACGTCGTCGTCAAGAAACGAAAGGAATAAGGGTAAATGTATGGCAGTTGACAGAAGGATCGTCAAAACCAAAGAGGCGCTGAAAGCGGCTTTGGTCTCATTGCTGCAGGAAAAAGAACTGAATAAGATCACGGTCAAGGAGCTCTGTGAAAGAGCCGACATCAACCGCGGCACGTTTTACACGCATTACAAGGATCATATCGACCTTTATAATTCTATTTTAGAAGAAATGTATCAGAATCTGGAGAATTATATCCGTTCGCTGTTCAAAATCGATTTGAGCAGCCGCGACGGCTCGGTTGATTTTGTTTCGCGTTTGTTCAAATTCTGCCGCGCCAACGATCAATACGTTTCCCTCTATCTGGTGCCGCACCGCAAGGCGCTGCTCTGCCAGAAAATCGCGATGTATGCCAAAAAGTATAACGTTTACGGGTATGCCAGAAGCAAAACGACGATCGACCGCCTGCCGGATTTTGTGGAGGATTATTTCTATCAATATCTTGCCTTCGGCGTGATCGGTATCATCCAGCACTGGATGGAGACCGGCATGGTCGAAAGCGACGAGGAAATGGCCAAAACCATTTGGTTTATGGTGTCCAACAGCATTCCCGATTGATTGTTTCACGTGAAACACGATTCTTTTGAAAGGTGAAGCGGTGTCGCAAGATGCCGCTTTGTGATTTGTTGTGCGTTATTTTGCGAAACATGTGGATATTGCCGTGATCGGCGCGGGTCACGCGGGCATCGAGGCGGCTTTGGCGGCGGCGCGGCTGGGCTGCGAAACGGCCGTTTTTGCCATCAACCTCGATTCCGTGGGCAATATGCCCTGCAATCCGTCCATCGGCGGCACGTCGAAGGGGCATTTGGTGCGCGAAATCGACGCGCTCGGCGGTGAAATGGGCAAAGCGGCAGATCGCAACACCCTGCAGACCCGTATGCTCAACACGGGCAAGGGTCCCGCGGTGCACAGTCTGCGCGCGCAGATCGACCGCCGCCGTTATTCCGCCGACATGAAGCAGGTGCTCGAACGGCAGGAGAGGCTCATGCTCATTCAGGCGGAGATCGTATCGCTGACGCGCGATGCGGACGGGCTCTGGCGCCTGACTACGCGGCTGGAAGCGGAATACACCGCAAAATGCGTGATTATCGCCACGGGCACATTTTTGGGCGGCAAGATTTTCGTGGGCGACGTTCACTATGAAAGCGGGCCGGACGGCATGTTCCCCGCCACCTTTCTGGCGCAGTCGCTCAAAACGCTCGGTCTGCCCACCCGCCGGTTCAAAACCGGCACGCCGCCGCGCGTGAACCGCCGCAGCATTGATTTTTCGCGGCTGGACGTCCAGTTGGGCGACGAGCACATTGTCCCGTTCAGCTTTGATAACCAAATTGACATTCAAAACACCGAACCGTGTTATATTACCTATACCAATGAGGAAACCAAGCGCATCATCCTCGAAAACCTGCACCGTTCCCCGCTTTACGGCGGCGTGATCGACGGCGTCGGACCGCGCTATTGCCCAAGTATTGAGGATAAGATCGTGCGCTTTGCCGAAAAAGAGCGCCACCAGCTCTTTATTGAGCCGTGCGGCGCCGAAACGAAAGAAATGTATATCCAGGGGCTGTCGTCTTCTTTGCCCGAAGACGTGCAGCGGGCATTCATCCGCACCATCCCCGGGTTGGAACACGCGCAGGTGATGCGCACGGCATACGCCATTGAGTACGACTGCGTCGATCCGCTTGCCATGGGCGCATCGCTGGAATTCCACGATTTTGCGGGTCTTTACGGCGCGGGGCAGTTCAACGGCTCCAGCGGCTATGAGGAAGCCGCCGCGCAGGGTCTGGTCGCGGGCATCAACGCCGCGCGAAAGGTGCAGGGCAAAGACCCCGTGATTTTAGACCGCGCCGGTTCGTATATCGGCACGTTGATCGATGATCTGGTCACCAAGGGCTGTTCCGACCCCTACCGCATGATGACCTCGCGCTCGGAATACCGCCTGCTGCTGCGGCAGGACAACGCCGACCAGCGCCTGACGCCCCTCGGCCACGAGATCGGGCTGATCGGCGAGGAACGCTGGCAGCGGTATCAAACCAAGCTGCGGCTCATCGCGGAAGAGAGCGAGCGCGTGCGGCTGGCGGTCATCCATCCGAGCGAGGCGCTCAACCAAATGCTTGTTTCACGTGAAACATCGCCGCTGGAGATCGGCGTGCGCATGATCGAATTGCTCAAACGCCCGCAGGTCAGCTATGCCGATTTGACGCCGTTCGACCCGAATCGACCCGATCTGCCCGAAGAAATCTTTGAACAGGTCGAAATTTCGATCAAATATGAAGGTTATCTGAAGCGGCAGGAGGCTCAGGTGGCGGAAATGCGCCGCCTGGAGGTCAAAAAACTGCCGAGAGATTTGGATTACAGCACCGTGACCGGCCTGCGGCTCGAAGCCGTGGAAAAGCTGAACAAGGTGCGGCCCGAGAACATCGGGCAGGCGTCGCGTATCAGCGGCGTCAGTCCGGCGGACATTTCTGTGCTGCTGATCAGACTTGCAGGAAAGAAATAATTTGGAATTCGGAATGCGAAATTCGGAATTAGAATGAATGGGCATATATGATGAAAGAAAATGTCATTATAGACAAAAGTAAAGCATTTGCGTTGCGAATTATAAAACTATATCGGTATTTGCGCGAAGAAAAGCATGAATTTGTTTTATCAAAGCAGGTTCTGCGCAGCGGTACGAGCATCGGCGCCAATATCCGCGAGGCACAGCGCGGCCAAAGCAGACCTGATTTTTATTCCAAATTGAATATTGCTTTGAAGGAAGCGGATGAAACGGCCTATTGGCTGGAGTTACTGTACGAAGGTGGGTTTATAAGCTCGCAATCATTCAAGAGTATTTATGCCGATTGCAAAGAACTGATCCGCATTTTGACCTCTATCACAAAAACGCAAAACCAATAAAAATTCCGAATTCCGAATTCCGAATTGCGAATTCTCAGAAAGGGGGCGGCGATTGCCGCGTTGACCATGATCGACACCGCATTACTGGCGCAGGAAGCCTACAATCTGGGGCTGAACCTCACCGAAGCTCAGCTCAGCGACTTTGACCGCTTTGCCGAGCTGCTTGATTTTTGGAATAAACAGATCAATCTGACCGCCATCAAGGACCCGACCGAGATGGTTTACAAGCATTTTGCCGATTCGCTCACGGTGCTTGCGGCGGTTTATATGCCGCAGGGCGCGAGTTTCGTGGACGTCGGCACGGGCGGCGGCTTCCCCGGACTGCCGCTGCTCATCGCGCGGCGCGATCTGCACGGCGTTCTGCTTGACAGCACGCAGAAAAAGCTGCTCTTCGTCGACCGCGTGCTCAGCGGGCTTGACCTGACCCAGCAGGGCAGAACGCTGCACATGCGCGCCGAGGACGCCGGCAGAACCCTGAATCTGCGCAATCGCTTCGATTTTTCGGTCTCGCGCGCGGTGGCGAACCTGCGCGAGCTGTCCGAATACTGCCTGCCGTTGACGAAGGTGGGCGGCACGTTTGTGGCGCTCAAGGGCAGTAAGGCGCAGGAGGAAATGATCGAGGCAAAACAGGCGATCAAGCTGCTGGGCGGCGAAATTGCCGACGTGCAGCGCTATTTTCTGGGCGAAATGGGCGAACGCAACGTCATTGTCATTCAGAAAACGTCGCCGACTCCCCCGAAATATCCGCGCATTTCAGCAAAAATCGCAAAAGAACCGATCACATCGGCGAACTAAACGGAAAAAAGAGGCGTTTTTTGACGAACGCTTTTGCTGGACAGGCTCTGTGGATTCTGCTACGATAGCACCAGAACACAGAGCCTGTCCGCATTTGTTGAAAGGAAAACGCCATGAAAGCGAAACACACGGTCGCCGGTCACATCATCCTCATCGAGCAGGAGAATATCTTTCCCAACCCGAACCAGCCGCGGCTCCGCTTTGATTTCGACGAGCTGACGAGTCTGGCGGAAAGCATCCGCCACAACGGGTTGCTTCAGCCGCTGACCGTGAGGCGCACGGAAAACGAAAACTATTTTGAGCTGGTGGCGGGCGAACGCCGCCTGATCGCTGCCCGCATGGTCGGTATCGCCAAGGTACCGTGCATCGTGATGGATATTTCCGACGAAAAATCAGCTATATTTTCTTTAATAGAAAATATCCAGCGGCAGGACATCGGCTTTTTCGAGGAAGCGCTGGCGATCGCCAAGCTGATCGACCAGTATCATTATTCCAGAGAAGAATTATCCAACAAACTGGGCAAGGCGCCCTCCACCATCGCCAACAAGCTGCGATTGCTGAATTTGAGCGAGGAAATGCGCGAAACGATCGTGAAAGCGAACCTCACCGAACGCCACGCGCGGGCGCTGCTGAAACTGGACGATGAAAAGATGCGCGCGCGGGCATTGAAGATCATGGCGGACAAGCACCTGACCGTGGCGGAGAGCGAACGCATGATCGCGCAAATTTGCGGCAGATCGCCGAAGAGCAGGAAAATTCCGATCAAGAATTTACGCGACGTGCGCTTATTCGTGAACACGCTCAATCACGCGGTGGACGCCATCCGCAAGGCGGGCATCGACGCGGACTCGGTGAAAAGCGAGACCGAAGAATATATCGAATACGTGGTGCGCATCCCCAAGATCCCGGGAACGACCCCGGTGTTAAAAGCCAAGACACCGGCGGCTTCCATATAGACCCATATCTTTCTCTTTCACACCCCACATCCGGCAAAAGAGCAGGCAAAACGCCTGCTCTTTTGTCTTAGTGCGGAAGGAGAGTGCGGCTCGCAGTTATGATCGCCTGACGGCGCGTGATGAGTGATGAGCGGCTGAGCCGCGTTATGAGCTGCCTTCGGCAGCGTTTGCGTTGCAAAGGCGATCCTATCATAACTTGTGCGCGTGACGCACAATCATAACTGTAAACTCTAAACTCTAAACTCAAATGTCTGCTGCCCTCGCGGCACGGAAGAATCCGTGCCCTACTACACTGTTAATCCTAATACTTTACTTTTCAAGCCACATGTGCTATAGTGTTCCCAAGGGGGCGAAGGCGCATGAAAAACAAAGAGATAAGATTAACAGAAAACGAACAAGAGTATCTGAAACGAGTTGTGCAGTATGGAG
>JAFTEL010000083.1 GCA_017453685.1 Clostridia bacterium
ACCGTCAGCGGATCGACCAGCCCGTCCACCAGCTTTCCGACGTTGTAGGTCGTGGGGCTGTATGCGTCAAAGGTGACGGAGCGGAACGTGTAGGTCGGCACATAGCTGCCGTCGACCGGCGCAAAGCTGTTGACGCCCAGCGCCTCAAAAATGGGCACGATAACGTCCTGATAATAACTGAAGGAATCCAGCGAAAGCTTTACGCCGCCGTCTGTCGTCCCGGGGATCGCAATGGATCCAAGGGTGATCAAAAGGGAGAAATACACGGCTCTCTGCATTTCCATCGTAACGGTGCCGCCGTTGGTGAACATAGTTTCCAGAATGGGGCTGACCGAACTGAACAGAATGCTGAGCACGTCTTTGAAATCGTCAAAGCTTTCCAGACCCCACTGGAAATTCAGCCTGCCGTTTGCATCCGTCAGATTGTTCCAGTTGTCTCCGGAATTGTTGAGCGCGGCAATGATGTCGTTATATTTCGGGTTATTAAAAGAGGACAGGAGCGACGCAACCTGATACGGCCAGAATTTGAAGCCTGCGCCCGAGAGGACGTTTTTGAGCGTGTTGGAGCGGCCGCCGTCCACATAAAAATCAAACGATCCGCTGAAGCCGATCACGCTGGCCGCTTCGGCGATGGCGTCGGCAACAGATTTACTGCCGCCCGTCGCAATGGCGATGGCTCTGATGAGGTCGATGGTATAGCGCCCGCCGCCGCGGTAAACGATATAGTCATTCTCCGTGAGCATGGAGGGAACGTCGGCGATCATGTCGGTCACGGTGGGGAAAATCAGCGTGAACAGTTCGTTGATCATATCGTCAGAAAACAGCTTTTGCGTGACGAAGCTCATAACGAGGTCGTTCATCTCCACAGAGCCGTTTCCGTCCATATCTTTGATCTCAAGGCCTAAAGAGTCCGGCAGGAAGCGTTGGATCATTCTGACAGCTTCTTCGGAGCTGAGATAGCCGTCAACGCGGGAAACGAGCGTGTTGATCGTTTCGTCCGTCACGGTGTAGGGGGCGTTCAGACTGCGAAGAAGGTCGTTTTCATAAGCGGGCCGCGTTACATAAACACCGTCGGTGTCATATTGAGTCTGCGTGAAAGCGGCAAACGCACCTTCCTTCAGAGCGTTGACCGCAAATAACACCTTGGTGAGCATAGCGAAGCCGACGCACCGGCGCGTCTGGTCGTTATAACCCGCCGCCGAGCCGCCTGCCCAGACGTCATCTGCTTTGGCTTTGTATTCGCTGTCCTGATAGCTTGTGCCGTAGAGCTTGTAAAGCAGCGCTTCACTGACGGCGGTGGCCGCGTTCTTCAGCGAGCGCGCGTTTTTCTCGGTCACAGTAAGCTTTTTCGGCGTTTTGCTTCCGAATACGCCGGCAAGCTGTGTATCAAAGAGTTCGCCTGCCAGTTCATTGAGTCGGGCGACACAAGCGGGATAGAATTCGTGATCGAAGTCGGGGTAATATGCCTTATTTTCTTCATAAATCACACTGTCGAGGGCCGCCTGATGCTGTTCCCGGAGCGCCTCCAACTGTGCGTAAAGCGATTTTTCCTCATTCAGCGTTACGGTATCGCCGTTCTTTTCCAGCGTACCGACCAGTGATTGAGACGTTACCTGATCGACTGTCATCTCATCGAGGTAAGCTTTGAACACCGTCAACGTGCTGTTCGACTGGCGGATGGTGCGCGCTTCGTTTCGTTTGGAAACGGCAGAGGCGAGAGAGGTTTCCGCTCCGCCGTCTTCTTTTGCGGTGAGGAAGGGCGTGAGGGTGTTCTGCAGCCAATCATGGTAGCTCGCGTCGCCGTTTTCATCGGCCTCAAGCAGCAGACCCTGCATTTGCGTAAGCTGCGCCTGAAGCTGCTGCAAACGTACCTGCGTCACGTGGCAGGGCGCTGCGCTGCACACGGTGCAGGCGTCCTTGCCGATCAGGTCGCTGTGATTGCAGCCGGAAAGCATTGCTTTTCCGCACACGTCGCACGTTCCGTCGACGTTTTCATCCCTGCAATCCGCCATACAGTAACCGCAGATATCGCAGAGCCCGTCGTCGGAAGCTGACGTTTCGTCCACGTGGCCGCTCATGCAGGCGCCGCAGGTATCGCACGCCCCGTCGTTGTTTTCGTCCTTGCAATTCGCCATGCACTTGCCGCACACGTCGCAAAGACTGTCGCTGTTCTCATCTTTGCAGTCGGCCGTGCACTTGCCGCACAAGTCGCAGAAGCCGTCCGGCGCCGCGTCGGCGTTCACATGCTCGCCCATGCAGGCGCCGCAGGCGTCGCAAAGGCCGTCGGCGTAAGAATGACCCAGCGTCGTTGCGTCCTTGTGGCAGATCGTCTTGCCGCACACGTCACATACGCCGTCCATGCCGGTGCGATAGGTTTCAAACGCGATGAACGTGTATTCCATCGTGGTCGTTTTGACGTTCCCGTGTTCGTCGTAGAGAGGCTGACCGTTTTCGTCCTCGAGCTGATAGGTATAAGTTCCCTTCGCGTCCGTCCCGATCCAAACGCCGTCGGCGTTGTAATACTTGCCGTTCAGGTCGGGCCCTTGGGCGATATCGGATTCGGTGAAGCTGAGCATATTGCCGTCGGTGCAGCCGTCGAGGCAGTAACCGCAAAGGTCGCAAACGCCGTCATGGTCGGCGTCCGTCACGGCGGCGTCATAACCGCCGACGCCGTAAACGGCAGAGCCGATTCCATTTTGGTCAACGAGCAGATACGTCTCGTTCATGCTGTGGTCGAGCGCCCATTGCGCCGCGGCGGCGATGCTGTCAGCCGATGCGCTCTCCATTCCGGTGGTTTCCTTTTTAAACGCACGGCGCGGAGAGGCCTTATTGACCTCTTTTTCGCTGACCAGCTTGAGCGCGCCGTTTTCATCGATCTCGTATCGCTGTTCAATGTTCCCTTTCACGATGACGGCAGAAAGCAGCTGTCCCTCGTATTCCGCGACCGGCTTGGCAGGTGCAGTATATGCCGACGTCTGCGTTGTCGTTGTCATGATTTCTTTGAGCTCTTCGGCGACGGCCGAAAGGGGAACAACGGAGATGACAAGCAAACCGCTCAGCAATAAGCAGAGTATGTTTCTCAGTGTTCTGTTCATATGGTTACCTCTCTTAGCTCAGTTCTCTTGTTTTGACTATTTCAGGATGGCAAGGTTGAAGCGGATCCAATTGTAAAGGCGGATCACGAACGCCTTCACGGTTTCATAGGCGCGTTTGATCCTGCCGAAGAACGAGGTGATGGGCGTATCCGGTGAGGTCGTCGCTTCAAAGGGAACGCCGCTGGTTGCCGCCGCTTCTTCCGCGCCGCTGCCGGCGGGGCCGTATACGGTCAGCCACGTGTAAACGGCAACGTCTTCCTGCCCTTCCTCGCCGAGGTAGGCGCGGCACAGGGAGTCCTCGATGTCAGCCGCTTCGTACAGTTCGGTTATGGTATTGTCGAGCTCTTCATCGCGCTGCGCATAGCTCTCGTCTTCCGTTTGGACAAACGTATAGACTTCGTCGACCGCAGTGTACTGCGTGCCGAAATCCGAATTGATGCAATCAATGCAGAAAGCGATGCACTCGTCTAATTTCGTGAAGTCAGTGCCGTAGTATTCGTTGAAATTAGTGAGATACTCTTCCTCGGTCAGCCCGTTGTCGATACCGCACTGCATTTCGTATGCTGCGCCGAGGTCATAGACGGCGTACGTCTTCTTTTCGATCTCGTCAAGCTGCGTTTCATAAGCGACCGTTGCCGTGATCGCTTCATCGATCGAAGCGTAAGTCGCCGCGTCCTTGTGGTGCCCGGCAAGGATGACGCCGCCGAGAATGTCGAGGTTTTTATTCAGCACGGTCAGCGTTTCGGCGAAGCTTGCGTTGACGGCGCTGTAGCCGAGCTCTGCCAGCGTGCCGGGCAGGGTAATGCTGCGCGGATAGAAATCACTGAACTCATCGCTTGGGATCGCGGTGATCCCTTCTGCAATGATCAGATCTTTCACCAGGTCAAACCGGGCGCGCGCCGCATCGGCGGCGTCCATATCTTCCGTGCGTGCGGTCAATACGCGGTCGAGCTGCCAGCCGATGCAGTCAATCATTTCCGTGGATTCATACCCATCTTCATCGACTTCGACTTTGATATCGTCCACGATCGGGCCGCTGCCGCTTACGGTCAGCACACCGCCCTCGGTCAGCGTCCAGGTAACGCCTTCGCCGCCGTCCCCGGTCGCGATCACGTCGTCATCAGCGGCAAACGCCGCGGGTAGTATGGCTGTCATCATCAGCGCGGCCAAAAATACAGAGATCCATTTTTTCATTTGTTTCATCCTTTCAATTGCTTTGCATATTACTTCGATCGCCCTCGGTTCAGCATCCGCAAGGTTCGTGGCAGTCGGAATGCTTTTGAAGCTGTTTCAAGGATCAGACGTCGTTTTTTTGGTCCTTTCCGATATATTGGACACACAGCATCGTCAGGTCGTCGAACTGCTCAGCGTCTTTGACAAAGCCATGTACAGCCTTATGCACCTGTTTTAATTGCACCGCCGGTTTCGCATCGGCATCCTCGTTCAGCGCCGCGAGCATGCGCTCCGTGCCGAATTGCGTTTGCTCTGCGTCGGTCGCTTCCGGCACGCCGTCGGTGTA
>JAFTEL010000084.1 GCA_017453685.1 Clostridia bacterium
CGAAACCTTGCTTTTTGTGTTACAGTTTCCGTGACGAATGACCTCCTGTTGCTTTTTGGTCTAGCAACTTAACTGTAACACTTGGAGTCCCCATTCGTCACTTCTTTTTTTACCCTGTAACACATCTATTGTAAACCTACAAAAGAATATCATATGTGTGCTTTTTCTTTATTGACTTTTCTTTGAGGCTGTGTTATTTTGAACAAAAGCAATGACGAGAAAGAGTAAGCAGCCGGCGCTTTTACAGAGAATCCCATCGTCAAAGACGTGCTGAGAATGGGAGAAGCAAAACCTGCCGAACATGGTCTCCGAGCCGCATACCGAGCGCTGTACGTTAGGCTATGCCGGGATCGCCCGTTACAGCGATAGAGTTTCGACAGATCATTTCCTGTCCGAACTTGATAAGGCCTGTTATCGTGAGAAACAGGTGAAACAGGGTGGTAACACGTGAGTTCGCTCCCGTCCCTTGTATTTTACGGGGAGGTGGGCGTTTTTTTATTGCATAAACAGGCATTGATTCGTGTTATCAATCTATAAGAGAAATGAGGTTAAGAAATGAATAATATCATTATTGGCGGCGCGTGGCCTTACGCAAACGGCTCTTTGCATATCGGCCACATCGCAGCGCTGCTGCCGGGCGACGTACTCGCCCGGTACTACAGAGCCAAGGGCGCGCGTGTGTTCTACGTTTCGGGCAGCGACTGCCACGGAACGCCCATCGTGATCCGCGCGGCGCAGGAAAACCGAACTCCGGCCGAAATCAGCGAGACGTATCACAAAGAGTTTTGTGAGGTGTTCCAAACACTCGGGTTTTCGTACGATCTGTACGCAAAAACCTCCGACGAAGAACACAAAGCCTTCGTGCGGAGGTTCCATGAAAAAATCTATCAAAGCGAATATGCAGAGGAACGCTGTGTGCGGCAGGCGTATTGTCCGCATTGTAAAAAGCCGCTGACGGACAGACTCGTTGTGGGGCAGTGTCCGCGGTGCGGTGAGAAAACGCGGGGCGACCAGTGCGACGTCTGCGGCGAAGTGCTCGCGGCGGACGAGGTCGTGAAACCACGTTGCGCCGAATGCGGCGCGGTAGTGGCATTCAGCGATTCCAAACAGATCTTTCTGAAAATCAGCGCGTTGGAACCGCAGCTCCGCGCGTATCTGGAAGCGCATCCGTATTGGCGCAGAAACGCCGCCGCGTTTACAAAGCGGTATCTGGACGAAGGCTTGCGCGACCGTGCCATCACCCGCGATCTGGATTGGGGGATCGACGTGCCGAAAACCGGGTATGAGGATAAGAAAATCTACATTTGGGCGGAGAACGTGTTGGGATATCTGTCGTGCGTTTCCCGTTTGTGCGAAGCACAGAGCATACCGTTTTTTGATGTTTACGGAAAAGATGCCGATACGAGGAGTTTCTATGTCCACGGTAAGGACAATATCCCGTTTCATACGATCATCCTGCCGTCTCTGCTTCTGGCGCACGGCGGCGACATTCGCCTGCCGGACGATATCGTTTCAAGCGAATACCTGACGTTGGAGGGCAAGCGCATTTCCACCAGCAAAAACTGGGCGATCTGGGCGAAGGAAATCGCGGCGCAGTACGATCCGGACGCGATCCGGTATTTCTTTCTTGCGAACGGCCCCGAAAAACGGGACGCGGATTTCTCCGCGCGGGAGTTCAGAACGCAGGTCAATTCCGAGCTTGTAGGCGCATGGGGGAATTTCGTGAACCGGACGCTCGCGTTCGCCGTAAAATACTTTGCCCGAGAGCTGCCGCGCGCCGATATTCCGAAAGCACTGCGGAACGAAATCAACGCGCTTTACGATTCCGTGGGCGAAAAGATCGAGCGCGGCGCATTAAAGGACGCGATCGACGAAATCTTCGAGGCCGTTCGCCGGGCAAATAAGTATTACGACGCCAAACAGCCATGGAAAACGAGAAAAGAGGATTCGCTGAAATGCAGGAAAACGATCGGTGTTTGCACGTATCTGATTCTGAACCTTGCCGTTTTGCTGCGGCCGTTCCTGCCGTTCTCTTCCGAAAAGCTGTTTCACTGGCTTGGCGCGTCAAACGAATGGAAAGAACAACTTCCGACTGTGAACACCATTTCAAGCGACTGCGAAATCCTGTTCCATACGGTTGAATAATATGAGTCCAAATCATGTGTTTGTTCTTTTTCGGCAGTTTTTATCTTGAAAACCTACTAAGTCTATGGTATAATCGGCGAAAAAGAGGTGGGCTTATGATTTCAACACGCGGTCGATACGCCTTACGCATGATGGTCGACCTGGCCGAGCACGGCGACGAGGGCTTTGTGGCGCTCAAGGATATCGCGCGGCGGCAGGACATTTCCAAAAAATATCTGGAGCAGATCGTTCCCATCCTCAACCGCGCGGCGCTGCTGCAAACCACGCGCGGCGCGGGCGGCGGCTATCGGCTGACCAAAACTCCCAAAGATTACACGGTCGGCGAAATTTTGCGCGCGACCGAAGGCAGCATGGCGCCCGTGGCATGTTTGGAGAGCGGCGTCAACGCCTGCCCCCGCTGCTCGGAATGCGCCACCCTGTTCGTCTGGGCAGGGCTGCAAAAGATAGAGGAAGAATACCTCGACAGCATCACCCTGCAGGATATTCTCGACAAACAGGCAGAAACCGATAATTACAGTATTTAAGGAAAACTTGTCTCTCCGAAAAATTCTCAAAAAATTTCTACAAAACCTATTGACATAGTAGGTTTAGTGTGCTATCATGCACTCAATCCACCGATGAACGCATCGGAAAAACGAGAAGGAGAGGCAGCGAAACAATGAAAAAGAACTTTGAAGCACTGCTTCGTGCCAATTTCCGTTTCGGTCGAATGTATTGTTGTAAACACTGATCCGATCGTTGGCGCACATCTTGGCGGATGATTTCCCGTCATATTTTGCAAAAATACTCGTTAATACATCCAGTATTGCCTGCGTTTTTTGCTTCATCTGACAGAAAATCCTCTCGCCAATCTGCACACCACCAATCAAATCAGCGTTTACCCGTCAGAAAACTATTTTAGAAATCTGCTGACAACAACATTCGATTGAAAGGAAATGAAAAAATGAGCAACTATAAATTTGAAACCATCCAGATCCACGCGGGGCAGGAACGCCCCGATCCCGCCACCGACTCCCGTGCGGTGCCGATCTACGCAACCACCTCTTACGTCTTCAAAGATTCCGCGCAGGCGGCCGGCCGCTTCGGGCTGACCGAAGGCGGCAACATCTACACCCGCCTGATGAACCCCACCTCCGACGTGTTTGAGCAGCGCATCGCCGCGCTCGAAGGCGGCGTCGCAGCCCTCGCCACGGCGTCGGGCTCCGCGGCCATCACCTACGCCATTCAGAACATCGCCACCGCGGGCGATCACATCGTCTCCTCCGCCGATCTCTACGGCGGCACGCACAACCTCCTCGCCAACACACTGAAGGATCAGGGGCTGACGACCACGTTCATCGACCCGTCCGACCCCGAAAACTTTGAAAAAGCCATTCAGCCCAACACCAAGCTGCTTTACGCCGAGACGCTCGGCAACCCGAACTCCAACGTCATCGACCTGAGAGCCATCGCCGATATCGCCCACAAGCACGGCATCCCGTTCATCGTCGACAGCACGTTTGCCACGCCCTATCTGCTGCGCCCCATCGAATACGGCGTGGACGTGGTGGTGCATTCCGCCACCAAATTCATCGGCGGCCACGGCACCGTCATGGGCGGCGTGATCGTGGACGCGGGTAACTTCGACTGGGCGCAGAACGACAAGTTCCCGGGGCTGTCCCAGCCCAACCCATCTTACCACGGCGTCGTGTTCACCGAAGCGGTCGGCAGAGCCGCCTACATCGTCAAGATCAGAACGACGCTGCTGCGCGATCAGGGCGCGACCATTTCGCCGTTCAACTCCTTCCTGCTGCTGCAGGGGCTGGAAACGCTCTCGCTGCGCGTGGAACGCCATGTGGAAAACGCGCTGAAGGTGGTCGAATATCTCAAAAACCACACGAAGGTCGCCAAGGTCAACCACCCGTCGCTCGCCGAAGGGCGCGAAAAAGAGCTGTACGACAGCTACTTCCCCAACGGCGCGGCTTCGATCTTCACCTTTGAGATCAAGGGCACCGCGCAGGACGCGAAAAAGTTCACCGAGAGCCTCAAGCTGTTTTCGCTGCTGGCCAACGTGGCCGACGTGAAATCGCTGGTCATCCACCCCGCCTCCACCACCCACAGCCAGCTTAACGAGGAAGAACTGCTCGCCTCGGGCATCAAGCCGACCACCGTCCGCCTTTCCATCGGCACGGAGCACATCGATGATATTCTCGCCGATTTGGAACAGGGCTTTGAACAGATCTGAGAAGGAGAAACGACCATGGCTGCTATTTATACTTCCGCCGATCAGCTCATCGGCAAGACCCCGCTGCTGGAGCTGACGCATATTGAAAAGAAATACGATCTCAAGGCAAGAATCCTTGCCAAACTGGAATACTTCAACCCCGCCGGCTCGGTCAAGGACCGCATCGCCAAGGCGATGATCGACGACGCCGAAGCCGCCGGCAAACTCAAAGAGGGCTCGGTCATCATCGAGCCGACCTCAGGCAACACGGGCATCGGCCTCGCCTCCGTCGCGGCGGCCAGGGGCTACCGCCTGATCCTCACCATGCCGGAGACCATGTCGGTCGAACGCCGTCAGCTCATCAAGGCCTACGGCGCGGAGATCGTGCTGACCGAAGGCGCAAA
>JAFTEL010000085.1 GCA_017453685.1 Clostridia bacterium
GCAAGGGACGGAACAATCTCTATCCCAACGTGGATGCGCTGCTGTGCCGGCTGGCGCTGCTGCGGGGCGACACAAAAGCACGGGATGCGTGGATGGAGACCGCGCCGGGAGACACGGATGATTTCAACGTGATGGCGCGCTACCGTTACCTCACCAAGATCCGCGTGTACATTGAAACGCGGCAGTATACGGCGGCGTTTTCGCTGCTGCAAAAACTGATGTACTACGCGGATCTGTACGACCGCACCTATATCAAAATCGAGACCGGCCTGCTGCTGGCCGTGATCGAAAGCCGCACGGGGCGGGACTGGTACGGCACGCTTCTGACCGCCCTGTCCATTGCGGCGGAGCACGGCTTTATCCGCGTCGTCAGCGACGAGGGCGCGGCCATGCTCGGGCTGCTGCGGCAGGCGCACCCGAAGCTGCTCAACGAAAAGGCGCTGCCGAAAAAGTGGCTGGCCAAAGTGATGGAAGAAACGGAGCGGACTGCGGATTATTACCCCGCTTACCTGAACGAAGGACGGCTGACGAAAGCCGACTTCGGCAAAAACGCGCTGGCCGTATTGCGGATGCAGGCGCAGGGCGCGTCCAACGAAAAGATCGCCGAAAGCCTCGGCGTGAGCGTGGACAACGTGAAATACCACACCAAGCAAAACTACAAAAAGCTCGGCGTTTCCACAAAGACGGAAATGGTACTGGCGGCGAAGGAATTAAAACTATTGTAACCGGAAGCGAATTGTTGCTTTTTTCATTTTTTTGTGGTAAACTGTAAAGGGAAACCGATGAATATTTGATATTTCAAAAAAGGAGGCTTTCAAAATGGTTTATACCCTCGAGCAATTACGATCGCTTGTGGCGCCGGTGGCGGAAAAATACAGGCTGAAAGCCGTTTACGTTTTCGGTTCATACGCGAGGGGCGAAGCAACCGATGAAAGCGACGTGGATATCCTTGTGGACAGGGAGGGATCGCTCGTTCATTCGCTTTTCCAGATGGGCGGTCTTTACGGTGATCTGGAAGACGCGGTCAAAAAGAAAATCGACCTTGTCACAACGCAGACGCTGGAACAGAAAAGAACAAAAATGAACAGTCCCCGTTTTATCAATACGCTGATGCGGGAAAGAAGGATGATTTATGACAGACAGAGATCAATATCTTCTTGAGCATCAACAATAGCTAAGAAAGAACGGTTCACGCTGTTCTTTTTTTTACGCATGGTTTACCCGCAGAAATAACAGCAAACTACCCGAATGCGCAGTTGTTTTTAAGGTTTTGAGATGTTACAATATAAAGTGCGCAAATCCAAATAAAACAAGGAGAAATTGGCTTATGAAACAACAACTTCATTCATTCACCCTGCGCCGCGCGCTGGCGGTGCTGCTGAGCATCGTGATGGCGCTGGGCATGACATTTCCCGCATTTGCTGAAAACGGTGTGCTAAGTAGTGCCATCAGCTACTTGGATGCTACTGGCGCACAACAGTCATGCACGACCTATACGACTGTAGAGAGCAACTCAACCGCCTGGAACAACGCTTGGTACGTTGTCAGTAGCAATACAACCATCTCTGACCGCATCACCGTCAGCGACACGGTTAATCTGATTATTGTCGACGGCGCGACGCTGACGGCAAGTAAGGGCATAACCGTTGGCAGCAACGCTACGCTCAACGTCTATGCGCAGTCGGACGACGAGGCGACGATGGGCGCACTTGTGGCAGATGCAACCAACGACAAAGCCAATTGGTATGCAGGCATTGGCGGATTGGAAAACACGGCTGCCGGAACGATTACCATCAACGGTGGAAAAATCAACGCCTATGGCTGGTGTGCGGCCGGTATCGGCTCCGGCGGTGGAACATCTACCGTCGGCACCATCACCATTAACGGCGGTATCGTGACGGCACAGGATAACGCACATTACGGAGCCGGCATTGGCGGCGGGTTTAATGGCGGCAAAGCCGGCACCATCAACCTGAACGGCGGAATCATCAATGCCGCTGGCATCGGTTCCGGCTATATGGGCGGCGATTGCAGTATTACGGTCAATATCTCCGATGGCATCAGGAAGATTGTTGCCACTCCCGTTCAGGGAGGCGCGTGCATCGGCAAAGGCGAGTCTGCAAGCGGCTCTGTTACCGTGAATTTCATAAGCGGCGGTAACATCGTGACCGGCGAAGCCAAGGATGCTGTGTTCTACGATACGGGCGAGGGCTCGGAGCGCCAGATCCGGATCGCTGTCAATTCCCATAGCATCAATATGAGCGATGATCTAAAGGCGCACATCACTGTTTCCACCGAGTGCGCGATTGCGGGCGAAACCGTCACCCTGACGCTTGGCGCAGCAGTTGATGCCACGACGCTCAAAGTGAATGACGGCACCAGCGACCTGACGCTGACGGACGCAGGCAACCGCCAGTACACCTTCACCATGCCTGATGGTAACGTGACCGTGACGGCAACGGTACTACAGACCTACGCCGTCAATCTGCCCGCCAACATGGAGGTGGTCAGCGTGACGAACGCCGCCGACGGCAATGGCAAGTACATCACGGGAACCACCGTCACCTTCAAGGCCAGTTTCCCCTACGCTGCCTCTGACGTTTCCGACGGCACGAACACGCTGACCGCGACTGACGGCGTTTACAGCGTTACTATTGGCACATCCGACATCACCATCTCGGCCACCATCGAGCGCAACAGCCCGATAGACTTGTCGGGTGCTCCCGGCGATTTCGCGGTTATCAACAACGATGTACTGATTGGCTCGACCAGTCACACCGTGACGATTGCCAACGGAGCAGGCATCACGCTCAGCGACGCCACTATCACAGGCGGCATCGTCTGCGAGGGCACGGCGAC
>JAFTEL010000086.1 GCA_017453685.1 Clostridia bacterium
CTTATCACTCTTACGGTTCTCTTTCCCGCTGCCGCGCTGACGGCTCTGGCTGTTTTCTCTTACCAGAAGCGCATGAAGGGCGTGAGCGGCAAACGCATCCTGAAAACCAATCTGCTTGCTTTTGCGCTCGTTCTGGTCATCGCCGTTTCCCTGGCTTTTTCGGCTTCGGCGGTTGACGCGGACGTTGCCGAAGCACCCGCCGCGGCTCAACAGACCGTTCAGACGGCGGAGAGCGGCACCGCCAAGGGCATCGGGCTTTTGGCGGCAGGTCTGGTTACGGGCTTAGCGGGCATCGGCGGCGGTATCGCCGTAGCGGCAGGCGCGCCGGCGGCGATCGCCGCCACCAGCGAGGACCCCAAGAGCTTCGGTAAATCGCTGATCTTCGTCGCGCTGGGCGAATCCATCGCCCTTTACGGCGTGGTCATTTCCATCTTGATTTTGAATAAGATCTGACCGAAAAGGAGGCTTCTCCTTGAAATTCTATTTGATCACCGACGACGTGGACACCTCGGTCGGTCTGCGCTTAGCGGGCGTGGAGGGCAAGGTGCTGTCCGATCTATCGCAGGGGCAGTCGGCGTTTGACGACGCGCTGCGGGATGACGACGTCGGCATACTGATGGTATCGCGCCGCGTGGCGGACGCTTATCGGGACAGGATCGAGGAGATTCGGCGCAGCCGCAGTCTGCCGCTGATTGTGACCCTGCCCGACCGCGCGGAGAGCGACGGGAAGGAGTGAGTTCCATGCCAAGCGACAATAAAATCATCGAGTTTTTCAACGCGATCAATGAAGACCTGCAGCGGCAGGTCAACGAGATCACGGAAGTGGCGAACCGCCTCAAGGCGGAGCAGACCAGAAAGGCCAAGCGCGACGCCAAAAAGCAGACCGACGCGTTTTTGCGCGGCGAAACGGCAGGCATCATGAAAAGCTGCGGACGCCGCGTTGCCGCCGCGCGCGCGGGGGCGAAAAAAGAATTGCTCGAACGGCGCGCCGTGCTGGAACAGCAGGCGTTCGACAGGGCTGCCGATAAGCTGAAAGCGTTCACCGAAACGCCGGATTACGAGGTGTTCCTGGCCAAGAGCGCGCAGCGCATCGCGGCAAATTTCAACGGCGGCGAGATCGTGTTTTATCTGCGCCGCGCGGATGAAAAATACGCTGAGGCGATTGCCGCGGCGGTGCCGCAGCCGTGCCGTTTTGAAACGGACGACGAGATTTTGATCGGCGGCTGCCGCGCCGTGAGCGAATCCTCGCGCCTGAGCGCGGATGATACGCTGGACGCGCGGCTGGAAAATCAGCGGGACTGGTTCGGTGAACATTCCGGCCTTTCCGCCCACGTCGGTCAAACAGGAGAGTGAACAGTTTGAACAGCTATCGCATATACAGCATCAACGGTCCGATCGTCACCGTCCGCGGCGCGACCGACTTGCAGATCATGGAAATGGTCTATGTCGGCGTCAAAAAGCTCGTGGGCGAAGTGATCGGCGTTGACAGCGAAAAAACGACCATTCAGGTCTATGAGGACACCGCCGGCTTGTATCCGCAGGAGCCTGTCGAGGCGACGGGTCTGCCCATGTCCATCACGCTGGGTCCCGGCATCCTCGGCAATATTTTCGACGGCATCGAAAAGCCGCTGAGCGCCATCGCACAGCAGGCGGGCGCGTTCATCACCAAGGGGGTCAGCGTGCCGCCTTTGGATGAGGAAAAACAGTGGGACGTTACCGTGACCGTGAAGCAGGGCGACGTCCTGAGCGGCGGCATGATTTACGCCGAATGTGAAGAGACCAAAGCGGTGCGCCATAAATTGACGGTGCCGCCCGCGCAGCACGGTACGGTGGTTTTCGCCGCGCCGAACGGTTCCTATCGGCTGAACGACTGCATCGTGAAAATCAAAGATGAACATGGCAATATTTATGACCTCACGCTTTGTCAGCGCTGGCCGATCCGTACCGCGCGCCCGATGAAGGAACGCCTGTCACCCGTCGTGCCGCTCATCAGCGGTCTGCGCATCATCGACACCATGTTCCCCATCGCCAAGGGCGGCGCCGCCGTCATCCCCGGCGGATTCGGCACGGGCAAAACCGTGTTGCAGCATCAGCTCGCCAAATGGTGCGACGCGGATATCATCATCTACGTCGGCTGCGGCGAGCGCGGCAACGAAATGACGCAGGCGCTGACCGAATTCAGCGAACTCAAAGACCCGCGCACCGGCCGTCCGCTGCTGGAACGCACGGTGCTCATCGCCAACACCTCCAATATGCCCGTCGCCGCGCGCGAAGCGTCCATTTACACCGGCATCACCTTCGCGGAATACTACCGCGACATGGGCTATCACGTGGCGATGATGGCGGATTCCACCTCGCGCTGGGCGGAGGCGCTGCGCGAAATATCGGGTCGATTGGAAGAAATGCCGGCGGACGAAGGCTATCCCGCCTACCTGCCCAGCCGCTTGTCGGAATTCTACGAGCGCGCCGGTCGCTGTGTGACTCTCGGCGGCGGGGAAGGTTCGGTCACCGTCATCGGCGCAGTGTCGCCGCAGGGCTCCGATTTTTCCGAACCCGTCACGCAGAATTCCAAGCGCTTCACCCGCTGCTTCTGGGGCTTGGATAAGGCGCTGGCCTATGCCCGCCATTTCCCGGCGGTGAACTGGAACACCAGTTACAGCGAATATGTGGATTCTCTTTCGGTGTGGTTTTCCGAAGCCATCGCCTCCGATTTTACGGCGTGCCGCAACCGCATCAGCGCGCTGCTCGCCGAAGAGGCGCGGCTCATGGAGATCGTCAAGCTCATCGGTTCGCAGGTTTTGCCCGATGAACAAAAGCTGATCATCGAGATCGCCAAAGTGATCCGCACAGGCTTTTTGCAGCAGGACGCTTTGAGCGATATGGACGGCTATGTGCCGCCCGAAAAGCATTACCGCATGATGAAAAGCATTCTCAGCGTATACGATCAGAGCGTTCATTTGATCGAGCGGCAGATCCCCGTTTCCGAAATCGTCAAAACGGGTTGCTTCGACCGCCTGACCAAAATGAAATATACCATTCCGAACGACGCGCTCGCTCGGTTTGACGAATTGGACGCCGAAAACGAAAAGGCGCTTTCGGCGGTCGGTTAAAGGCAGGTGACAGATTTTGATTCTGGAACATCTTGGGCTGGATAAGATCAGCGGTTCGCTGGTCGTGTTGGAAAACGTTGAAAACGTGTTCGACGAGGAAATGGTCGAGATTCGGTTGGAAGACGGGTCGGTGCGCGCCGGCCGCGTGGTGATGATTGAAGGCAAACGCGTGGTCATTCAGGTGTTTGAAGGCACGCGCGGCGTGTCCATGGTCAACACTCGCACCCGCATGACCGGTCACCCCATGGAGCTGAAGCTCTCGCCCGAGATCGTCGGCCGCGTGTTTGACGGTCTGGGTCGCCCGAAGGACGGCTTGGGTGAAATTTATCCGCTCCTGCGGCGCGACATCAACGGCAGCGCTATCAACCCCGTGGAGCGCGTCTATCCGCGCAATTTCGTGCAGACGGGCATTTCCTCCATCGATACGCTGTCCACCCTCATCCGCGGGCAGAAGCTGCCCATCTTTTCCGGCTCCGGCATGCGCCACAATGATCTGGCGATGCAGATCGTGCGGCAGGCGAGCGTGGCGGATGACGAGAGCTTTGCCATCGTCTTTGCCGCCATGGGCGTAAAGAACGACGTGGCGGAGCAGTTCCGCACTTCGTTTGAGGAATCGAACGTGATGAGCAAGGTCGTCATGTTCCTCAACCTTTCCAACGACCCGATCATCGAGCGCATCATCACGCCGCGCTGCGCGCTCACCGCAGCGGAATATCTGGCGTTTGATCTGGGCATGAACGTGCTGGTCATCATGACCGACATGACTTCTTATTGCGAAGCCCTGCGCGAGTTCTCCTCCTCCAAGGGTGAGATCCCCGGCAGAAAGGGCTTCCCCGGCTATCTCTATTCCGATCTGGCGTCGCTGTATGAGCGCGCCGGCATCATCAAGGGCGGCGCCGGCTCGGTGACGCAGCTGCCGATTCTGACCATGCCGAACGACGATATCACGCACCCCATCCCCGACCTGACCGGCTTCATCACCGAGGGGCAGATCGTGCTCGACCGTGCGCTGGAAGCAAAGGGCGTCTATCCGCCCATCAGCGTGCTGCCGTCGCTTTCCCGTTTGATGAAGGACGGCATTGGCGAGGGGTACACCCGCAAGGATCATAAAGCGGTCAGCAACCAGTTGTTCGCCTGCTATTCCAAGGTGCAGGACGCAAGGTCGCTGGCGAGCGTCGTCGGCGAGGATGAACTGAGCGAACACGACCGTCTGCTGCTCGCGTTCGGGCGTGATTTTGAAGGGCAGTTCCTAACCCAGAGCCGCACGGAGAACCGCACCGTTGCGCAGTCGCTCGATCTGGGCTGCCGCCTGCTGGCGCAGCTGCCCGATGAATTGCTCGACCGTCTCAAACCCGAGGAGATCGAAGCCTACATTGAACCGTTCCGTGAGAAGGGGATGCCGTAATGTCAAACAACGTGGTGCCGACCAAGGGCAACCTGATGAACGCGCGCCGTTCGCTGGAATTGGCCAAAGTCGGTTACGATCTGATGGAGCGCAAGCGCAAGTTTCTGCTGCGTGAGATCGCCAAACGCACCGATGAATATGAGCAGACCAAAAAAGAAATGGAGCGCCTGAGCCGTGACGCGTTTTATTCCCTGCGCCTTGCCACCATTGCCGACGGGCTGCCGCTCACGCAGGCGCAGAGCGTGCCGATTGACGAGAGTGTCAGCGTTGTGACGCGTTCGGTCATGGGTGTGGAAGTACCCGAGGCGCGCGTTCAGCCGCCCGAGCGCAAAATCTACTACGGTCTGCAGTACACAGGGTTGCAGCTTGACGACGCATACAGCCGCTTTCTTGACCTGAAGGTGCTGGCGGTGAAGGCGGCCACGCTGGAAACCGCGCTGTTCCGTTTGCAGGAGGCGATGATCAAAACCGGCAAGCGTTCCAATGCCTTGGGCAATATCGTCATTCCCCGGTTCACCTCACAGATCAAATTCATTTCCGATTCACTCGAAGAAAAAGAGCGCGAGGATTTTGCCCGATTGAAGGTCATCAAAAATGAAGAATAAAGGAAACACTGAATAAATCACAAGCGCACGATGGAGCGGATCTTTTTCCGTCATATTGCACCAAAAATCCTTGTTTTGCGTCAGCAAAGCGGCGGCTTTTTTGCACAATCTGACGAAAAAATCTCTCGCTCCCTCGCACACTCTGATTTAATCAGCGTTTCCTAAACGCAGTTCTTTTATCAAGATGCGTATGAAACGGTGCAGTCCTGCGGGGCTGCGCCGTTTGCTGTCTCTGTTTTCATGGGAGCAGACGGATGAGTGGCTTTTTTGACTTTCTTAAACAAAATATTGACATTTCATGAATAAAATGTTAATATTAAAAAGTAAGGAGGGAATATCTGCTAAAAACGACGATCGTTAGCGTTATGCAGAAGAAAAAAGAAAGGGGTAAATCATCATGTTCAAACGAGTTTTATCAATCCTTTTGACGATTATTTTCGTCGGCTCCATGAGCCTGTGTGCTTTTGCCGCGGAGGAGGAGCCTCAGGCGGAGTTTTATCGTTTTAATAATGAGGATTTGAAATGCACTGTTTTGATCGTGGCATACGATCCTCAGGCCTTTCCCGTTCGCGGCGAAAAACCGGCCGTGTCGCTGGTGACGGACGGCAAGTCCGTTACGATTTCGCCGGATAAGATCGTCTTTTCTGAAAACGCCCCGCTGTCTTTGCTGTATATTTGTCTGCCCGGCTTTCTGGCGGATGATGAACACAAGGGCTATGCGGAAGAAACCGTTGTGCAAATTGCTTCCGGCGCATATCTCACAGCCGAAGGCGAGCCTTGTGACGCCATCAGCCGCGACGCGCGGTATCTGAACTGGGGCGGCAGCTGGACTTTGCTCAGTGTGGAGGGTGCGATACCCTATGTGTTTTATACGGCAAAGGTGCCGGAGCTTTTGGAGGGAACCGAAATGAAGGTGGTGCGATTCCGTTCCGCCTGGCGCTCTGACGTTGTTTACAGCAACGACGGCGAGGTTTCGGAGGAAACAACCTACACAGTTACGCCTTCGCTCGGCAGGCACGTTTTGCTGGCGAAAGCAAACGAATTTGTCTATGAAAAATTTGAATTTGCCGTTGTCGACAAGGCAACGATGCGCCGGGATAATCTGAAGCTGCTTCTTCAAGAAGGGTTCCGGTTCGGGCGGAACATTCCGCTGGGCATTGTCGGATTGTTCATCCCGACGGCGGCCTGGGGGCTGCCGGCCGGCTGGGTGGTGTTCCTGCTGCAGGCGGAATATTTCATCACGTTTGCGCAGCAGTTGTTCTCAAGGGAAATCCTTGATCTCTTCGGAGAAGCTCCTTCAAACGGCCTCCTCTTGCCGTACATTCCTCTGACGGAAACGTGGAACGAAATCTGAACATCTTTTTCATAAAGAGCGCGCCCGGACAAACTGTCCGGGCGCGTTAAGCTTTTGGTCGGATGATTCCACAGGATGCGCATGATGGCGTGCCGCCAAAACTTTTATCAATAAATCTCAATTCTTTTATTACAAAATCTTGAAAATCAAGGTTCACAATGCTATCATAACTACGATTAGGCATTTTTGGGAAAGGCGGAAAGCAACGAATGGTTTTTGTTCGGGAAACAGGGCTGGAACGCGGGGAGCTTGCCGCGGCGCTACGGCAGTCGCTGAGCGGCAAAACGCTTCAAAAAGTGCTCATTCTGCCGCCGGATTACACCCGGTTATATTCCGGCGCGGGGATCATCACCGCCCAATATTATTCCATGCTCACCGCCATGGGCTGCGAGGTCGACGTGATGCCCGCACTCGGCACGCATGAGCCGATGACGCGGCAGGAATGCGAGGCGTTTTTCCTGGGCGTCGTGCCCTTTGAAAAGCTGATCGTGCACAACTGGCGCACTGACGTCGTCAAGCTGGGCGAGGTGCCCGCGGCGTTCGTCAGCGAGGTGTCCGAGGGGCTGGTCAATACCCCCATCGACGTGGAAGTGAATCGCCACATCGTCGACCCGAGCTACGATCTCATCCTTTCCGTCGGGCAGGTCGTGCCGCACGAAGTGGTCGGCATGGCGAACTATTCCAAGAATATTTTCGTCGGCTGCGGCGGCAGCAGCATGATCAATTCTTCCCATATGCTCGGCGCGTTTTACGGCTTGGAGCGCATCATGGGCAAAGATTTTTCTCCCGTGCGCCGCGTGTTCGATTACGCGCAGGAGCACTATCTGAGCGACCTGCCGCTGATTTATGTGCTCACCGTCACCACCAACGAGGGCGACAAAACCAACATCCACGGCTTGTTCATCGGCGATAAGCGTGAATTGTTCGAGCAGGCGGTCGCGCTGAGCCAGAAGCTCAATCTCAACTACGTCGACAAGCCCCTGCAAAAGGTGGTCGTCTATCTGGACGAACGCGAATTCAAAAGCACGTGGCTGGGCAACAAGGCGGTCTACCGCACGCGCATGGCCATCGCCAACGGCGGTGAACTGATTATTTTAGCGCCCGGGGTGCGCAAATTCGGCGAGGACGACGCCAACGACCGGCTCATCCGCAAATATGGCTACGTCGGGCGCAAGAAAGTGCTGGAACTGACCGAGGCGAACGACGATTTGAAAGAAAATCTCTCCGTGGCGGCGCATTTGATCCACGGCTCGTCAGACGACCGCTTTTCCATCACTTACTGCACGCAGGCTTTGAGCGGCGACGAAGTGCGAAAAGCGAATTTCAATTATATGCCCTATGCCGAGGCGGTCAGGCGCTATGACCCGACCGTGCTGAAAGACGGGTACAACACGCTGGCAGACGGCGAAGAGATCTACTACATCTCCAATCCGGCGTTAGGTTTGTGGGATGTGAAAAGGTGAAATTGATGGAACGATTGATCGATTTACATACGCACTCCAATAAATCGGACGGCTCCATGTTTCCGCGCGAGGTCGTGCGCCACGCGGCGGAATGTGGCTTGACCGCCATTGCGCTGTCCGACCATGACACGGTGGACGGCGTGAAGGAAGCCATGGACGAGGGCAAAAAGGTCGGCGTGGAGGTCGTGCCCGCTATCGAGTTTTCGGTGCAGTCCGAAACCGAAACTCACATTCTGGGCTATTACCTCGACGTGGATCATCCGGCGCTGGCAAAAGCCATGGAAGAGGTGGTCGCCATCCGGCGCGTGCGCAACGAAAAAACCTGCGCGGCGCTCAACAAGCTCGGCTTTGACGTCACCATCGACGAAGCGCTCGCCATCGCGCCATCCGGTATGATCGGGCGCGCGCATTTCGCTCGCATCCTCATGGACAAGGGCTATACCTCCTCGGTGAAGGAGGGCTTTGAAAAATACATGAGCGTGGGCAAACCGGCGTACTGCGAGGTGCAGTGCATGACCGCGAAGGGCGCCATCGAACTCATCCACGAGTGCGGCGGTCTGTCCTACGTGGCGCATCTGCACCTGATCAAGCTGGACGACGACAAGCTTGAAGAGCGGCTGAAGGAATTCATCGGCTATGGGCTCAACGGCGTGGAGGGCTATTACACCGACTACACGCCCGAGATGCAGGCGCGCTATCAGGCGATGGCGAAGCGGCTTGGTCTGGGCATTTCCGGCGGCACGGATTTCCATGCCAAAATGAAACCGCATATCAGCATCGGCAGGGGACTGGGCAACATGGCCATTCCCTACACTGTGCTTGAAGGAATAAAAGAATTACGAAGAAAGGTGTTTGAAGAAGAATGAAACAATCCGATATCGGCCTCATCGGCCTCGCCGTCATGGGCGAAAACCTCGTGATGAACATGGAAAGCAAGGGCTTCACCGTTTCCGTTTATAACCGCACCGTGCAGAAGGTGACGGATTTCGTCAACGGCAGAGCCAAGGGTAAAAACATCGTCGGCACGTCCTCTCTGGAGGAACTCGTGGCGAGCCTCGCCAAGCCCCGCAAGGTCATGATGATGATCAAGGCGGGCAAAGCGGTCGACGATATGATCGAGCAGCTGCTCCCGCTTTTGGAGGACGGCGATATCATCATCGACGGCGGCAATTCGCATTTTCCCGATACCATCCGCCGCACGGCTTACGTGGAAAGCAAGGGCAAGCTCTACATCGGCACCGGCGTGTCCGGCGGCGAAGAGGGAGCGCTCAAGGGGCCGAGCCTCATGCCCGGCGGTTCCGCGGCGGCGTGGCCGACCGTCAAGCCCATCCTGCAGGCGATCTGCGCCAAGGTTGAGGACGGTTCGCCCTGCTGCGACTGGGTCGGCGAAAACGGCGCCGGTCACTTTGTCAAAATGGTGCACAACGGTATCGAATACGGCGATATGCAGCTCATCTGCGAAGCCTATCAGCTTATGCGGGACGGACTCGGCATGAGCAGCGCTGAGATGCACGAGGTCTTTGCAGCATGGAACGGGACAGAGCTTGACAGCTATCTCATCGAAATCACCGCGGATATCCTTGCTCACAGGGAAAACGGCGAGGTCACGGTGGAAAAGATCCTTGACCGGGCCGGCCAGAAAGGCACCGGCAAGTGGACCAGCATCACCGCTCTGGATGAGGGCATCCCGCTGACGCTGATCAGCGAGGCAGTCTTTGCCCGCTGCCTCTCAGCGCAGAAGGATGAGCGCATGACCGCGGCCAGGCTCTACGCCCGCGAGATTCCCGCCTTTACCGGTGACCGCGCAGCCTTCATCGAGTGCATCCGCAAGGCGCTTTACGCCAGCAAGATTGTCTCCTACGCTCAGGGATACGCCCTGATGCGTGCTGCGGCA
>JAFTEL010000087.1 GCA_017453685.1 Clostridia bacterium
AGGAGTTTTACGATACGGTTCTGTTTGCGGTGAAACACAAGCTGGACGTAATTTATCTCAAAAGTCTGTTTCTTGGCAGTTCTCTTCTTCTGATGCAAGAATCAAGCTTAAACACCTGTATCCAGAAATAAAGTTTTAGTGTTAACAATATAGTAGGGCACGCATTCTTGCGTGCCGCGAGGCAGATGCCGCGACCCGCGCAAAATCCGTAGAGAGATTTTTCCTTTTTCCCCTTGACAGATCGGGCGAAACGAGTTAACATATGAACAGACATACATATGAAGGAGTGTTCATATATGATTGATAAGAATGCGGAACCGTTTGCCCTGCCGGAGGAGGAGACGCTCTACGATCTGGCGGAGCTGTTCAAGATTTTCGGCGATTCCACCCGCGTCAAGATCCTCTACGCGCTGTTTGAAACGGAGCTTTGCGTGAACGATATCGCCGAAACGCTGAACCTGTCGCAGACGGCGGTGTCGCACCAGCTGCGCATCCTGCGTGCGAACAAGCTCGTCAGCGGCCGCAAGGACGGCAAAAACGTGCGCTACTCGCTGGCGGATGACCACGTGCGCACCATCATCGACATGGGGCTGGAGCACATTGAGGAGTGAGAACATGAGCGAGCATGAACACGAACACGAGCATGAGCATGAGGAAAACCCGAAGGAAAGCATCATCAAAATCGCGATCACCGCGGCGCTGTCCCTTGCCGCTTTTTTGCTGTCCTCTTTTCTGAACCTCCCCGCGTGGGGCGTGCTGCTGCTTTGGCTGGCGCCCTATCTGCTCATTTCCTATGAGACCTATCTCGAAGCCGTTGAAAATATCATTCACGGCGAAGTGTTTGACGAAAACTTTTTGATGTGCGTGGCGGCGACGGGCGCCATGGTGCTGCGCGACTATAAAGAAGCCGTGTTGGTCATGCTGCTGTTTCAGATCGGCGAATTGTTCGAGGGCTACGCCGTAGGTAAGAGCCGCCGATCCATCGAGCAGATGATGGATATCCGCCCCGACACGGCGCGCGTGGTACGCGGCGAGCAAACGGAAGAGGTCTCACCGGAAACGGTGGCGATCGGGGAGATCATCGAAATTCGCCCGGGCGAACGCATTCCGCTCGACGGCGTGGTGCTTTCGGGCGCTTCCTCGGTCGATACCTCGGCGCTGACAGGCGAATCCCTGCCCGCCGCGGTCGAGACCGGCGACGACGTGCTCAGCGGCTGCGTCAACCTCAGCGGGCTGCTGCGCGTGCAGGTCACTAAGGCGTTCGGGCAGTCCACCGTGAGCAAGGTGCTCGAATTGGTGCAGTACGCCGAGAGCAAAAAGACGAAGAGCGAGAATTTCATCCGCCGCTTTGCCAAAATTTATACGCCCTGCGTGGTCGGCTTTTCCGTGCTGCTGGCGATCGTGCCGGGGATCATCACGCATGATTTCGCCGAATGGTTCAGGCGAGCCTGTACGTTTCTGGTCATTTCCTGCCCGTGCAGTCTGGTCATTTCCGTGCCGCTGAGCTTTTTCTGCGGCATCGGCGCGGCTGCCAAACGCGGCATTCTGCTCAAGGGCAGCGCCGCGCTGGACGCGCTGGCGAAAACCAAAACGGTGGTGTTCGACAAGACCGGCACGCTCACGAAGGGCGTGTTCCATGTCACTGCCGTCCACGCCGACAAGTTCGACGAACAGGAATTGCTGCGGCTGGCTTCGGCGGTGGAAAGCGCCTCCAATCACCCCGTGGCGCGCTCCATCGTTTCGGCGTGTCCGGTCGATGATCTGATTGTCAGCGATATTCAGGAGCTGGTCGGCCGCGGCATGAAGGGCACGGTCAACGGCAGGACGGTCTGCGTCGGCAACGACAAGCTCATGGACGAAATGGGTCTGCCGTGGCTGCCCTGTCATCTGGTCGGCACCACGGTGCACGTAGCGGTGGACGGCGTTTACGCGGGTCACATCGTCGCGTCGGATGAGATCAAGCCCGAAGCCAAAGAAGCGCTCGAAGCGCTCAAGCAGGAGGGCGTCGGCAAAACGGTGATGCTCACGGGCGACGCGGAACAAATCGGGCAGGCGGTCGCCGAAGAACTGCAGCTCGACGAGGTTTATACCCAACTGCTGCCCGCCGATAAGGTCGAGCGGCTGGAAAGCCTGCTGCAAGCCAAGGAAAACAACGCGAGCCTTGCCTTTTTGGGCGACGGCATCAACGACGCGCCCGTGCTTGCCCGCGCCGACGTCGGCGTCGCGATGGGCGGCGTCGGGTCGGACGCCGCGATCGAGGCGGCGGACGCGGTGCTCATGGACGACGACCCGCGCAAGTTCGTGCTTGCGCTGCGCCTCGCCAAGCGCACAATGGGTATCGTGCGGCAGAACATTGCCTTTTCGCTGCTGGTGAAGTTCGTCGTCATGGCGCTCGGGCTGTTCGGCCTGGCGCCCATGGGGCTGGCGGTGTTCGCCGACGTGGGCGTGACCATATTGGTCATCCTCAACGCCATGCGCGCGCTGAAAAATAAAGACTGAAGATAACAAAACCAGAGACCTTGTGTCGGGAGCGTTTGACTGCCGACGCAAGGTCTTTTAAGTTTCTTTCCCAAGGTTGATAATCGGTTTGTTTTTCTTTTTGGCATATCGGACGGCGGTATACACGCCGCCGTAATCGCGCGATAGAAAGCAGATGATCAGATCGGCTTGCTCCACCATAAAACGGTTTCGCTTGATGATGGCGTTCTTATAATGTGTGCCAAGGATCTCTGTTGGGATGAACACGTCGTCAAAAAGGACTTCGTAGTATTCTCTGTTGGTGTTCAAATCCTTGGTGAAATATGGTTTGACCAAAACCAGTTTGATTTGCTTGTGTCTGACCTTGGCAGCACGAACCGCGGAAGCAAACAAGGCGTCGAACTCTCCCATGCCGCCCGTGTAGAAGGTCGTGATGCCATACACCACGATCGCGGTTTCGATCGCCTGAGCCAGCGGCGCCGTTATATTCTGATAAATCTCCCGGTGACCGAACCCGCAGCAAATCTTTGTGTTATCCATTGTTCTCTTCACAGCTTTTTATTTTTGGGCAATAAAAAATGCGCAGCCGAAGCCACGCATGAAAAACACATAGCCCCATTTGTTGCCACACAAATCATCACAATACCGCACAGGTATACGGATACAGAGCTATGCATTTTTGCCGAAACAAAAATACACACCTGTACGGTTTTTGTGATAGTATTCGATTCATGTGGCGAGTTCATCATAGCATAATCAACGGAGTAATTCAAGACGCTTTTTTGCTGTGGACATACTTCACTTTTTATGCTATGATGAAATCATCATTCACACAAAACAGCAGGAGGGTTTGCGCCATGAGATTTGCCGTATTATCCGACACGCATTATATTTCCAAATCCACCCTCTATAACGGCGGGGCGAACAGCCCGCGCGACGTGCTGCGGCATGAGATCAACCTGAAGGTGTTTGACGACCTCAAAGCCCGCACGGATATCGACACCGTTCTCATCACGGGCGACCTGACCGACGCGGGCGATCGGGACAGTCACCGCGAGTTCGCCGCCATTTTGCAGGACTTGCAGGACAGCGGCAAAAAGGTTTACGTGCTCACTGCCACGCACGATTTTCATTTCAGCCGCGCGTGGGTGAGCGTCTATGAGCAGCCGCTGCGCTTCAAACAGCGCCCGTGGGAAACGCCGTGGTTCGACCGCGAGAGAACCGATTACAAGAGCCTTGTGGCGGATGAGTTCGCCGACCTGCCCGCGGAAGAGTGTAAACCGCTGCTCAAGCCCGTCGCGTTCCCCGACGACTTGTGGGAGACCTACCGCGCGTTCGGGCGCGATCAGGCGTTTTCCACCTGCGAGTCCGCTTATTCCTACGCCGTCAAGCTGGAGGATAAGCTCTGGTGCCTGATGCTCAACAACAACATGCGCGACGTTGACGCGATGATGGATTTCAGCGCCTCGTATTCGCCCGCGTGCTATCATTGGATCGAAGAGATCATGAAACAGGCGAAGGAGGAGGGCGCGTTCGTGTTCGCCTGCACCCACCATCCGCTGGTGCCGCCCGTGCCGGCTTATAAGCTCGGCGGCACGACGCGGAACATGCGCAACTCCTACGCCTGCCACACGCTGGCAGACCTCGGCCTTTCGCTCGTGTTCAGCGGTCACACGCATTTTGCCAACGTCGCGTTCGGCTGTTCGGAGCATGGCAGCGTGCTGTGCAATGTCACTACGCCATCCATCTGTTATCTGCCGCCCGCGTGGCGGCTCGTGGAGCTCGACCCCGAGGCGAATCGCTTAAAGCAGCAGGTGATCGGGATCGAAAAAACCGACGCCATGCAGGTCAAGGAGCCGACGCTGCGTGACCACTTTGTGCAGGAGTTCATTGACGATCAGCGGCGCAATATGGAAAAGCTGCCGCACGGGCTGGGCAAGATCGTGCTGAATATGCGGGTCAAGCATCTGTATCCGTTCTGCAAAGGCGCGGCAAAGCTGACCAAGGCGGAATACGATCAGATCGCCGAAAAGAAGTTCTTTGATATCTGCATGGACGCGACGGTCAATATGCAGGCGGGCGACGGGCAGTACACGCCCGACACGCCGGTTTATAAATTCATGATGGGACTTTGCGCCGTGCTGGACAGCGTCATCAGCGCGCAGCCCTTCTATCCGCTGGAAAAGAAATTGCAAGGCTACACCGTTTCGCAGATCATCGAGCCCATGCTCTTTAATAACGGCGTGCCGGATAACGACGCGGAGTTCATCTTCGACCGCCTGCCCGCGGGGCGCTTTGCGACGCGCGCATACCGCAGCTATGCCGGAGATATTCTCATGCTTGTCCTCAGCGCCGCGGCTGTTCTGGTTTCGCCCCTTTCACCGCTTGCCACTTCGCTGGTGCTGCCGCTGCTGACGCTCGCCAAGAAGAAAAAGAACCTTCGTTCCCCGATCAAGCCCGAACAGTATTGATAAGGAGGCGACTCTATGGCCAACGATGAGACCAACGTCGGCGAACCGCTTTTGTACGATCCGCTGTTTGAGACCCCGCCCGACACCGTGATCCGCGACACGCCCGGGCGCGGTTTTTTCGGCAAGGCCGTCGTCAAAAAAGCGATCTTTGTGCTGGTGCTGATGCTTTTTGTCGGCGTTTCCATCTTCCTGAGTTTCAACTCGCTGGCGAAAGCGCGTTTCCACTATGAGGAAACGGATGGCGGCATGATGCTCTCGGAATTCAACGCGAACAAGGTCGACCCCGTGCTGGAGGTCGGACCGGTCTTCACCGCGGACGGGACCGCCAAAACGGACGGCAAGGTCGTCGCCGTGCGCTCCTTCGCGGTGTGCTGCAACGAGAACACGTCCTTCATCCTGATCGGCAAGGACGTTGTCGACATCCCCGAAACCGCCTTTTACAGCTGCACCGCGCTGCAGGCGATCCTTGTCGACCCCGAGAACCCGAATTACCGCTCCGACAACGGCGTTTTGTATAAGCTGACCGACGGTCAGCCGACGGAACTGATGCTTTACCCTGCGCGGCACGACCTGTACGGTACGATGCTCGCGCTGGGCGAACAGCCGCCCGCGAACGCCGAGGAAGCTGCCGCCTTTGCCGCGCGCAGCGAAGCGCTGGCGAAAAAGACGGAGGACTGGCTCGAAGCGCTGAAAAAGGACGACGCGCCCGAAACGCCGACCGACCCCGAACAGGCGGCTTGGCTGAACGCGCTGCAATACGACGTCCTGCCGGGCGTGACTGAGATCGGCGCGATGGCGTTCGCCGAATGTGAAGCGCTTACGCACGTCACCATCCCCGAGGGCGTGAGTAATTTCAAATCCATGGCGTTTTTCAAATGCGTCAGCCTGCGCAGCCTTCGTCTGCCGGATTCCACGCTGGAGATCGGCTCCGACGCGTTTTCCTATTGCGAAAAGATACCCGAGCTTTATATCCCAGCTTCGGTGAAGTCGATCGGTCATCACGCCTTTTTCGGCTGCAAGGGCGTCACGGAGATGCACATGGCCTGCGCCGAGAACGAGCTGCCGCAGGTCGGTGAGGACTGGCTGCCGCAGCAGAAGAGGGGACTGTTCTCGCACGACGTTCCCGTTGTTTACAACGCGGAAAGGGGGGCTGAAGCATGAGCAAAGCCCGTGCGTTTTTCTCCGGCGTGCGTGCGCACTGGAACACGCCCGACACGGCGAACGGCAAATACGTCAGCGGCAAGGAATACCTCTACGTGTTTTTAGGCGTCGCCGCGAACTATGCCGCGCAGGCGCCGTTCAAGTATATCGGCTTCGCCGCGTCGTGCTACCTCATCATGTATCACTACGCGCTGCCGTATCTCTCGTTTTCCGTCATCGCGCTCATCGGTCTGCCGCTGTCTTACCTGTGGAACCTGCTCGACTGGTTCATCACCGACAACCTCGGTCTGCTGCCCAAGCGGTCGGAGCGGCGGATGAATCTGCTGTATATCAGTGTTGCCGCGGTCGGACTGCTGCTGTTGATCTTTGACGCCACGGCGCTGTTCCCCGCCGGCAGCCGCCTGATCGTTTTTATGGATAGCCTCAGCGGCATCAACGCCCGCGCCTTCTTCAAAGTGTTCGGCGTGCAGCTGCTGTGCAATGGATGGGGCGGTATGCGCAACATTTTCTGGCGCAAAAAGCTGGTGCCGAAGCACGGGCGTTATAAATTCAGCCTGTATGCCAACGTTATTCAGAAATCGATCATGATCGTCCTGCTCGGCTGGCTCCCCGCCTACAAAATCGCGGATGTGAACGAACGGCTGTGGATCGCCTATCTGCTGTTCAACCTGTTCACCATGTTCGATTTCAGCAACAAGCTGGAAAACTGCTCCGAAAACATCAGCCCGAACTCGCAGGAGCGCATTTTCATGCGTTCGTATCCCATCAAAATCTGCCATCTGCTCAAATCCGTCATTGCGGCGATCATCCCGAGGCTCGGCAGTTTTGACGATAACAACTTCTAC
>JAFTEL010000007.1 GCA_017453685.1 Clostridia bacterium
GATCTTTTTGTGAACGGTGTCGATGGAGACCAGCAGCATGGTGTCCGAGCGGGAGGAATCGTCCGCGTTGCGGCGGTCGACGCCCAAAAGCAGAATGTTTTTGACCGCGCGGCTCTGCGTGAGCTGGCTGCTGTCCAGAAAAACGTTGTCCTTGTGGCCGGTCTCGTTGTAATCCACGCTGCGGAACATGTTGTAGACCATGCCGACCGAAACGGCGAACAGCAGCACGGGGATCATCAGCACGGCGAGAAAACGGCGGAACGGATGCCGCTTTTTCGGCCTGTTCTGCGGCGGCCTTTCCTGCTGCCGGGGGCGCTGCGGCTCGGGCGGCGCCGTGCGGCGGGGGCGTTCCGGTTCGGGCTTGTTCGGCTGGGTGAAGTCGCTGCCGAACGGGAACAGCTCCTTGTCGCTCGCGTCATAGCTGCGGCTCGACCGACCGGTGATATAAATATCCTCGGGCGTGTGATCGTTGTGATTCGGTTCTTTTCGGCTGCCGCCGACGTATATATCGTCCATCTTTTGTTCCTTATGTTTTTCGATGATACATAGTTTTTTGGCAGTAAACCCTGATTGGATCGGGGGTGTGCAGTTTGGCAAGAAGCTTTTTCGTCAGATGAAGCAAAAAACGCAGGCAATACTTGGTGTATTAACGAGGCTTTTTGCGAGATATGGCGGAAAAGATTCCGCCAAAATGTGCGCCGACGATTGAATCAGGGTTTACATAATACAAGCGGATCTGTAAGCCGGGTTCTGTCATTGAAGGCAGCTATCTATCTACGCCCTGCGTTGCCGCGGGGCTCAAGCCACCCGTCGGAGAATCAGCCGAGCAAGCTTCTCCTGTCGGTGTTGCCTCGGATAGGGTTTACAGGGTCGGACGGTTCCCCGCCGACCGGTGAGCTCTTACCTCGCCTTTCCACCCTTACCTGCCAAAGGCAGGCGGTATATCTCTGTTGCACTTTCCCTAAGGTTGCCCTCGGCGGCCGTTAGCCGTTATCCTGCTCTGTGAGGCCCGGACTTTCCTCGTCGCAAAAATGCGCCGCAGCTGCCCGATCCGCTTGTGTTAAAAAATATTTTATTACAAATCGGTGTCGTTGTCAATTTCTAATCCCGTTCTTTCCGTCATATATTTTGTTGACGAGAAAGGACGGGGGAATGGTCATGGATTTTCACGCTTGCCCGATTTCAAGTGTGAGGCAGGAAATGCAAAGCGGCGAAAGCGGCTTAACGGAAGCGGCCGCGCGGCAGCGGCTGAACGAACACGGCGAAAACAGGCTGAAAGAAAAAAAGAAGGCGGGCGTTCTGGTTCGCTTTCTGCGGCAGTTCAAGGATTTTATGGTGCTTACGCTCCTGGCGGCGGCCGTCATTTCGTTTTTTACGTCCCGCGCGCAGGGCGAAACGGATTACCTGGAACCGGTCATCATTCTGGCGATCGTCGTGCTCAACGCGGTGGTGGGCGTGGTGCAGGAAAGCCGCGCCGAGCATGAGATCGAAAAGCTGCGGCGGCTCTCGGCGCAGGAGGCGACCGTGCTGCGCGGCGGAAAGACGAAGAAGATACCGGCCGCACAGCTCGTGCCGGGCGACGTTTTGCTGCTGAGCACCGGCGACTGTGTGCCGGCGGACGGCAGACTGATCGAAAGCGTGGCGCTTTCCATGCAGGAGAGCGCACTCACGGGCGAAGCCCTGCCGTGCGAAAAGGACGCGGCGGCGCTGCTCAAAGCCGACACGCCGCTGGCAGAGCGGAAAAACATGGTGTACGCCCCCGCCGTCGTGCTGACGGGTCACGGCAAAGCCGTGGTGACGCAAACGGGCATGAACACGGAACTGGGCAGGATCGCCGACATGCTCGGCAGTCAGCAGGCGCCGCAAACGCCGCTCCAGCTTCGGCTCGAACGCGTCGGACGCATCCTCGGGCTGGGTGCTCTCGGCATCTGCGCGCTGGTGTTCGGGCTGGGACTGCTGCGGCATGACAGCCTCCTGCGCAGCTTTATGCTCGCCGTGGGTCTGGCGGTGGCCGCCATTCCCGAAGGGCTGCCGGCGGTGGTGACGATCGTGCTCAGCTCCGGCGTGGGGCGTATGGCGAAAAACCACGCCATCGTGCGCCGCCTGCCCGCCGTGGAAGCGCTGGGCAGCGCCACTTATATCTGTTCGGATAAGACGGGCACGCTCACGCAAAACCGCATGACGGTGCGGCGCCTGGCCGACGCCGCGGGGGACGTGACGCCGGACAGCGAAGCGGGGCGGGAGCTGCTGCGCTTTGCCGCTTTGTGCACCAACGCGGTTTTGACGGCGCATACGCCGCCCAAGGCCGAGGGCGAGCCGACCGAGAACGCCCTGATTATCGCGGCGGCGAAGCAGAAGATTTTTCGGGATGAGCTCGACAAAGAATACCGCCGTGTGCGGGAACAGCCGTTTTCCTCCGAGACCAAAACCATGACGGTCACGCTGCGCCGCGGCAACCAGACGCTGACGGTCTGCAAGGGCGCGCCGGAGGCGGTGGCGGCGCTGTGCGGCGAAGCCGGCGATTGGCTGAGCCGCAACGACCGATTGGCGGCGGAAGGGCTGCGCGTGCTCGCCGTGGCGGTGAGCCAGGGCGATCGCCCCCTTCGTATGCTCGGGCTGATCGGCATGGAAGACCCCGAGCGTCCGCAGGTCAAGGCCGCCGTTGCCGAATGTGAGCAGGCGGGCGTCACACCGGTGATGATCACGGGCGACAACCCCCGCACCGCCTGTGCCATTGCCCGTCGCATCGGCATTTTGAAGCAGAACGGCGAAGTGTTGAGCGGCCGTGAACTGGACGGTATGAGCGAAGAAGAACTGCGGGAAAAAACGGAAACCGTCCGCGTCTACGCGCGGGTCAAACCCGAACATAAGGTGCGCATCGTCAACGCTCTGCGCGCAAAAGGTCATGTGGTGGCGATGACGGGCGACGGCGTGAACTACGCGCCGGCGCTCAAGGCGGCGGATATCGGCTGCGCCATGGGAAAAAGCGGCACGCAGGTGGCGAAGAGCGCGGCGGACTTAGTGCTGACGGACGACAACTTTGCCACCATCGTCCGCGCCGTGCGCGAGGGCAGGGGTATTTACGACAACATCAAAAAAGTGGTGCATTTTCTGCTGAGCAGCAACATCGGCGAACTGCTGCTGGTGCTGGCGGCGGGGCTGATGAACCTGCCTTCGCCTTTGCTGCCCATCCAATTGCTCTGGGTCAATCTGGTCACCGATTCGCTGCCCGCCATGGCGCTGGGCGTGGAAAAAATCGAACCCGACGTCATGCGCCGCAAGCCCGTCGATCCCAAAACCAACTTTTTCGGCGCGGGCGCGTGGCTGGATATCGCGCTGCAGGGCATGTTCATCGGCGCGGTGTCGCTCGTGGCGTTCGTGCTGGGGCGCGGGCTTTACGGCGAAGCGGTCGCGCGCACGATGTGTTTCTGCACGCTGAGCATCGCGGAACTGTGCCACGCGCTCAATTCCCGCTCGCCCCATTCCCTGTTTCGGATCGGCTGGTTCTCCAACAGAAAAATGAATTTAGCTTTTATCATTTGCCTGGTCTTGCAGCTTTCCGTGCCGCTCGTTCCCATGCTCAGTGCGGTGTTCGCCGCCTGCAGCCTGACGGCGGAGCAGTGGCTGACGGTGGGCGCGCTGAGCGCGTCGGTGGTGGCGTTTGTGGAACTCTCCAAGCTCTTTCAATCGAATTTGACAGAAAAAAAGGAAAGGGCTATAATAAAGCATCCATCTTTACGGAGAGAAGAGAATTGAACCGAACGTATTTCAAAAAAGAATTGCTGCCGCTGCTGCTTCGGCTGGCGCTTCTGGCGGCTGTTTTCACGGCGGTGCTGTGCAACTACGACCGCCTGACGCATCTGGACGTGCGCGCGCTGGTGGACGCCGTGCCGGGTACGCTGGCGGCTTACGCCGTGGTGCTTGCCGTCTTTTTCGTCAAGGGGCTGACCTTTGTCATCCCCGCCATGCTCATCTACGTTTCGGTCGGCATGGCGTTCCCCGCGCCGGTCGCCGTGGCGCTGAGCCTCGGCGGCATCGCGCTGGAAGTCAGCGGCACCTACGCGCTGGGGCGCCTTTTGGGCGGCAGCTATGTGGAACGGCTGCTCAAAAAGACCAAGGCGGGCGACAAAATGCTGAACATGAAGGGCAAGACCAAGGGTTCGGCGCTGTTCACGGCGCGGCTCCTGCCCGTGTTCCCCATCGACTTTTTCAGCCTGTTTCTCGGCTCGATCAAGTATCCTTTTTTGCCTTATCTGCTTCTGTCCGTGCTGGGCGTCGCGCCGCGCGTCGTGCTGTTCACCCTCATGGGCGAAAAGGCGTATGACCTCATCCCCATGGCATGGATCTGGCGCATCGTGCTGGTGCTTATCCCGATCGCGGCGGTGGTTTTCATTGTCAGAACCGTTCTGAAACGGCGCAAAGCGGCGGATCCCGCCGACGAAAACACGGAAAATGAAAAATAATCCTGTTTTTAACAAAAAAATATAAAAAAAGACTTGCTATTTTTAAAATAGTGTGGTAAATTAACCAAGTACGATAAAGAAGTTGACTGAGAGTGGGTTTTCGCCCGCTCTTTTGTTTATGGTCACCTCTAAAAATTCTCGCGCATTCATCTTGCTTGATCTTTTTTTCGCCATATTTCACAAAAATACTCGTTAATACACCAAGTATTAACTCCGTTTTTTGCTTTATCTGACGAAAAAATCTCTTCGCAATCTGAACGCGTCGAATATTTAGAGGTTCCCTTATGTAAATACGATCGAATCGTCAGCACACATCTCGGCGGATTGTTTCCCGCCGAGCATCGCAGATCAACAGGGAGGAGTGATCTTATGGCGGCAAAAGGAAAAGGCGGCAACACGGTCGCGGCGGTGACCGCCATCGCGCAGCCCATCGCCGAACAGCTCGGGCTTCGTCTGTGGGACGTTCGCTTTGTGAAAGAGGGCGCGGACTGGTTCCTGCGCGTTTTCATCGACAAGGACGGCGGCGTCGGCATCGACGACTGTGTGGCGATGAGCCACGCGCTCGACAAACCGCTCGACGATGCCGACCCGATCGAGCAGAGCTACTGCCTTGAGGTCAGTTCCCCCGGCACCGACCGTGAGCTGACCAGAGCGGCGCACTTTGAAGCCTGCCTGGGCGAGCGCGTCAACGTGAGGCTCATCCGCCCGCTGGACGACGGTCGGCGCGAGCTCAACGGCGTTCTCGAAAGCCACGACAAAGACGGCTTCGTCCTCAGCATGGGCGAAGAAACCCTTGCGCTCAGCCGCAAAGAGGTTTCCCGGGTCAGGTTGGACGACAGCGACACGATATGATTATAAACAGGAAAGGATAGATTAGGAAAACATGGATACGAAGGAATTTTTTGAAGCGATCCGTATGATCGAAAAAGAAAAGAAGGTGCCTGCCGAGCTGCTTTGCGACAAGATCCGTCAGGCGATCATCACCGCGATCAAAAACGAAAAAGGGCGCGACATCGGCGTTTGCGAGATCGACCCCGCCGCCGGCAAACTTGAAATCGCCATGCGCAAGGAAGTCGTCGACGAAGTGACCGATCCCGCGACCGAAATTCTGGTGGACGCCGCCAAACGCTACGATCCGCAGGCCGTCGCCGGCGGTTACGTGGATATCCCGCTGCAAAAGTCGGATTTCAGCCGCATCGCCGCGACCAACACCAAGAACGTGGTGCGCCAGTGCATCCGCGAGGCGGAGCGTTCCCAGATCAAGCAGGACTATCAGAACAAGAATCAGGAGCTTGTCACGGTCAAGGTCGTCAACGTCGACGCGCAGACCGGCGACGCGATGGTCGAACTCGGCCGCGGCGTGCTGAACCTGCCAAGAGTCGAGCAGGTGCCGGGTGAAGTGCTCCGTGTCGGCGATCTGATCAAGGTCTACGTCGCGCAGGTCGGCGAGAGCGAAAAGGGTCGGATCAACGCCACCATTTCCCGCACGCATCCCGGTCTGGTCCGCAGACTGTTTGAAGAAGAAGTGCCCGAAATCTTCGACGGCACGGTCGAGATCAAAGCGATCTCCCGCGAGGCGGGTTCCCGCACCAAGATCGCCGTTTACAGCGCGGATGAAAACGTGGACGCCGTCGGCTCCTGCATCGGCGCGCGCGGCATCCGCGTGAGCAAGGTCGTCGACCTGCTGGGCGGCGAAAAGATCGACATTGTCAAATACAGCACCAAGCCGGAAGAATTCATCAGCGCGGCGCTGGCTCCCGCCGACGTGATCAGCGTGGAGATTCTGGACGACGCGGCCAATTCCTGCAGCGTCACCGTGCCGGACGATCAGCTTTCCCTCGCCATCGGCAACAAGGGGCAGAACGCCCGCCTGGCGGCGCGTCTGACCGGCTGGAAGATCGATATCAAGCCCGAAAGCGGCTTCTTTGAAATCAAGGAATGATTTTTGTCGGGTGGTGAGAGCAGCATGACAAAAGAGAAAAAGGTTCCGCTGCGCAAATGCCTTGGCTGCGGCGAAATGAAGCCGAAGCAGGAGCTCATGCGGGTGGTTCGTTCACCGGAAGGCGAGATTTCCCTCGACCTGACCGGCAAGAAGAACGGCAGAGGCGCTTACCTCTGCCGGAACAAAGCGTGCCTGACCGCCGCCATCAAAGCCAAACGGCTGGAACGAGCGTTCGGCTGCCCCGTAGCGGTCGATATATACGACAGTCTGCTCACCATGTTTGAGCAGCGTGAGCAGAATTAAGGAGGAACGTCTATGGCAACAGTTAAATATAAAATTCACGAGGTCGCAAAGGACTTCGGTAAGCAGAGCAAAGCGATTTTGGAGCTGCTTGCGCCATATGCGGAAGAAGAAAAGAAATACACTTCGGCTCTTGACGACAAAGAGCTGAGCATCATCTTTGAGCTCATGACCCAGCAGAACGCTGTGGCGAGCTTTGAGGAATACTTCGCGACCGCCGCCGAACCCAAGGAGGAAGCGCCGGAAGCAAAACCCGAGGAGACCCCCAAGGCGGAAGAAACGGCTCAGGCGAAGCCGGAAGAGAAAGCCGAGTCCAAGTCCGCCCAGCCGGCCGCCGCGGCGAAAAAGGCGCCGGAAAAAGCGTCGCAGCCCCCGAGAGCAGACGGTAGAAAGCCCGTTCAGCAGGGCGCGCAGCCCCCGCAGAAGAAGCAGAAGGACCGCACGGGTCCGCTTCAGGCGAGAACCAAGGGCGAAAAGCGCACGATCGACACCAGAGCCGACAACGTGCAGCTTGAAAAGTACAACGAGCATTACGAGAATATTGCGCCCGCCAACAAAACCCAACGCCATGAGGGCGCGGCGCACAAGCAGAAGATCAAGCAGAAGTCGCAGCAGTACCGCAAGCAGCAGGGTACCCGCGCGCACCGCAAGGAGACCGAGGCGGAGCGCCTGAAGCGCATCGCCGCCGAACGCGCGAGCAGGCACATCACCGTGACCATTCCCGAAGAGATCACTGTGGGCGATCTTGCCATGAAGCTGAAAATGACCGCGGCGGAAGTAATTAAAAAGCTGTTCGCGCTGGGTCAGATGGCGACCGTGAATGAAACGCTCGACTTCGACACGGCGGAGATCGTTGCCACCGAGCTGGGTGCGAAGGTCAAAAAAGAAGAGGTCGTCACCATTGAGGATCGGATCATCGACGATTCGGATGATACCGATGAAAACCTCGAAAGCCGCGACCCGGTCGTGGTGGTCATGGGTCACGTCGACCACGGCAAAACCTCGCTGCTCGACGCCATCCGCCACACCTCCGTCACCGCTACCGAGGCGGGCGGCATCACCCAGCACATCGGCGCTTACCGCGTGGAGATCAACGGGCAGAAGATCACCTTCCTCGACACGCCCGGTCACGCGGCGTTCACCTCCATGCGCGCCCGCGGCGCGCAGGCGACCGATATCGCCGTGCTCGTCGTCGCGGCGGATGACGGCATCATGCCGCAGACCATCGAAGCGATCAACCACGCCAAGGCGGCGGGCGTTACCATCATCGTCGCCATCAACAAAATGGATAAGCCCGACGTTTATCCCGAGCGCATCATGCAGCAGCTCACCGAGTATGAACTGGTGCCCGAGGAATGGGGCGGCGAGACCATTTGCGTGCCCGTTTCCGCCGTGACGAAAATGGGCATCGAATCCCTGCTCGAATCCATTCTGCTGGTCGCCGAAATGAAGGAACTCAAGGCCAACCCGAACCGTCCCGCCAAGGGCATCGTCATCGAGGCGAGACTTGACAAGGGCAGAGGCCCCATCGCCACGCTTCTGGTGCAGAACGGCACCCTGCGTTCGGGCGACATCATCGTGGCGGGCACCGCGGTCGGCCGCGTGCGCGCCATGGTCGACGAGCACGGCAAAACCATCCACGAAGCGGGCCCCTCCGTGCCGGTCGAGATCATGGGTCTGGCCGAAGCGCCGCAGGCGGGCGACGTGTTCAACGCCGTGTCCGACGAGCGCTTGGCGAGAGAACTCGTGGAACAGCGCAAACAGAAGATCAAAGACGAACAGTTCTCCTCCGTCCAGAAGGTCACGCTTGACAATCTGTTCTCCTCTTTGCAGGAGGGCGAGCTGAAAGACCTGAATATCGTTGTCAAGGCCGACGTTCAGGGCTCGGCGGAAGCCGTGAAGCAGAATCTTGAAAAACTGTCGAACGATGAAGTGCGCGTGCGCGTCATCCACAGCGGCGTGGGCGCCGTGAGCGAGAGCGACGTCATGCTCGCCAACGCCTCCAACGCCATCATCGTCGGCTTCAACGTCCGTCCCGATCCCGTGGCGGCGCAGAACGCGGAGCGTGACGGCGTGGAAATGAGAATGTACCGCATCATCTACGACTGCATCGAAGAGATCCAGGCTGCCATCAAAGGCATGCTCGCGCCCAAGACCCGCGAGGTGGAACAGGGCAGGATCGAAGTGCGCAACGTCATCACCATTTCCTCCGTCGGCAACGTCGCGGGCTGCTACGTGCTCGACGGCAAGGTCACCCGCAATTCCCGCATCCGTCTGGTACGGGACGGCATCGTGATCACGGAAGACGAGATCGCCTCGCTAAAGCGCTTCAAGGATGACGTCAAGGAAGTCAATCAGGGCTATGAATGCGGCATCGTGCTCAACAAATATAACGACATCAAGATCGGCGATATTTTCGAGGCCTTTGTCGTTGAGGAGTATCGGGAATAAATATGGCTGGATATAAAGCAGACCGGGTGGCGGAGGATATCAAGCGTGAGATCGTCGCCATCATTCGGGAAGACATCAAAGACCCCCGCGTGAAGGACAAGCTGTTGACGGTCGTTCGGGTCGAGGTTTCTCACGACCTGTCCTACGCCAAGGCTTACATCAGCGCGCTGGAGGGGATCGACGCCGCGAAGGAAGCGGTGAAGGGGCTGAAAAGTGCGGGCGGCTACATCCGCCGTGAGGTCGGTCAGCGGCTGCATCTGCGCAAGACCCCCGAGCTCAACTTTGTGGCGGATGATTCCGTTGAGCACGGCATGAACATTGCCCGCATGCTCAATGATCTTTCGGAAAACAGAACGGAAGGATAAACCAATGACGGTGGATATCGCCGGCGCCGCGGCATTTTTGGCGGCGCACGACAACTACATCATTCTCTGCCACGAGCGGCCCGACGGGGATACCCTCGGTTCGGGCTACGGCTTGTGTCGTATTCTGCGCGCCATGGGCAAAAAAGCCAATGTGCGCTGCAAGAACGAGATCCCCGAAAAGTTCGTCAGTCTGATTCTGGAAGATCAGGCGTTTGAAGAACAGACCGTGGTCGCGGTGGATATTGCCGACCCCTCTCTGATGGGCGCAGGCATACGCGAACAATATGAAAACAGGGTCGATCTTTGCATCGACCACCACGCCTCCAACCGGTGCTTTTCCCGCCTGAGCTGCATTGACGGAACGGCTGCCGCCGCGGCGGAACTCATCATCGCGCTGGCGCATGAACTGAATGTGCCGATCACGAAGGAGATCGCCGACTGCCTGTTCACGGGTCTGACGACCGATACGGGCTGCTTCCGTTACGCGAACGTCACGCCGCGCACGCATCGGCTTGCGGCGGAGATGATCGAATGCGGCGCGGATGCGGCAGGCATCAATACGCGGCAGTTTGAAACCAAGACCAAAACCTACGCGGCGCTGGAACGGCTGGCGCTGGAGAGCATGGAATTTTTCCTGAACGAGCGCTGCGCCGTCATCACCGTGACGCAGGAGATGTTTGAAAAAAGCGGCTCGAACGAGAGCGAATGCGACGCCATCGCCTCTCTGCCCCGTCAGGTGGAGGGCGTCAAGGTCGGCGTGACCATCCGCCAGCGGACCGACGGCAGCTATAAGGCCTCGGTGCGCACTTACGATCCCGTGGATGCTTCGCTCATCTGTTCGCGCTTCGGCGGCGGCGGTCACAAAAACGCGGCCGGCTGCCAGCTGGGCAATGATCTGGCGCAGGCCAAGGCAGCGCTGCTTGCCGCGATCGGGGAGCAGTTATGACCGGCGCCGTGTTTCTGGACAAGCCGGCGGGCATGACCTCCTTTACGGCGGCCAACCGGGTACGCCGCGCGCTGGGGCTGAAAAAAGCCGGTCATACCGGCACGCTGGACCCCATGGCGACGGGCGTGCTGGTCGTGATGCTCGGCGGCGCGACGAGGTTTATTGAATTTATCCCGAGCCACGACAAGGCGTATGAGGCGGTGTTCCGTTTGGGGATCACGACCGATACGCTGGACAGCGAGGGCACGGTGCTGACCGAGACCGAAACCGCTTTCACCGCTTCGCAGGTCGAAGCCGCCTTGAGCGGTTTTCGCGGCGAGATCGAGCAGGTGCCGCCCATGTATTCGGCGCTGAAGAAGGATGGGCAGAAGCTGTATGAGCTGGCGCGCAAGGGCGTTGAAGTCGAGCGCGAAAGCCGAAAAGTCACCGTTCACGAATTGACGCTGACGGGCGCGGACGAAGAAAAGCAGGAATTTTCCATTCGGGTCTCCTGTTCGGCGGGCACTTATATCCGCTCGCTGGTCGCCGACGTCGGTGAAAAGTTAGGCTGCGGCGCGGTGCTGACCGCCCTGCGGCGCACGGCGGCGCACGGCGTGACGATCGACCGCTGCATGCCGCTTGAAAAAGTGGACGAGGGCTGCGTGGTTCCCGTGGAATCGCTGCTGGTTTATCCGGCGGTGACGGTAACGGCGGCGCAGGCGAAGCGCTTTTGCTGCGGCGGCGAACTGGATAGGAACCGTCTGCGCGATCTGCAGGGAGAGGGCGTCTATCAGGTGCTTTCGCCCGAAGGCAGATTCTTAGGTCTGGGCGAGATCGCACCTGAGAGCGAAGAAATGAAAGTGAAACGCGTCCTCAGTGAATGAATGGATAGATAACAGGGATTAAAAGGCATGAACAGCAAAAGGTCAATTGCACTCGGCAGCTTTGACGGGCTGCATCGGGGTCACAGAGCGGTCATCGATCGGGCGCGCTCCTTCGCGGAGCATGGCTGTCGACCCTGTGTGCTTTTGCTTGAGCCGTCGCCGGCTCAGGTGCTCGGCAAAGCGTCGGTCAAACGGCTGATGAGCTTTGATTATAAACGGGATGAGCTGGAAAAGCTCGGGCTGGAAGTCGTCACGCTCGATTTCCGCACGGTGAAGGATCTTTCGCCGCAGGCGTTTTTTGAGCAGATCCTCTGCGAGCGGCTAAACGCGGGCGTTTTGTGCTGCGGGTTCAATTATCATTTCGGCGCGGGCGGCAGCGGCGACGCGGACGACTTGCGCGAACTGTGTCGGACAAGCGGCGTGCTGCTCAACGAAATCGAGCCGCAGACCGTGGACGGGCAGCTCGTCAGCTCCACCGCCGTTCGGCAGGCGCTGGAGCAGGGCGACGTGGAGCGGGCGGAACGCCTGCTCGGTCACCCCTTCGGCTACCGCTTTGAGGTGGTGCACGGCGATCATATCGGCGGCAGGCTGCTCAACTGCCCCACGATCAATCAGCTTTTCCCCGAGGAAATGCTCGTGCCGAAATACGGCGTTTACGCGTCGCAGACGTTGCTGGACGGCGCCTGGCGCCGCTCGGTGACCAACATCGGCTGCCGACCGTCGTTTGAAAGCAACCAGCAGCGCAGTGAGACCCATATCATCGGGTTTGACGGCGATTTGTACGGACAGTTCATTGAAGTGCGGCTGTGCCGCTACAAGCGCGGCGAGCGGAAGTTCAACTCGCTCGAAGAATTGAAGCAACAGCTGATCCTCGACCGGATGCCCGATTGAAGCAAGGGCAGCACCGCACAAATTCACTATTGAATATGGAAATAAAATAAGTTATAATAAAAAACAGTAAATACAGATAAGGAGCGGATCGTTATGGAGAAAAACAAAGTCAGACTCAATATCGGCGGGGCGGATTACACCATTACAACCGAAGACGACCCCAAGTACGTCATGGCGCTGGGCGACGAGCTGGATTCCCTGCTGACCAGAACCCTGCGGGAAAACAGCCGCCTTTCCGTGACGCAGGCAGCGATTCTCTTGGCGCTTGATTATGCCGATCAGTGCAAAAAAGCGGAGACCAGCGCGGACAACCTGCGCAGCCAGATCAAAGAGTATCTCGAAGATTCCGCGCGTTCCAAGATGGACGCGGAGATCGCAAGACGCGAAGTGGAACGGCTGACGAGGGAACTGCAGAATGCTCAGGGCAAGCTCGGCTGAAATCTTAGCGCCGGCGGGAACCTATGATGCGCTTGTCGCCGCGGTGCGCTGCGGCGCGGACGCGGTGTATCTCGGCGGTCAGGAGCTCAACGCCCGCCGCAACGCGGGCAACTTCGACTTTGAAGAAATGCAGAAAGCCGCGGCGTATTGCCATGCCCGCGGCGTAAAAGTACATATGACGCTTAATACGCTTGCTTCGGATGAGGAGCTGACCGATGCGGCTCAGCGTGCCATCCGTCAGGCGTGTCAGGTCGGTGTCGACGCCCTAATCATCCAGGATTTGGGCGTCTTTCGTCTTGCCAGACAGTGCGCGCCCGCCATGCCGCTGCACGCTTCCACCCAGATGTCGGTACATACGCTCGCCGGCGTGAAAGAACTGGCGGATATGGGGTTCACCCGCGCGGTGCTGGCGCGGGAATTATCGCTGGAAGAAATCGAAGCGATCGCGGCGCAGTCGCCCATTGAATTGGAGGTTTTCATTCACGGCGCGCTTTGCATGAGCGTGTCGGGTCAATGCCTGATGAGCGCCATGCTCGGCTCCCGCAGTGCGAACCGCGGGCTTTGCGCGCAGCCGTGCCGTCTGCCGTTCGCCGCGCCGGACGGGACGGGGCACGACCTGAGCCTCAAAGACCTGTCGGCAACGGACTATATCGCGCGCCTGAACCGCATGGGCGTTTGCTCGTTCAAGATCGAAGGGCGCATGAAGCGGCCGGAATACGTTGCCGCCGCCGTGACCGCCTGCCGCAAGGCGCTGGCAGGGGAAGCCGATCCGACGCTGCAGGAACAGCTCCGCTCGGTGTTTTCCCGTTCGGGTTTTACCAAAGGATATTTCGACGCGTGCCTGGGCAGAGAGATGTTCGGCACCCGCCGCAAAGAGGATGTGACCGCGGCGCAGCCCGTTTTGAAGGAACTGCACCGCCTGTATGAAAAAGAGACGCCCCGCGTCGGGGTGGAAATGGCGTTCTGCGCCCGCGAGGGCGAACCCGCTTCGCTTTCCGTCAAGGCGAGCGGAGCAAGCGTTTTCGCGCAGAGCGAAGCGACTGCCGTCAAGGCGGAAAAAGTGCCGTTGACAAAGGAGAGAGTCGTCGATCAGCTCAAGAAATGCGGCGGTACGCCGTTTGAGGTCAGCGGGATCGACGCAGAGCTTGATGAGAATATCAGCCTGCCGCTGTCGGCTGTCAACGCGCTGCGGCGCGAAGCGCTGGAAAACCTGACAGAACGGCTCGAACAGCCGCCAAACCACACATTTTCACCGGTTTTGGTGGAAAACAGAGTGAAAAAAGTGAATAAACCCACCTGTTACGCCCGTTTTTCGACCGTTTCACAGGTGAAAAACCTTTCCACGGCTGTGGAAACCTATATTCTGCCGCTCGCGCAGGCGGCGCCGATCGCGGGCAAAACCGTCATCGCCGAGCTGCCGAGTGTGCTGTTCGGGCAGGAAGAAGCCGTGCTTGAGCAGATCAAAAAAGCGAAAGCGCGGGGGATCACCTGCCTTTGTGCGGCCACGCTCGACGGTGTGCGGCTGGCAAAAGAAACCGGTATGGATTTCTGGTTCGGCTTGGGCAGCAACGTCTTTAACACCCTTGCCGTTTTACAAGCCGAGGAGCTTAGCGCGAAAGCGGTGATCCTGTCGCCCGAAATGACGCTGCGTCAGGTCTCGCGCCTGGGCGGCGCCATCGAGCGCGGTCTGATCACTTACGGACGTCTGCCGCTGATGACCACGCGCAACTGCCCCGTCAAAAACGGCACGAGCTGCGCGGATTGCGGGCGAAACCGCAGCCTGACCGATCGGCTGGGCGTTTCGTTCCCCGTCAGGTGCTTCGGAGGGTATTCGCAGGTGTTCAATTCCCGCCCGATCTGGCTGGCGGATCGCAAACGGGAAACCGAACTTGTCGATTTCCATGTGCTTTATTTCACCACCGAGACCCCCGAGGAATGTGCGGCGGTGCTGGCGCAATATGAAACGCAGGCTGCGCCGCAGGGAGATTTCACACGCGGACTGTACTATCGAGGAGTAGAATAAGAAATGAAACAGGAAGAATTTGACCGCATCAGCGAACTCACGCGCCTTTCGCGCGAACGCCCGCTCACGGCGCAGGAGCAGGAGGAGCGCGCCGAATTGCGGCGGCGGTATATCGACAGCTTCAAGGCGAGTCTGGTCTCGCAGCTGGAAACGACCTATATCGTCGACGAAAAAGGCAATAAAACGAAGGTTCAGCGAAAGAAGCATTGATTTGAGCCTTCTTTTATGATATAAGGAAATATAATAGATCCCATACGATAAGGAGTGTTGTTTATGTACGATTTTTCCATCGGCATCATTGTTGACAGCTTCCGTCTGCCCATCCCCGAAGCGGTGAAGAAGGCGGCTGAAGTCGGCGCAAAGGGCATTCAGGTCTATTCCACCCGCGGGGAAATGGCGCCCGAAAACCTGAATACGGCTGCCAGAAATGAATTCAAAAAGCTGGTGGCGGATTGCGGTCTGCAGATTTCCGCCCTGTGCGGCGATCTGGGCGGCGGCGGATTCGTCCATCCTGAGCAGAATGAAGAACGCATTGAAAAATCCAAGCGCATCCTCGACCTCGCCAAAGAGCTGGGCACCGACGTGGTGACCACTCACATCGGCGTGGTGCCCAACGATAAGAACCACGACCGCTTCAAGATCATGCAGGACGCCTGCGGTCAGCTCGCCGAATACGCCGACAGCATCGGCGCGCATTTCGCGGTGGAGACCGGCCCCGAGACCTCGGAGACGCTGAAAATGTTCCTTGATTCGCTGGGTTCCCGCGGCGTCGGCGTCAACCTTGACCCCGCCAATCTGGTCATGGTCACGGGCGACAACCCCGCCAACGCGGTTTATAATCTGAGAGATTACATCGTGCATACCCACGCCAAGGACGGCGTTCAGAATTTCTACGTCGACCCCGACATGGTCTACGGCATGGTTCCCAAATCCGGTCTGCCCGAGGGCGATTCCTTCACGGAAGTGCCGCTGGGCGAAGGCAGCGTGCCGTGGCCGGAATACCTGAAAGCGCTCGACGATATCGGCTATCACGGCTTTTTGACCATTGAACGCGAGGTCGGCGACGATCCGGCGCGCGACATCATCAAGGCGGTCAACTTCCTGAAGGGATTGATGTAACGTGAAATTTTCAGTCAGTTCTTACAGCTTTGCCCGTCGGCTGAACGAGGGCAAGTACACCCAGCTCACCCTGATCGAAAAGGTCAAGGAGATGGGCTTTGACGGCATCGAATTCACTGACCTGCAGCCCGAAAACGGGTTGAGCGATTTGGCCTATGCCGCTGTGCTCGCGGAAGAAGCGGATAAGCGCGGCGTCGCCATCGTCAACTACACCATCGGCGCGGATTTCCTCAACGCCGAGGGCGGCTGGGAAAAAGAGGCTCAGCGTCTCTTCGGTCAGGTCGACGTGGCGAAAGCGCTCGGCGCGAAGGGCATGCGGCACGACGCGACGGGCGGCTTCCAGGGCGCTCAAGCGAAATACAAGAGCTTCGACGCCGCTCTGCCGATTCTGGCGAACGGCTGCCGCAAGGTGACAGAATACGCCCAAACGCAGGGCATCGTCACCATGGTGGAGAACCACGGCTTTTTCTGCCAGGAATCCCGTCGGGTGGAACAGCTTGTGAACGCCGTGGGCGACGAAAACTTCGGGCTGCTCATTGATATGGGCAATTTCCTCTGCGCGGACGACGACCCCGCCGAAGCGGTCGGACGGCTCGCCAAATACGCCAAGCACGTTCACGCCAAGGATTTCTATTTCAAACCGGGCGACGGCGCCGACCCGGGCGACGGGTTTTTTACCTCGCGCGGCGGCAACTACCTGCGCGGCGCGGTCATCGGTCACGGCTGCGTGCCGGTCACGCAATGCCTGCGCACGCTCAAACGCAGCGGCTATGACGGCTTCGTGAGCATCGAGTTTGAAGGCTGTGAAGACAACGAGTGGGCAATCCAAACGGGGCTCGACAATCTGCGCCGCTACGCCGAATAACGCCGTTCGGTCTTGACTTTGACTTGGTGTGGTTCTATAATGAAGCCACGAAGTAAGCGGGCGCAAACCCGCCATCAAAAATAAGGAGAGATAATCATGAGAAAAACCATGAAGACGGTTTTGGCTCTTGTGCTCGCGCTGAGCATGCTGGTCTGCTTTGCAGCCCCCGCTTTTGCCGCGACCGATCTGTCGACGCCGTCCAAGATCAACCTGCAGTTCAACGAAGAAGGCAAATTCCGCATCCTTCAGTTTGCCGATACGCAGGATAACATCTTCCTTCGCCCCGGCACCATCCGCCTGATGAAGGACGCCATCGCCAAGTTCAAGCCCGACCTCGTTGTGTTCACGGGCGACAACACCGGCGCGGTCGACACCAAATTCGGCTGCAAATACGCGCTCAAGGCGCTGCTGACCGTTTGTGAAGACGCGAAGGTCCCGTTCACCTGCGTGTTCGGCAACCACGACGCGGAAAACGTCGCCAAGGAATACCATCTGGAATGCTGGCGCTCCTACAGCTACTGCATGGCCTACGATGATCCCGGCCCCAACGGCGAAGACCTCTACGGCTGCGCCAACCACAACCTCACCGTCAAATCGTCCGACGGCAAAAAGACCGCCTTCAACCTTTGGATGATCGACTCCAATATGTATGACGAAGAAAACGGCGGCTATGACTATATTCATCCCGATCAGCTCGCTTGGTACAAAGCCAAGTCCGACGCGCTGAAGGAAGCCAACGGCGGCGAGCTCGTGCCCTCCCTGTGCTTCCAGCACATCATTCCCAATGAGATCATGGATTATACCATGGTGGGCGAAAACGATTCGATCGGCTACGATGATAACGGCAAACATATCGTCCTCAACCCCGACACCTGCGAGCCCGGCAGCATCCTGCTGGAGCATCCCTGCCCCGGCACCGTCAACGGCGGCCAGCTTCGCGCCTGTCAGGAACAGGGCGATGTGCTCGGCATCGTGACCGGTCACGACCACGTCAATAGCTTTATTGTGCACACCGATTTCAAAACGGCGAAGGATACTTCCATCGACCTCATCCAGACCGCGGGCGCGGGCTTCTGCTCCTACGGCGATGAGCGCGTCAGAGGCTGCCGCGTGATCGATCTGGACGAAAGCGATCTGTGGAGCTATGAGACTGAATCCTACACCTTCTTTGACGTCTGCGGCGTCAGCAACGAAACGCTCCAGCTTTCCTATTTCTCCAAGACCGGTTACGCCTACTGGATCGTCAGCATGGTCATCGAGTGCTTGCCCTTTGTCGGTCCTCAGCTTGCTCAAATCTTCCGTGACGCTGTTTACAGCGCCGCCAATAAATAAGGGTAAGAAAAGATATGTTAGATTGGATTTATCGCTTTGATCTCAGCGTTTTCAACGCGGTTTTTCAACTGCATTCGCCCGTGATGAATTTCATCATGAAGATCATCACGCAGTTGGGTGAAGACGGTCTGTTCTGGATCATTCTCGGCGTCGTTCTGCTCCTGTTCCGCAGAACGCGCAAATTCGGCGTGTTCGTGCTGGGCGCTCTGCTGATCGAAGTGCTCTTCAACGAGCTCGTTCTCAAATCGATCTTTGAGCGGCCGAGACCGTTCAACTACCTGCCGTGGCAGGAGAACGGCCTGTACGTCTATCCCGATATCGTTCAGAAACCGACCAGCTTTTCCTTCCCGTCCGGTCACACGGCTTCTTCCTTTGCGGCGGCAACGGTGCTGTTCTGCGCCAACAAAAAGTGGGGTACGCCCGCATTAGTCCTGGCGGCGCTCATCGGCTTTTCCCGCATCTACTGCGGCGTGCATTACTGCACCGACGTGCTCGCGGGCACGGTCGTGGGCGTGGTCGTCGGCGTCGCGGCGTATTTCATCATCCGCGCGCTGTTCAAATTGCTGAAAGAAAAGAAACCCAAGATCACCAAGTATTTTGACGGGATCTAATTATCAGAAAGAGGATTGAATTATCATGGACAAGACTGTATTGATCGAAACTTCCGCGCGTCACGTGCACGTGACCAAAGAGCATCTGGATATCCTGTTCGGCGAAGGCTATGAGCTGACCAAGAAAAAAGACCTTTCTCAGCCCGGGCAGTTCGCCTGTGAAGAACGCGTTGCCGTCGTCGGCCCCAAGAGCAGCTTTCCGGCAGTCTCCATCCTCGGTCCGGTTCGTCCGGCGACCCAGGTCGAGCTTTCCGCGGGCGACGCCCGTTCCATCGGCGTGACCGCTCCCATCCGCGAAAGCGGCGACGTTGCCGGCAGCGGCCCCTGTAAGCTCGTCGGCCCCAAGGGTGAGGTCGAAATCAGCGAAGGCGTGATCGTTGCCAAGCGCCACATCCACGCCACCCCCGAAGACGCCGAGAAATACGGCCTGACCGATAAGCAGATCGTGTCGGTCAAGGTCGAGTCCGACGGGCGCTCCCTCGTGTTCGGCGACGTGGTTGTGCGCGTGAGCCAGAAGTTTGCGCTGGCGATGCACATCGACACCGACGAATCCAACGCCGCGAGCTGCAAGCCCGGCATGATGGGCACCATCATCACCGATTGAGAATCCGCTTGAATCGGAAGCCCTGCCGTGAAAACGGCAGGGCTTTTTTCTGCACCGCAAATCGCACACGCGACCTCGCGTTTCAAATCTGCGCCGCGTCGGACAAAATGAACTGCGGCGACCCGTTTTCGCGAAAAAAGCGGGACAACGCCGAAAAAATCGAAAATTATTCAAAAATATGCTTGACATTCCAAAAAACACGGCGTATACTATCAATCCACGCTTAAAATGGAAATATATGCCCCTTGGCAAAATTTCAAGCATTTTTTTCGTGAAACTGCACAAAAACAGCCATTTAACCCCGCGGAATTTCTCAACTGATTTTTTATAGAAACGGAGTGATTTGCCTATGGCAAAAGCAGCCCAGATGGTCAAGCACGGCAAGATCGAAAGATTGAGCTACAGCCGGATCCATGAGGTCATGGACATGCCCAACTTCATCGAGATCCAGAAGAACTCCTACCAATGGTTCCTCGACAAGGGTCTGAAGGAAGTGTTCCGTGACATCGACGAGATCACGGATTACACGGGCAACCTTGTGCTGAGCTTCATCGACTATCGCATGGAGGATAAGCCGAAGTACAGCATCCGCGAATGCAAAAAGCGCGATGTGACTTACGCTGCGCCCATGCGCGTCACCGCCCGCCTCTACAACAAGGAGACCGGCGAGATCAAAGAGAACGAAGTCTACATGGGCGATTTCCCGCTGATGACCGAAAGCGGTACGTTCATCATCAACGGCGCGGAGCGTGCCATCGTTTCTCAGCTGGTTCGTTCCCCGGGCGTCTATTTTGACATTGATCACGACAAGGTCGGCAAAGAGCTCTACAAGGCGCAGATCATCCCGAACCGCGGCGCTTGGCTCGAATACGAGACCGATCAGAACGATCTGTACTACGTCCGCATCGACAAGAACCGCAAGATCTTCATCACCACCTTCATCCGCGCGCTGTTCTGCGGCACCGATTACGGCAACGGCACCAACGAGGAGATCATTGATCTGCTCGGCGACGATATCCGCCTGAACACCACCATGGAGCGCGATGAGAAACAAAACGCGGAAGAAGCTTTGCTGGAAGTCTACCGCAAGCTCCGTCCCGGCGAGCCGCCCACGCTGGAAACCGCGCAGGCTCAGTTGGATATGCTTTTCTTCGACCCGCACCGCTACGATCTGTCCCGCGTCGGGCGTTATAAATATAACAAGAAGCTCGCGATCTCCGACCGCATTGTCGGCACCTACACGACCGAGATCGTTGTCAATCAGTTCACCGGCGAAGTGATCGCCGAAGAGAACACGCTCATCACGCCCGAACTCGCGCATGAGATCGAGCAGGGCGGCGTGATGAAAGTGCGCGTCCGTCCCACGGGCGAAAGCGACGAGGTCGTCACCGTGCTTTCCAACGGCATGGTCGACATCAAGCCCTTCCTGCCGCAGTTCACCGCTGAGCAGCTCGCCGAAGCCGGCATCAACGAAATGGTCAGCGCTACTGCGCTCAAAGCCATTCTCGACGCCCGCGAAGCCGAGGGCTGGGATGACGCCGCGCTGCTGGAAAAACTCACGGAATGTGCGAACGACCTGATCCCCAAGCACATCGTGCGCGAAGATATTTTTGCCTCCATCAACTACCTCAACTGCCTCGCCAGAGGCTTGGGCAATAAGGATGACATTGACCATTTGGGCAACCGCCGCATCCGCTGCGTCGGCGAACTGCTCCAGAATCAGGTGCGCATCGGCTTCACCCGTATGGAGCGCGTGGTGCGCGAACGTATGACCATTCAGGCGCAGGACAGCGAGAAGCTCACCCCGCAGGCTCTGATCAGCATCCGTCCCGTCGTGGCGGCGATCAAAGAGTTCTTCGGCTCTTCTCCGCTTTCCCAGTTCATGGATCAGAACAACCCCCTTGCCGAACTGACGCATAAGCGCCGTCTTTCCGCTTTGGGTCCCGGCGGTCTTTCCCGTGAAAGAGCCGGTTTCGAGGTTCGTGACGTTCACTACAGCCACTACGGCCGCATGTGTCCCATCGAGACTCCCGAAGGTCCGAACATCGGTCTGATCTCCTATCTGGCCACCTTCGCCCGCATCAATGAATACGGCTTTGTGGAAGCGCCGTACCGCCGCGTCGATAAAGAGACCGGCATGGTCACCGACGAAGTCCGTTACATGACCGCCGATGTGGAAGATAACTACATCGTGGCGCAGGCGAACGAACCGCTGGATGAAAACAACCGTTTCGTCAACCGCAGAGTCAACGCCCGTTATCGCGACGGCTTCCTTGAGATCGAACGCGAGCGCGTCGATTACATGGACGTTTCCCCGAAGATGGTCGTTTCCGTCGCCACGGCAATGATCCCCTTCCTTGAAAACGACGACGCCAACCGTGCCCTCATGGGCTCGAACATGCAGCGTCAGGCCGTGCCGCTGCTCAAGACCGATTCCCCGATCGTGGCCACCGGTATGGAATATAAAGCGGCGGTCGATTCCGGCGTCACGGTGCTTTCGCGCGCCGCGGGCGTCGTGACCTACGTCAGCGCCGACCGCATCCGCATCCTCAACGACGACGGCGAGACCGACGAATACGAGATCATCAAATTCCAGCGTTCCAACCAGGGCACCTGCATCAACCAGCGCCCGATCGTCAAGGTCGGTCAGCGCGTGGAAGCCAATGAAGTCATTGCGGACGGTCCCGCGACCGATCTCGGTGAGATCAGTCTGGGCAAAAACGCCCTGATCGGCTTCATGACCTGGGAAGGCTATAACTACGAAGACGCCGTTCTGATCAACGAAAAACTCGTTCGCGACGATATCTATACCTCCATCCATATTGAAAAATATGAACTGGAAGCCAGAGAGACCAAGCTCGGGCCGGAAGAAATTACCCGCGATATCCCCAACGTCGGCGACGACATTCTCAAAGACCTCGACGAAGAGGGCATCATCCGCATCGGCGCGGAAGTTCATTCCGGCGATATTCTGGTCGGCAAGGTCACCCCGAAGGGCGAGACCGAGCTGACGGCGGAGGAGCGGCTGCTCCGCGCCATCTTCGGCGAAAAAGCGCGCGAAGTGCGCGACACCTCCCTGCGCGTGCCGCACGGCGAATACGGCATCATCGTGGACGTGGAAGTGTTTACCCGCGAGAACTGCGACGAGCTCAGCCCCGGCGTCAATAAGGTGGTTCGCTGCTACATCGCCCAGAAGCGCAAGCTCTCCGTCGGCGACAAGATGGCAGGCCGCCACGGCAACAAGGGCGTCGTTTCCCGCATCCTGCCGCAGGAGGATATGCCCTTCCTGCCCGACGGTACGCCGCTTGACATCGTGCTCAACCCCCTGGGCGTTCCCAGCCGTATGAACATCGGTCAGGTGCTGGAAGTCCATCTGGGCTTTGCCGCCAGACAGCTCGGCGTGAAGGTCATGACTCCCGTGTTTGACGGCGCGGATGAAAACGACATCATCGAAGCGTTCAAACAGGCGAATGAAAAGATCATTGCCGAAGCCAAAGCCCGCGCCGCCGAAAAAGGCGAAGAGCTGGATGAAAACATGCTCGCGCGCATCCGTCTGCGCGACGACTGTAAGACGATCTTGACCGACGGGCGGACAGGCAAGACCTTTGATAATCCCGTCACGGTCGGCGTGATGTATTACCTCAAGCTCCACCATCTGGTTGACGATAAGATCCATGCCCGTTCCACCGGTCCGTACTCTCTGATCACGCAGCAGCCTCTGGGCGGTAAAGCGCAGTTCGGCGGCCAGCGTTTCGGTGAAATGGAAGTTTGGGCGCTCGAAGCCTACGGCGCCGCTTATACCCTGCAGGAGATCCTGACGGTGAAGTCGGACGACGTGGTCGGCCGTGTCAACACCTACAAGGCGATCGTCAAGGGCTACAACATTCCCAAGCCCGGCGTGCCCGAATCATTCAAGGTTCTCATCAAAGAGCTTCAGTCGCTCGGCCTTGACGTGAAGGTGCTTGACAGCGACAAGCGCGAGATCGACCTCAGACAAACCTTTGACGATGACGACGTCGGCCTTCATCTGGTGGATGAAGACGCGTTCCGCAATTCTCAGCTCGGTGCTGAAAACGCGGCAGGTTATTCGATCGAAGGCAACGATATTTTTGACCTTGATTCCGAAGATGAGGAATCCGACGCCGAAGAAGATGACGACGATGATTATTATGAGGACTATGACCTCGACAGCGAAGATCTCGACGGCATCATCGGCGAAGACGAATAAGGAAACGTACTGTATTCCGAACATTAAACTGAGAGAGAGGTCGTTCTAATGGAGAATAACACTAACGAGATCACCTTTGAATCGATACAGATCGGTCTTGCCTCCCCGGAAAAAATCAGAGAATGGTCTTACGGCGAGGTCAAGAAACCCGAAACGATCAATTACAGAACCCTCAAGCCCGAACGCGATGGTCTTTTCTGCGAGCGCGTTTTCGGGCCGATGAAGGACTGGGAATGCCACTGCGGCAAGTATAAGCGCATCCGCTACAAGGGCAAGGTCTGCGAACGCTGCGGCGTCGAGATCACCAAGGCGAAGGTGCGCCGCGAGCGCATGGGTCACATTGA
>JAFTEL010000088.1 GCA_017453685.1 Clostridia bacterium
CTTTACGGGACGGGCTGCATCAAATTCCTCAATTATAACGCGATCGTGAAGATCGACGCCGAAACGGGCGAGATCGTCGCGTGCAGGGATATGTGCCTGCCCATGGAGATCGTCAAAAAAGGCTATTCTCACCTCGGCGACTGTTCTTATCACGACGGGAAAATTTACGCCGCCTGCGAAGCGTTCTTTTTCAAAGACCCTGCCATTATGGTGTTCGACGCCGAAACGCTTGACTTCCTCGAATACCACGTTTTGCCCGTTGAGGGGCAGGGGAACGGGCATATCCCGTGGGTCTGCGTCAAGGACGGTCTGATCTATTACACACAGGCTCGTGACGTTGACGAAGTCCGGATGCTCCGCCTCAGCGATTTCACCTGGTTCGGAACCGTTAAAATGGATCAGACCGTTACCAAGATCACCGGCGGCGCCGTGCTGGATGATACGCTTTATCTCTCCGGCAACGACGGCTCCGACGAAAAGATCACTTACGCCGTCGATCTTTCGACGGGCGAAACAACGCAGGCCTTTGTCCGCGGGATGGGCAACACCTTTTCCGAAGCGGAAGGGCTTTCGATCCGCGAAACCGAAAACGGCGTGCTTTTTGATTATGTGGACGTGCTCTTTGCCTCCAAAACTGTGATCCGAACCTATCGCTTGGAAAAACAAAGCGGTTGAGTTCTCTTTTCAGGTCAGCTTCGTCTGACCTTTTTTCTTCTTTCGTGTGGACAAGGCTGCTCGTTTTATGCTACACTGTCGTCGACGGGTGATATCCGCCGCAACTTGAACGGCAGGAGATGACGGAAATGTTTGCTTCTATATTCGGCGCGTTGGCGAAGCGCCAGTTGACCGCCTGGCATGAACTGCGTGCGCTGCCCGCTTTGTTTTTGCGGCTGCTGGGCGGCGGTGCGGTCAAACGGGCGTTTTCGCTGCTGCTCACGGCGTTTCAGCTCATCGGCGCCGTGTGTTTCGATACGCCCGTCAAGCCGTACAAGGACGAGATCGACATGAGCCGCTTTTCGCTCGTGTGGAGCGATGAATTCGACCATGGCTTTGACACCGCGATCTGGCAGGGGCATTACGTTTACGGCGCAGAGGACACGCAGCTGCGCGACGTTGCGTACTGGAACCGGGATCAGGTCAGCTTTACCGACGACGGCTGCCTGCAGCTCACGGTCGAATACAAAGAGAACGGGCCGAAAGGCACGGGTTATTATTCCTACGGCATGGAGACCAACCCCAACAAGAACTATTCCGGCGACCACACGGGCTATGAGCAGCTTTACGGCTACTTTGAGATCCGTTGCAAGATGCCCAAGGGCAAGGGGCTGAACCCCGCTTTCTGGCTGCTGACCGACGGTATGTGGGCAGACGATACGGACGGCGGTCTGACGGGTGCGGAAGTGGACGTGTTTGAAACGATGACGGATATGGATAAATCGAGCGTCTATTACAATTCCGTTTTCCACACCATTCATGTTGACAGCTACGAAGCTGACCACAAAAGCGAGCATCAGGGCTTCTATTACGGCAGCGACATCTACAACGAATTCAACACCTACGGGGTGGAATGGAACGAGAACGAATACGTTTTCTATATCAACGGGGTCGAAACGGCGCGGACTTCCTTCGGCGGCGTTTGCCGCGTTCCGCTTTATCTCATCATTTCCGTGGGCGTGGATGAAAACGTTCTGGAAAACACCGCGCTGCCGGCGGTCATGACGGTGGATTACGTCAGATGCTATCAGTATAAATAACACAAAAAACACAGGCAACCGGGTCATGGGGCAAACAGCCCCAACGGCTCGGGAGCCTTTATTATTTGAAAAACGTGAAAAAATTTGAAATATTTGCAAATAACACTTGAAATTTACTCACAGATATGATAATATGTGCTCACTCACTTGAAGGAGAGATCATCATGAAAACGATAAAACCGAGAGCCTCCGTCTATTCAGCGGTGATCGGGTCGGGGGAGCGCCCGACGGTGCGCATCTGTTCGGCGGAAAGCGGCGAGGTGTTTTCGTTTCGCCTGCTGACGCGCGACGACGTGCTGCGCTTCGTCAGCTTTTTGAACGACAATCGGATCGAGGCCGTCCACGTGAAAGACTGCTTCCACGATTTCCTGTTTGATCTTTATGCGGAGCCGTAATGATCTGCGGCTTGTTACACGCGCATCAAAAAAGAGCTGAAACCCGCCTGACGGGTTTTCAGCTCTTTTCACTTCTTTGTCGTTACCAGACCACGCTGACCGTCAGTCCGTCGGTCGAATAGGTCACGTCGTGCCACAGGTTCCGTTCCAGCGCGCTGCAAAACGCCTGCAGCATTTCCTCGTCTTTCATTTCAATGGTGAACGCCAGCGTTAGGTCATTGGCTTCGTAGGGGCGGCGCATCAGCTTGAAGCCGTTCGCCCACCAATGTTTTTGCTCGGCGCGGCTGAACAGCAGTTCGTCGCCGTGATACAGGGAAAAACTCATGTTCAGCAGTTCGTCGTCGCCCGCGCAGTCGTAATAGGTGCCGACTTTGCCCTTGTCGCGGTTGTAAAGACCGACCTCTGCGCCGTTGGCGAGGATGTACCGACCCTTCCAGACCTGGATCATCCACTCCTTGCCCTGGTAGTCAAATTTGAAGCGCCTTGTCTGATATTTGAAAAAGGGCGTGGCGTAGCAGAACAGATCGTAGCCGAAGCAGAACCCGAAATTTCGCATCCAGCAATTGACGGTGGCGTAGACCAGCATTTCAGGCAAATTGAAGTTGAACCCCATGGTCGCCATGCCCTGATCGTCCCGACCGTGAAAATCACCCGTCTGCGGGTCATAATACGCGCCGGTCCAGATTCTTTCCACTTCGCCGTCCGTATAGAGCACGTTGAGCACGAATTCATATTCGCCGGGAAACCCTTCGGTCGGTTCCAGCGTGATGTCGCATTTTTCAAAGCCGCTGAGGTACGCCCCGAGGAAATAGAAGAGCAGCCCCATCGTTCGGTTTCCCTGTGCGTAGTATTCGTCGCGAATTTCGTTCATCTTGCTGCGGAACGCGACGGTGTCAAGGTGAAACGTGCGGTTGACAAGGCGAACGGGTTCGTTGACGTCCGGCAGATTGGTGACGAGCAGTTCAATATCAAGCCCGCAGTAGTCTTTGATCTCGTCGCAGATTTCTTCGGTCGCGGCGTCAAGCGTAATGTCAAAAGCGCGCGGCTTCATCATAGCCCGCCCCGAGCCGACCAAACTGCCGAAGAGGGTCACGACGGAAAGCAAAAACGCAGTGATTTTTTGGATCATAGAAACATTCCTTCCTATTGTATTTTCTATTATACAGGAAAAATTGTCGGATTTCAAGTAAAAATGAACAAATAAAGAATAATTCATGTACGAACGGTTAATTGCTGGCGACGCTGACTTGACACAGGGAAAGCGAATTGCTACGATGAAGAAAAAACAAAGGAGAAACTTGCCATGAACAGCATCTTTGTCAAAATTGCGGCGGCGCTGTGTTCGCTGCTCTTTGCCGTCGCGGGCGTCAGTGAATCCGTCGTGGGCTACACCGAGGGCAAACCGATCACCGCCGAGAAGCAGGAATATGATTTTGATAACAGCGGTCTTTTGATCGGCGGTTATTACGGCGCCGCCGGTCAGGCGCAGTACGCGAAGGAAGCGGGTCTCGACTTCGTGATCTCCGCGAGCGTTTCCCAAGCCATGCTCGATGAATATGAGGAAAACGGTGTCGGCGTGATCGCGGCGGGTTACAATCTGCCGCGCTATTACGGTACCGTGACCGAAGCGAACGCGCAGCAGTGGCTGACGTTCACGGGCGAGGGCTATAAAGACCACCCCGCGCTCTGGGGCGACGATCTGATCGACGAGCCGAACGCGCCGAGCTTTCCCGCGCTGGCAGGCTGCGTAAAAGCCTACCGTGCGGTCAACCCGAACAAGATCAGCCTCATCAACCTGTTCCCGAATTACGCCAATGACGAGCAGTTGGGCGAAGAGCCGACCATGACCTTCGCGCAGAAGCTCCCGCTGCTGTTCACCGACGTGATCGACGGCAACAATGAGATCTTCCGCAAATACACGTCCGATTATATCAACACGATCGACACGGACTATATCTGCGTCGACATCTATCCCTTCAACTCCACCGTTGACCGCAGCGGCAACGAGGTCAAGAGCACGAGCACCTGCTATATCCGCAACCTTGACATTCTTGCCGAGGCGTGCCGCGAGACCAACCGCGATTTCTGGGTCATCACGCAGGCGGCGGGCGAGACCAAAAACGGATCGCCCGAAGGCTCGAAGCCCCGTTACTGCGACGAAGTGTCCGATATCAGCCAGCAGGCCTACGCCTGCCTGTCCTTCGGCGCGAAGGCGATCATTCACGGCCTGTTTTCCAACATGGGCTGGTGGGACGTGGATTCCCACATGATCGGCAGCGACGGCAAACCGACCGAAACCTATTACGCCGCGCAGAAGGTCGACTTTGACCTCAAAGCCTTTTCCGCGATCTACGGACACTACACCTATTCCAGCACCTACATGGTCAACGCCGCCCGCGTGGCGGGCCGCGGCCGCGGTCCGCTCATGACCACAAAGGCGGAGGATAAGGCGAAGATCGTTTCCGCCAACGGGCTGCTCGTCGGCGCCTTCAAAGGCGAAAAGGACGGGAAAGCCTATGTCATCACCAACATGGAGGAACTCAACAACCAGACCACCGCGCGCGCGTCCTTCTTCGTGCCGGACGGCATGGTCGCCACCGTCTATCAGGGCGGCGAAAACAAAGCGTTTGGCGGCGGTCACTATATCGATCTGACCCTCGCCCCCGGCGAAGGCGTGTTCATCACGCTCCAATAAATTCCCAACAAAAAAACCGGCGCCGTCGCTCTACC
>JAFTEL010000089.1 GCA_017453685.1 Clostridia bacterium
AAGCATCGCGAAGCGCCCAAAGGAGCCGTTGGAACACGTTGCCCTGCGGCGGTGCGGGTGTGAGCGAATTGGTGGTGACGTCCCGAACGCCCCAGCGGTAATACCGCTCGACCGTGCCGAGATCGTCGACCGTCCAGACCATGGTTTTCAGCCCGACCTTTTGCGCGATCTTCACCTGTTCTTCACCCCAGACGGAGGCGAAATCAATCCCGTCCAGCTTGTGTTTCACCGCAAACAGAACCGTATCGTAAAACTCCTCCTCGGGGGCGCCGCCGATGAGGATATACACCGGCGTTTCGGGCAGCAGTTCTTTCATGCGCGCGCAGTGCTCCCGCCCGAACGAGATGATGATAAACCGCTCTTTTTCTTCGCGGGCGCTGAGCAGCATCGCCAGACTGTCAAGCTGCCCGACGGGCGTACAGCCCTTGATCTCAATGACGGCGTACATGCCGTATGCCTTGCAAACGTCCAGATATTCCGTGAGCAGAGGAACCCGGGTGTTCGGGTATTGTTCGACGTTATTGCCCTCGTCGATCGCCAGCGCACGCAGCTCGTCCAATGTGAAATCAATGACCTTGCCTTCGCCGTTGGTCGTTCTGTCCACGGTGTCGTCGTGCATGATGACCCAGGCGCCGTCCGCCGTGGGCGAAATGTCACATTCTGCGCCCCAAAAGCCGTTTTCGCCGGCGAGCTTGAAGGCGGGCAGCGTGTTCTCGGGCGCGACGGCGGAATAGCCGCGGTGCGCGACCATGCGAACGCTGCCGGTCGGGATGCGATAGGACGAATAGACCGATTTTCTCGGCGAATCCGCCGCCGTCACCGGCAGGATGCTGCTCAAAAGCGGCAGCAGCGCGAGCAGGAAAGCAAGGAGTTTTTTCACGGTCAACCCTCCGTCGAATATCAGAAGAGACCTTCTATTGCTTTGGGCGGGATCGCGTTGCTCGTAAAATCGCGCACGCCCCAGCCGTAATACTTCTTGATAATATCAAGATCGTCTGCCGTCCAGATCATGGTTTGCAGACCGGCGGCGATTGCCTCTTTCACGTGCGCTTCATCGCCCCAATCACAGTTGAAGTCCAGCCCGTCCAGCCCGTTGTCAAGGCAGAATTGAATGTTTTCGCCAAAATCGTCCGTGTTGAAATCGCCGGTCAAAAAGAGAACCGGCGTTTCGGGCATGAGCGCCTTCATGCGCAGGCAGTGTTCCCTGCCGAACGAAATGATGGTGAAGCGCTCTTTTTCTTCGCGCGCGCCAAGCAGCGCCGCCAGATCGGGCAGCAGGTCAACGGGGGTGCAATCCTTGATCTCAATGACGCAGTGCAGCCCGTATGCCTTGCAGACGTCCAGATATTCCGACAGCAGCGGCACGTTCGCTTCGGGGAACTGCTCCGGATGGTTGCCGCCGTCAATGGTCAGGGCGCGAATCTCGTCAAAGGTGAAGCTGTTCACGGGACCTTCGCCGCTGGTCGTGCGGTCCACGGTGTCGTCGTGCATCACGACCCAGACGCCGTCAGCCGTGGGCGAGGTGTCACATTCCGCGCCCCAGAAGCCGTTTTCACCGGCGAGCTTGAAGGCGGGCAGCGTGTTTTCAGGCGCCATGGCGGAATAGCCGCGGTGCGCGATCATGTGTGCGCCGCCGAGGTTCATGGATGAATTCATGTTCAACTCTCCTTTTATATTTTCATTACATAATTGGCGTCGGGAATTCGGCAAAACGCCTACCTCTTTTCAGAAGCAGACGCTTCTCTTTTCTTTCGGTTCACCCGCCGTAGTTGTCGGATTCGATGTAGTCTAACCCGAGGGAACGGCAGTAGCAGATCTCAAAAATGTTGTTGGCAGTCCAGGCGCCGACCTCAAGCCCGCGGGAATGGAAATCCTCGACCATCTGAGGGGTGATGGTGCTGTAATCCGCATCGATGGAAAAGCCCATCTCCAGGCACTTGTTGTAATCCGCCTGCTGTTTTTCGCGTTCGTCTTCC
>JAFTEL010000090.1 GCA_017453685.1 Clostridia bacterium
CGAAAGCGAGGTTGTGCTGCTTGTACTCGGGGGCGAGCAGAGACTTCGCCAGTTCCAGATCACCGGATACGAATGTGCCGATCAGAGCCAGGGCTTTTTCTTTGTTTGTCATAGTGAGATACCTCCGAAAATTCATTTGATGTAACCGCCGCGGTTTCATCTTGGCTACAGTATAGCACGTCAGAGATGTAATGTCAATAGTTACAACAAATTTTTATGATCCCTTTTTTGAAAAGAGAAGAAGCCCTCGGCATTGGCTTCCTGCCGGTGCCGAGGGCTTCGTGTTATCTCACGTATTCCTGCCTGATCGTGACGCCGCACTTGAATTCGATCTCGATCTCCGTTTCCCGGACGATGATCTGCTCGACCAGCGACCGCATGGAAAAAGCGCCAAAATGTTACACGCGCATAGTGCCGCAACCCGATCTTTATAAGTCCGTGCTTCTCGTTACGCTGTAAAGAGTTACCCCTTCCGGTCTGAAATCCATCGGAACTTCCCAAAACTCGACGCCTGCCTGCGTAGCGTCCTTGAACGTTTGCGATACCTCTTCGTAGTGCGTTGACCTGAGCCGTGCCTTCTTTTCCGTAATGCGATACTGGAAAACCTGCAGGAAGACAGCTTTCTCGTGATCCTTGAGCGATCCGGCGAGCTCCTTCAGGTGCTTTACCATCCTGTCCGTTGATGAAAATGGCTTGGGAGGAAGCGTCTTTACGTCCTTCCCGTATTTTACATTGATCGTAGTCAGAGGCGTCTTTACTTCCAAGTAAGTATCTCCGACTTTGAAATCCAGCTTCGAGATACCCAGATTCACCTCGCGCTGAACGCTGTTGAAATCCGAAACGATCGCGTCCAGTTCGTGCGCATTGAAAAAGAACTCTACCAGCCTGTTGGAAAGAATCTGATTGATTCCCACCCAGTTTTCATCATCGGAAAGAAGCACTGCCTCGATGTCGTATTTCAGCTTGCGTTTCGGATCGTCGTGATATGACAGCAGACAGGGCAGATTTTTATTCTCCACGTCGCCGATGCGGTTTGTCGTCGGGATGTGAGCGATCAATTCTTCACCGTCTATATCTACCAAAGCGGTGAACTGGCTTTTTCTTTTCAGCAGCGTTCCCCGGATCAAAGGTTTTTCAAACAGATATGTACTCATCTCTTCACCACGATCGTCAGCATGACCAAATCTTCCTCTCCGGTATTGATGATCCTTTTTTTAACTTGCAACCGTTTTTCTTTGATTCCGCGGCAGGCGTCGGCGCACGGTGCAAAAAAGAGGCCTTCCGCCAAAAAAAGCTCTTGTGTTTTCCGGTGAAGTGTGATATATTTTATTTGATACAAAGTATCTGCCGCTGCGGCTGCTGCCCGCTGCGAACAGTTTTGATACAGGAGAACGCATATGGAACAGATTTTGATCGACCCGCAGAAAACGTATCAGACCATCGAATCCTTCGGTGTTTCCGGCGCGTGGTGGGCGCAGGAAATCGGTGGCTGGGAAGAACCCGACGAAGAAAGCGGTCTGCCGAAGCGCGAACGCATCGCCGAACTGCTGTTCGACCGGGAAAAGGGGATCGGCGTCAGTTGCTATCGCTATAATCTGGGCGCCGGTTCCAAACAAAGCGGCAAAGGGCAGTACAGCCCCGCCTGCCGCCGCGCCGAAAGCTTTGACTGCGACGGCGGCGCGTATGACTGGAGATGCGACAAAAATGCCGTTTGGATGTTGCGGCAGGCAGTGAACTACGGCGTGAGCGAGATCATCTTCTTTGTCAATTCTCCGCCGGAGCGGTTCACGAAAAACGGCATGGCGCACGGCAGCAAAGCTTTTCACAGCAATCTTTCAAGAGCGAATTACACAAACTTTGTCAATTATTGTCTGGACTGTGTGGCACATTTCCGGGCAGAAGGGATTCCCGTGCGGTACCTTTCGCCGGTCAACGAGCCGGTCTGGAAATGGACCGGCGGGCAGGAGGGCTGCCATTACCGCCCGCATCAGGTGCGAACGCTGTTTCGCTTGTTTGCCGATGCGTTGGAGCAACGCCCTGACCTTGCCGACCTGAAGCTCTCCGGCGCGGAAAACGGCGATATCCGCTGGTTCAACAAAACCTATTGCCGCATAATGCTCGGCGACAAAAAGATTCGTGCCCGTGTGGACGCGATTGACACGCATTCCTACTGCGTGACGCCGCAGGTCGGACCGCTGCCGTCGCTCATCGGCGACCGGCTGCCGTTTCTGAAGCGCTACCGCCGGTACCTCGACCGGCATTTCCCGGACGTGCCCGCAAAAACGAGCGAATGGACACATATGAAGGGCGGCAGGGATTACGGCATGGATTCCGCGCTGGAACAGACCAGGATCCTGATGGAGGATCTGACGATCTTGCGTGTGTGTTCGTGGCAGCTCTGGATCGCTGTTTCCAACGTGGATTACTGCGACGGACTGATCTATGCGTTCGATGATACGCGCACCTTCGCGCTCACAAAGCGTTACTATGCTTTCGGTCATTTTTCAAAGTTTATCCGGCCGGGCAGCGTCCGTGTGCATACAGACGCCGGCACACATCTGCAGGCGGTCGGATTTGAAAAAGACGGACGGCAGGTCGTTGTGGTTGCCAACCACAACACATACAAAACAAGAGCATCCCTTCCCGCAAATGTCAGCGCGGTTTATCTGACCGATGAGACCCATGCGCTGACGCCGGTGGTTCCGGCAGCTGTGTTTTCCTTTCCGTCGAAAAGCGTAACGACGATCATCATTGAAAAACAGGATGGATGAAACATGATTGAAACGATCAAAGGCTGGCTGCATGAGATCTTTGCACATTGGCGCGTTCCGGCAAAAGGCAACAGCGTTGCCTACCGGGAATATCTGATGCTCTCCGTCGGCTGGCTCGGAATGCGGCTTGCAACGGTGTTCGGCATTGCGTTCGGTGTGAACGATCCGTTCACCGCCATGACGCTGCACATGACGCATCGGGATCTTCTGGTGTTCGGCTACATCTGCACTGCCATTGGTTACGCGCTCGCGCCGCTCAACGCCTACATCATTGACAATCTGCGTTCCCGTGTCGGAAAGTACCGCGTGTTTGTCAGACTTGCCGTTCCTTCGGGCATTCTGTCGCTGTTCGCACTGTTTTTTCCGTATGAAAAAATGGGCTATTTTCCGATGATCGTGTCGCTGTTTCTCATTGGACAGATTCAGGGCTACGTGCAGGGCTGGTACAACACCGGCGTGAGCAATCTGGTCTATGTGATCTCCCCGAATTCGCAGGAACGCGTGCGCATCATGACGGTCTCTTCGCTCGTGCATAATTTTGCGCCGAGTCTGACGGGACTGCTGATCCCTGTGCTCAGCGACGTTTTTGCCGACGGCGATCTTTACAACATCCGGACCTATCGCATGATCTATCCCGTGTTCATCGTGATCGGTGTGGCGATGAGTCTTGCGGCATATAACGGTGTGCGTGAACGCATCATCGCCCCGCGCTCAAGAGTGACAAAGGTCGGACTTTGGGACGCGCTGCGGGCGGTATCGAAAAACAAGCTGTTCTGGATCAAATGCTCCGATAACTGGAACAACTTTATGGAGGACAGCAAGAACGTGCTGATGCAGTGGCTGTTCTATTACGGCAAGGTCGGCTCCATGACGACCTACGGCATCATGGATACGCTGTCCTACAATTCTTCCATGTGGGCGATGCTCGCGTCACCGTGGCTGATCGGCAAGCTCGGCAAAAAGGGCTTCAAGCTGATGAAGAATTTCTCGCAGGTGTTCATCACGCTGGGTCTTGCGCTGACCTATAAAAAAAGCCTTGTGCTGATATTCATCTTCTATTTTCTCAACCGCTTCTGGGAGACCACCGAGATCATTGACCGCGCGATGGAGTCCGACATCCGCGACTATCAGCAATATATCAGCGGAGAACGCATCGACGGTTCGTTCGGCGTGGTAGATACCTATGTCGGCGGCGCAGTCGGCGCGGTGACGAATCTCTTTGTCCCGTGGGTCTATCGACGCAACGGCTTCGACGGCACCGACTATTCCGTGCTGAGTGTCTATCACGACGACGGCAGTTTCAACAGCGGCAATGTGCTGTATACCTTGCTTGACAAGCTGTTGATCATTTCGCTCATCGGTGCTGCGGTCGACGTCTTGCCGTGGTTCTTCTACGACCTGAGCGATACGGATCAGAAGGCGATCGTCCGTGTGCTGCGGCTGCGGACCGCCATCGAAGATAAGGCTGCGGGCGTTCTGCAGGATGACGTTTACTGTGAGGCGTGTGAAGCACTGCAGGCCATGCGTGCAAATCTTGCGCAAGAAAAAGAAGCAAACGTAAGGAAACATGACGTTTCCTCCTCCAAAGAAAGGCGGACGGCAAACAAGCAGATTCGACAGCACAATGAAGAAATTGACATCGCGCAATTTCTGCAGCGTGAGCTGCACCGCTATACATCGCCGTTCGGTGAGGCGCTCATCGATCTTTGCCGGAAAATGGTGCAAGATGGTGCGCAAGCGGACGAACTCGAGAAGCTCGCTGTGACGCTGCCGCAAGGTGGGCGCCGGGAAGACCGTGCGCTGCGATCTGACGCAATCCATATGGCGCGAGCCGTGAAACGCAGTGAGGCTCTGCTTGCAAAGTACCCGGAAACAAAGAACGCGCTCTCCGCCGACGAATACGAACTGCTGTACGGCCTGCCGGAAGACACCAAAGAACAGCGCCGTGAAAAACGCACGCTGCTCCGGGCTGCAAACCGGGAACGCAACCGCTGCGGCAAAGTCATGAAGCCCGTGCTCTGGGCGCAGCGCAATCTTCTGCTGTGCGAAGCGTATGCAAATCTGGAATCGTTTGAGGCGGACTATACGCAGGCGCAGCAGCGGCTGGAAGAAGCCCATCGCGCCGCAGCGCAGAAAGCGGCCGCGGCAAAAACCTCCTGACGCTGATTATTCCCGGCGTCCTTCAGGATACAAAGCAGCTCGTCATAGATACCGTTTCTTTTGATCGAACCGCCGCCGTATGCGAGAAGCACGTTCGGACCGACTTTGGCAAGCTCTGCCGGAAGATGCTTCTCTGCGGTTTTTTCGCCGAAATAAACCTTTGTCGGATAGCTGTAGGTGAATGCGTTCATCGTTTTCTCCTTATTCGTGGATTTTCATGCCGTTCAAAACCCTGACAAGGCCCGGGTCGAAGTGGTTTATGATCTCGCTGTGCCCGAGATCCTTTTCGCCGATCTGCTTCATCTCGTCTTCTGTCAGTTCAAAATCCCAGATATCAATATTCTGTTCCATCCGTTCCACGTGCGTGGATTTCGGCAGGATCGAAACGCCGCGCTGTGTGTTCCAGCGCAGGACGACCTGTGCCGCGCTTTTGCCGTACTTCCGGCCGATCCCGACAAGCAGCGGGTCGGTAAAGATCCCGTGCTTTCCTTCCGCGAGCGGTCCCCATGCCTGCGGCTGGATCCCATATTCCTTCATCAGCGCCAGCGCGTCTTCCTGTGAA